>CAXSGV010000474.1:0-1486 GCA_964236615.1 uncultured Polyangiaceae bacterium
CCCTTCCGTGGCGAAGGCGATCCCGAGTTCGTCAACGTGATCACGCCGAGCCAGTTCCTCCCGCGCTACACGTTCTTCACCGATCCGACCTACCCCGAGACGAACCTCGTCGTGACGCGCGTGAGGGATGCCTCTGGCGCCTTCCCGCAGGTGTCACTCGACTGCGCTGGGGTGCTGTCCGGCTGGCAGCCTGTCGGCGCGAGCGGCAAGTACGAGTTCACACGCATCGATCTCTCGACCGGAAACTTCCAGGGTCAGAACGGCTGCAACAACGGCGTGCACACGATCGTCGCGACAGTCCCTGGCACCGACGCGGCCTCCGTGACCGCGTCCTTCGGCGCGACGGTCTGGGGCTGGGGCAGCTGGGTCACCGACAACCGAACGCAGCGGCCCGACGAGTCGCTGCCGAACTTCACGCGGTGGGTCAGCTACGGCTACCCGGTCGGCGTGAACGTCACCAAGTTGAACAACGTCGTGGTCAGCGCGCAGTAACCCTGCGCTAAGGTGTCGCCATGCTCACCTACCGTGCTTCCGGCATCGCTTCGCTGACGCTCATGACCTCGTTGGTGGCATGCGGCTCCGCCCCGACGGCGCCCACGGCCCCGACCACCGAGACGACGACCACCACGACCCTGCCGACGTCGACCGCAACCGCGGTGCCGACCGCGCCCACGGCGTCGACGACCTCCACCGCGTCAACCACGCCGACGACCCCGAGCGATCCCGCGAGCGGCGCGAAAGAGGGCGAAGCGTGCGGCGATGGAATGATGGGACGCATGAAGGCCCCCTGCGCCGCCGGCCTCGTGTGCGACTTGAGCAACACCGCGCCCGCAGGTCCGCCTGGAGCCGCGGCATCCGCGCGCAACGGGAAGTGCAGCAAAGCGAAATAGGGTGAACCGGCTCGCGTTCTCCGCGTGACGTTCGCGTGGCCGCAACTTTCCGGCGCGGTACACTGGGCGCCATGAAGCTCGCCAAGGCGTTTCGGTTTTCGGTCGCGTCGGTGGGCTTGGCGTGCGCGCTCATCGCGTGCAGCGCTTCGGACGAGTCGACGTCGTCGGATACCGGCGGCGTCGTGTCGATGCGCGTCGGCGCAACGGGCGGCCTGATCACCGCGCCCGACGGCACCGAGGTCGACATTCCTGCCGGCGCGCTCACGGGCGAGATCGAGATCACCCTCACGCCAGCGGCCGGCCTCGCCGCGCCCCCCGAGTCGAGCGTCGTCGGCACGGCTTACACCTTCGGGCCCGAGGGCACGCAGTTCGCGAAGGCGGTGACGGTGAAGCTCGCGTTCGATCCCAAGCTGATTCCGGTGGGCATGCGCGACGATCAGATCGTGGTCCTCACGGCGCCCGTGGGCTCGACCAAGTACGACGCGCTCGAGGGCACGCTCTACGACAACACCCACGTCACCGCGGCGACGATGCACTTCTCGAACTTCATTCCCGTCATCGGCAAGGGCGGCGACGCCGGGCTCGACGGTGGCACC
>CAXSGV010000474.1:1496-5783 GCA_964236615.1 uncultured Polyangiaceae bacterium
CGGCCGAAATGTGCACGAGCAGGCCCGAGTCCAAAACGACACATCCGCTCGCCGCACGGGATAAATGCAAGTGGCGCACGCGCTCCTCCTGAGATGCTTCCGATGGTGGCGACGCGAGCGATGCGAAAGATGCGTCCGACGCGATGGATGCCTCCGACTCGAAGGACGCGCCCGACGCGACGGATGCGTCTGACGCGGGCGACGCCCCGGCCGACGGCTGACCGGTCAGAAGCCCGCGACACTCAGAGGTCGGTCAGGATCGTCGTGACGATGTAGTCGGCGGCGAAGATCGCAACGATGCTGGAGACGACCGCCTTCGCGGTGGCCTCGCCGACGCCGCGCGCGCCGCCGGAAGCGAAGAAGCCCTTCTTGCAGCAGATGACGCTGACGATGAGCCCGAAGAGCCCGCTCTTGGTCGCAAGCATGCGGAGATCCGACGGCTGCACGAATTGCTGGATCTTGTCGTAGAAGAGGCCGGGGTCGATGCCCTGCCAGACCACCGCGACGATGTACGCGCCGACCATGCCCGCGAGACCGAAGCACACGCCGAGCAACGGAAGCATCAGCGTCGTCGCCACGACGCGCGGAACGACGAGGTACTGCACCGGGCTCACGCCCATGGTGGTGATCGCGTCGATCTGTTCGGTGACGCGCATGTTGCCGAGCTCGCTCGCCATCGTGCTGCCCGCGCGCGCCGTCACGACGACCGGTGCGAGAACGGGCGCGAGCTCGCGCGCGAGAGCAAGAGCGACGACACCACCGACCATGCCTTCGGCCGAGAACTGACGAAAGCCCACGATGCTGCTCACCGTGAACGCCATCCCGGTGAAGAGGCCGACGAGACCGACGATGAAGATCGAGCCGGCGCCGATGAACTCGAGCGCGATGAGCAGCTGCGCCCAGCGGTACGGCGGGCGGATCATCCAGGTCGCGGCTTGCCCGGCGAGGATGATGGTAGCCCCGAGATCGTCGAGGCCCGCCAGCACGGGAGCCACGGTGCGTTCGTAGAGGAACGCGAAAACCGGAGACGCGGTCGCCTTGGCGTCGGCGCTGTCTGCGATGTCTTCACTCACGGGTCGGGGAGCCTACTCCATTCGACCTGCGGATGCCGCTCACGCCGCTACTCTTAGGGCATCGTGAAGATCGGGCTCTTTGGTGACATCCACGCGGAGGACGAACGCCTCGCGGCTGCGCTGGCCCACGTCGAGGCACTCGGCGCGACTTTGCTCGTCTCGGTCGGCGACATCGCCGACGGGCGCGGCGACATCGAGCGCACGTGCGCGTTGCTCGAGGACCACCATGTTCTCACGGTGCGCGGCAACCACGACCGCTGGATTCTCGCGGGCGAGCTTCGGCAGATCCCGCACGCGCACCGCCGCGAAGATCTCTCAGCGCGCGCACTCGCGTTCCTCGAGGGCCTGCCCATCACACGCGAGCTCGAGACCCCGCTCGGCAAAGCGCTCGTCTGCCACGGGGTCGGCGACAACGACATGAAGCAGCTGCGTCCAGAGCACGATGGCTACGAGCTCGCCAACAACGACGAGCTGCATGCGCTCCTCGGCGCGCGCACGTACACGCTCCTGCTCGGCGGTCACACCCACGCACGCATGCTCCGCACGTTCGCCGGCGCCGATCGCCACGAGCTCACGGTCATCAACGCCGGCACCTTCCGCGCGTGGGACGACCCCTGCTTCGCGCTCGTCGATTTCGATCGTGGGATGGTCGACTTCTTCGCGGCGTCGGATACGAAGAAAATCACGCTTCTCGAGAGCCTCCCGCTCCCGCGCAGTCAGGGCTCGCGGTAGAAGCGGGGAACGCGGCGCGAGATGGAGGTGAGGACCTCCCACGCGATGGTGCCAGCGTGCGCCGCGAGCTCCTCGGCGCCGATGAAGTCTTTGCCGAGCACGCCCTCTTGCGAGCCGAGCACCACGGCTTCGTCCCGAACGGAGACGCCAGGAAGATCGGTGACGTCGATCATCGACATGTCCATCGAGATGGCGCCGACGATCGGCGCGCGCTTGCCGCGCACGAGGACGTGGCCCTTGTTCGAAAGCTGGCGCGACAGACCGTCGGCGTAGCCCATGGGGATCGTCGCGACGCGCGAGGGGCGACGAGCGCGCCACAAACCGCCGTAGCCGGCCGGATCGCCAGTCTCGAGATCGCGGATGTCCATGACCTCGGTGCGAACGCGCATGGCCTGGTGCAGCTCGGCCGAGGGCGGAATCGGAGGCGCGACGCCGAAGATGGCGATGCCAGGACGCACGGCATCGAGGCGCGCTTCGCCCCGCAACAGCGCAGCGGTGTTGGCGGCGTGACGTATGGCCGGGCGAACGCCGGCGCGCGCGAGAAGCGCGGTCGCCTCGTCGAAGCGAACCATCTGCTCGATGGTCTCTTCGGTCGTGACGGCATCGGCCTGTGCGAGGTGCGTCATCAAACCGTGGACGCGGACCTCGGGGAAGCTCGCGAGTGTGTCGAGGAACGCCGGCAACCGCTTCATCGTGACGCCGAGGCGCGCCATGCCGGTATCGATTTTCAGGTGCACATCGACCGGGCCGGCGACGGCGCCCGATCGAACGAGACGCGCGAAGCCCTCGATCTGAGCGAGATCGTAGACGACCGGGACGAGGCCGCGCGCGAGGACCTCCGCGTGAGCCCCACCATAATAGCCGCCCATGACGAGGATCGGAGCGCGGATGCCGACCTCACGCAGCTCGACGCCCTCTTCGAGGAGAGCAACGCAGAAGCCGTGCGCGCCGGCACGCTCGAGCGTGCGCGCGACCGCCGGGGCGCCATGGCCGTAGCCGTCGGCCTTGAGCACCGCCCAGACCTTGGCATCCCCGGCGTGACGCTGGACGACGCGGAGGTTGTGACGGAGCGCGGCGAGGTTGACCTCGGCGCGCGTCGGACGAACCGCATCCGCAGGCGCGGCGCGGCGCGGCTTCAAAACGCGCGGCTCGGAGGGCGCCGCGGGCGCGACGGCCGGAAAAGCCGAGACGCTGTCGAACAAAGGCGGGGATGAATCGGTTTCGGCCACGGCTACCTACCGCTATACCGAACGCGCGTTCGAAGGTGGAGATTCCTGCAAAGATTCCGAGCCCGCCGCGTGCTCCGGCGCAGCGTCGACCGCGGCGACCTCGAGGGCCTTTGCGCGTTCGTGTGCAAACTGCATGCGATAGAGCCGTGCGTAGACGCCACCGAGCGCCAGCAGCTCCTCGTGCGGACCGCTCTCGACCACGCGGCCCTTGTGGAACACGACGATGCGGTCGACCGCCTTGATGGTCGAGAGCCGGTGGGCGATCACGATCGCGGTGCGGCCGGACATGACGGCGTCGAGCGCCATCTGAAGACGCGCCTCCGTATCGGAGTCGACGCTGGCGGTGGCCTCGTCGAGGATCTGGATCGGCGCGTCGCGGTAGACGGCGCGCGCAAACGCGAGGAGCTGCCGCTCGCCTGCGCTGAAGTTCGCGCCGCGCTCGTCGACCTTGGCATGGAGGCCCCCCTCGCGCCGCTGGAAGAGCTCGAGGGCACCAACGCGTGAGAGGGCGACCTCTGCCTTCTTCTCGTCGGGGTTGGCGTCGCTCATGGCGACGTTCGAAAGCACGGTGCCGGTGAACAAGAAAACATCCTGCGGCACGACCGAGAAGCTCTCGCGCAGCTCGCGTCGGTGCCAGCGGCGCACGTCCTTGCCATTGACGCGGACGAAGCCTTTCGTGACGTCGTAAAGGCGAAGCACGAGGCTCGCGACCGTGGTTTTGCCGGCCCCCGTCGCGCCGACGAGCGCGATCTTCTCCCCCTTCTTCGCGGCGAAGGAGACGTCTTTGAGCACGGGAGCACCGGGCTTGTATGCGAACTCGACGTCGTGGAAGTGGATGGCCTCGTCGGCAGCGCCGTCGGGCGCGCAGTCGGACTCTTTGGCTTCGGGCTCGTCGATCTGCTTCTCGTCGAGAAGCTGGAAGATTCGCTCGGCACCCGCCATCGCGCTCTGCAGGAAGGTGTAGCGCTGCGACAGCAGGCTGACCGGCTCGAAGAACTTTTTGATGTACTGCGTGAAGACGACGACCGTCTCGAACGTGATGGCGTGAGCGCCCACCCGGTGAAAGCCCGACCACCAGAGGATGCTGGCGATGCAGAGGGTGCTCACCATCTCGATCGCAGCGTCGAGCACGGCCTCGTAGAAGATGCTGCGCTTGTTGGCCTCGCGGTACGCCTCGTTGATGACGTCGAACTCTTCGCTCGTCGCCGCTTCACGGCCGTACGCCTGAACGACGGCGATGCCGTTGACCTGCT
>CAXSGV010000475.1:0-5707 GCA_964236615.1 uncultured Polyangiaceae bacterium
CGTAGACCGCGATGATCTCGTCCGTCTTCTTGTCGAGGCCGTACGCGAGCGCGGCGGCGGTCGGCTCGTTGACGATGCGCTTGACGTCGAGCCCGGCAATCCGCCCGGCGTCTTTCGTCGCCTGACGTTGGGCGTCGTTGAAGTACGCGGGGACGGTGATGACGGCCTCGGTGACCTTCTCACCGAGGTAATCCTCGGCCGCCTTCTTGAGCTTCAGGAGCACCTGCGCGCTCACTTCTTGCGGGCTCATCGTCTTGCCGCGGATCGAGAACGCGCCGTCGCCGTTCGCGGCTCGCACCGTCTTGTACGGAACGCGTTTCGTCTCCTCTGCGGTCTCCTCGAACTTTCGTCCGATGAAGCGCTTCGCGCTGAAGATCGTGTTCTCCGCGTTCGTGACCGCTTGGCGCTTTGCGATCTGCCCGACCAACACGCCGCCCTTGTCATCCCACGCGACGACGCTCGGAGTGATCAGCGAGCCCTCCTCGTTGACGATGACCTTGGCCTCACGTCCCACCATGATGGCGACGACGCTGTTCGTGGTTCCCAAGTCGATGCCGATGATCTTGCCCATGGCACCGAGCGGTGCACGCGCGGTGCCAGGTCCGCCGCGCTCGGCATCGCGTCAATCGAAGCGACGGCGTGCGCGGCGCTTGCGGGTGACTGCACATTCTGCGCGCTCATCGACCTCACGCGACGTCGCTCGCGTCAGGCCGATGACGCCGACGAGGGGAGGTCCGCTCCATGCGCCGCGCCCTTGCCGGCATCACCCGTGATCTCGTCGACGAAGCGGTCGAGCCCGTTCCAGTCGGTGTACTCGTAGTCCTGCGAGGTGTCCGTCGTATGTCCGGCGCGCTTCGCGATCATCTTCATGACGAGGCGAACGAGCACCCCGTACTTCGTGAAGAGGAGCGCGCCGGCGACCGGCTTGACGCGGCTCGGGTGCCAGCCAGTCTCCGCGAAGAACGTCTCGAGCATCGCGTGAACGTCGGCGTCGGCTTTCGTGCGCATCGCTTCCGGACGCGCAGTGTCCTCGACGGTGGCCTCGGACAAGCTGACGGATAGGAACGCGGTCGGCAGCAGCTCGAGCTGTTTGCGGTGCGTCCGCACGAAATCAATCATCTCGCGCTCGTGCTCGCCGGCGTGCACCGAGGCCGCGAGGATCACGGAATCGAAGGAGTGAAACGCGATCGGTCCGACGAACGTGGAAACCTCGCGGCTCTCGACAGCGTGCCCGCGCGCCAGCAGCGTCGCGGCGATGTGCTCTGCAATGCGGCGCGTGTGACCTTCGCGCGTCGCATACAAGACGAGAATGGGCTTCATGACGACGATTCCAGAGCAATCCGCGTGCCCCTCCGCGTTTCTCGTTCGCGCACGCTCATCGATGTCGACAAGCGCGCGCCTTCCGCCCAGCCTCGCTGCCTGATGGCACCCTCACTCGCGTCGCGGTCCTCGTCCCGCACCGTCATTTACGCTGCGATTGCCGGGAACATCCTCGTCGCCGCGACCAAGCTCGCCGCGGCTCTCTGGACCGGCAGCTCGGTGATGCTCAGCGAGGGAGTGCACTCGATCGTCGATACGGGCAACGAGTTGCTGTTGCTCCACGGCATGCGACGCGCCGCCGTCCGGCCCGACCGCGAGCACCCGTTGGGGCATGGGCGCGAGATCTATTTCTGGAGCTTCGTCGTTGCGCTGCTCGTTTTCGCGCTCGGCGCCGTTGTCGCGCTCATCGAGGGCATCGACCACATCCTGCATCCGCACCCCATCGCAAACCCGACGGTGAGCTACGTCGTTCTGGGGATCTCTGCGCTCTTCGACGGAACGACGTGGTGGATCGCACTCCGCACCTTCAAAGGGAAGAAGCGCTATGCGGCACTTCTCGGCGCCGTCCGTGACAGCAAGGATCCGCCCGCGTTCATGGTGCTCTTCGAAGACAGCGCGGCACTCGTCGGCCTGGTCGTCGCGTTCATCGGGACCTTTCTATCGGTGCACTTGAAGCTTCCCGTGCTCGATGGCGTCGCGTCCCTCGTGATTGGTCTCGTGCTGGCGGCCACCGCAACGGTTCTCGCACGCGAGACCAAAGGGTTGCTGATCGGCGAGACGGCCAATCCGACCATCGTCGATTCGATAACGAAGATTGCCGAAGAGATGGACGGCGTCGCACACGCCAACGGCATTCTGACGGTGCATATGGCGCCGCAGCAGATCGTCGTCGCGCTGAGCCTCGAATTCGACGACTCCCTCCGAACACCGGATATCGAGACGAAAGTTCGCGAGCTCGAACGTCGCGTTTGTGCAGCCCATTCCGGCGTGATTGCCGTGTTCGTCAAACCACAGAGCGCGGCTGGATACAAAGAGACCATCGATCGGCGATCGGGGCGCCTCGAAGTACCCTAGCCCGCCCCGCCCCGCCCCGCCTCGCGGGCGGCGTAGGTCGGGGAGTCGCTACGGCGTTCGTTGGATCAATGGAGATTCATGCGCCGTCGCGAGCCAACTCTGCGCAGATCTTCGACCATGTAGTGTCCGCAACGGCGCTGCGCGGAAGCACGTTGCCGATCCTCATTTGGGTCGACGCCTGCACGCGTAGAACACCCATGTTCAGATGCTCCAGATCGACGTACTCGTCGCCGTCGACGAGACGAGGCCCTGCCTCCTTCATGCTGACGCGCGCGACTTCGTCGTCGGACAAGAGCTGCAAGATCGCATGGCGCGTCGCGTATTCTTTCTGCTGCGTATCGGTGTTCATGGCGTGCTCCTCGTGTTGGTTTCGACAGGTACTGTTGGGGAACGCTCGCGCGTCGCGGCAGGGGCGTTCAGCGCCACCAGAGGCCCATGGCCGCCCAAAAGAGGCCGAGGAAGACCACCATCCAAACGAGGTCTCCACCCCATCCCCAGGAATGATGGTCGAAGTCCGTCGATCCGCCGACGTACGAGGCGGCGCGCTCGCCGCGGCGGCGCTGAATGTATCTCGGGTAGGGCGCTCCCCAGCCACGGTAGCCCCAGCCGTACCCCACCGGCGGAACCAGAAAGAGAAACATCACGGCCATCCACAACCACCAAGACATCATCATTGGCTTCTCGCTGCAGGAGACGGGCCGTCGCGTTGTCGTGCAGAAGTGAGGGCTCTCTTTGGGGAAGTCGCACGACGCTTTGGAGGCGAAGCCGCAGGTCCTGCGCGGTGGCGCAAGAGGAGCGCTCACGCGTCGTCGGTCGCCATGCGAAGATTTCGACGACGGTGGAGGGGCTGGTTGGTGAGGCACCGCAGTTGCAGCACGACCGACGGAGGCCAAAATGAACAACGACAAACCCACGACACCGAAAACCCGTAGCCGCGCCGCGGCAGAAGCCACTCCCGCCAATGACGAGAAGAAAGGCAAAGAGGCACACGCAACTCTTCAACGGCGCGATGCCACCGGACACATCAACCCCGTATACGCTGCGGGGCTGCGCGATGCTGAGCACCGGGCGCAGTCGATGAGCTCGGCCGACCCCTCGGCGTTCCTCCACGGAATGCACAGCTCCGATCCGCTGGCAGAGGAGCTAGGCGAGCACTTCGTGCGAACTGCGCTCAGTGGCGAAGACAGCGAAGACGATGACGCGATCCCAGAGGAGATCGGTGGTCCGTTCGTCGAGACGAGAGGCCGGACCGAGCTCGCTGCCGGCACCGATCCGTCCAACCCCAAAGGGGCATCACGCGAGCCCTTCCCCACATCCTGAACGCATCGTTGGCACGTGAGGAAATCCTACGAGGCAGCGGTCTCGAAGAGGGTCCTCGCGACATCGCGCCCGCATGTGGCAGCGCACGGTTGTGCGCGTGCCGGGATGATTACCCGCGCACGAGGTCAGCAAAGATGTCGCTGGCTGCGCGCGGGGCGCGCAGCGGGCGGACCTCTCCGACGAAGGGCCACACGAGGCCGCGAATTTCGTCGGGCAGCACCGTCACGAGGTACTCCAGCGCGGTCCCGCGCAGCGCGTCGTCGCCCTTGTGGAGCGCCTCGAAGGCGGTGCGCACGGAGCTCGGGTCGAGATGCAAAGCGAGGATATTGAACACATGCTCGATGTGGTGATCGAACCGGTCGTGGGCCAGCCGCTCGACGAGGCTCGGCGCGGTGAGGTCTTCGTCTTCGTCGTCGATCTCGGCATCCCATGTCGTGTGGTCGCGTAGAACCTCGCGCGTGACGATGACCACGATGCGCTCGAGCGCTACGACGACCGCGGGGTTGGCGGCTCGGATTTTAAGGAGGGCACGGCTGCAGGCGTAGCGAACCTCGAAAGACTCGTCTTCCATACCCCGCACCAGAGTCTCCGCGGCCGCAAGCGTCGGACAATGCGAGAGCACGCGGGGGATCCGTCGGCGCGTGCTCAAGCCCGTGTGAGGGTTGCATAATGCATCCGCGAGCTGGCCCGTCGATGTCGGCGCCGCTCTCTCGAGGGCTCGAATCGCCTCGACATAGAGCTCGTCGTTCGCCAAGAGCAACACCGCGAAGGCGACGAGCGGCGCTGCGAGTGGCTCCGAAGACGCGAGCGCACGCCGAATGCGGTCCTTCTCGCCCGACTGAAGATCGTGCACCGCCTGCAACACCTCGCCGACACTCTCGAGCTTGTCGACCGCCGAGCGGCCAGGCGTCGGAGGCTCGAGCCGTTCGACGATCGCGTCACGCAGGGCGACCTCCTGCGCGTTCTGCATCGTGGTCGGCACGGGCGACGGCATCATCTGCTGGGCCGCTCTGCGTAGGGCCTCTTCGAGCAACGCGACGTAGCCGCGATTCAGCGGGATCGATCGCGCGACGCTCGCGAGCGCGCAACACATCGCGATCACGAGCAGGATCTTCCCGGCGAGGCGGACGTCCCAGAGCGCCACGGCGGCCATCGCGAGCCCGCCGGCGACGACCGTCCCGGCGCGATCACAGGCCACATCGATGAACGTCTTGGCGGCCCGTTTTTTTCGCGCCGACAGCGGCGTGTAGAGGAGCTCGTAAGCGGCACGGAAGAGCGAATTTCGCTGTGATGCCTCGCCGCCGCGAAGGACGACGACGCTGAAGAGACCGGGCACCGCGAGGCCGAGCGCGCTGCCGATCAGCACGACGGCGGGCAGGATGGCGACGGTGAAGGCGAGGCCCAGCTTCTCGAGCGCGATTTTACCGAAGAGCGTCTGGAGCAAAAACGACAGCAGGCCGACGGCCAACCAGAACTTCGCGAAGAACGCGAGGAGCTCGGGGCCCCTTGCGTAGTGCTCGACCGCGACGGCGCTGAAGACGTAGTCGAGCAGTCCCGATGTCACCGCACCAAGCGCAACGACGAGCGCGAGATTTTTCAGGTAGGGCGTCCCCCAGAGCATCTGCGTGAGGGATTCAGCCGCCTCGGGGGTCGGGTCCGGGATCCCCGCGGCCTTCGGAGGATCGTCCGCCGCCACCTCTTCGTCGACGAGGGCGACGTCGGCGTCGAGCGTCCGAGGCGCGGTCTGGAGGCGCCAGCTTCCCCATATGCAGATCACGTTGATTGCGGCGAGCAATGGCAACATCGCCGTCAGTGGAACGAGGGCTGCTGCCTGCCACGCGACGACACCGCCGAGCACGCCGCCCGCGGTTCCGCCGCCCGTGATCCACCTCACCGCACGCCGGCCCGTGTGGGGTGCGAAGGTCTCGTTGATGAGCGACCAGAACGCCGAGATCGCGACCGCGCCGAAGAGAGCGGTGTGGAGGTAGAGACC
>CAXSGV010000476.1:0-508 GCA_964236615.1 uncultured Polyangiaceae bacterium
GTCCCCGCCATCGAATCCATGTCGCCGAAGTGCTGGAGGCCGTCGGAGAAATCGACGCTGCCGATGCGCACGCTCAGGGTGGCATCCGTGAGAACGAACTGCGCCGCCGAGCCGGCTTCGATCGTGACGAGCGCGCCATCGGGCCGGCGCAGCGAGACGTCGACGCTTCCCGTGGCGCCCGGCGTAATGCGCGCGTTCGGTGAAACGATCGCGACGAGCCCAGCTTTGACGGCGGCAGCGGCGAAATCGCGCGCGACACGATCGGCGGTCGAGCGTGCGGCGATCGGTACGACGAGCACCTTGCCGTCAGCGCGGACGCGAACCTCGCCTCCACCGGTCGCGGGCAAGCCGAGATCGTCGCCGAACGCGATGAGGTGGGGCGGCGGAGGGTCGACGACCTTGACGTCGAGCGACTGCGCCGGTCCGAACGTCACGCCGCATTGGCCCCACATCGCAGACGCAAGTGCGAGCTCGGTCCGAAGCGTCGCGACGGCACCGGCGTCGTTGC
>CAXSGV010000476.1:518-5703 GCA_964236615.1 uncultured Polyangiaceae bacterium
AGATGCGTGTGACGATCGGTCGCAGCGTTGCACGGAGGCGACCGATGGGACCAACCGCCGACGCGCGCGGACCCGCCACCCGGATTGCCTGTTTTCGCCCTGCCATTCGAAGGACGATCGCGCCGCCGACCTCCGCGCGGACGGAGCGCTTGTCGACGACCGGGTGCGTCCGATCGACGTCATCGACGACGAAGCGCAGAGGCGCGGTTGCAAAGCAGCGAACGCCCTTTCCGCACGCGAACGGCTCCATTGCAATCCTTTGAAGCTGATCGAGCGAAGCTCCGGACGCAGCGATCGATTCGACGGTGAGCGGCGGTGGCTGCGCAGGCGCACCCGCAGCATCCGGGACGATCACGACTGCTCGGAGCGCGTCGGGATCGTCGTAACGAGCTTCGGGGCCGCCCTCGACGCGCTCGGGTGGCGTCCGCTGGAGCGATGCGTGCTCGCGCGCGAGGTCGACGTCCTTCTGTGCGCCGTCGCGAAGGCCGAGGCCGAGGACCTGGATCGCGAACGTCTCCTGCACCTTCCCGTGCACCGCGATGCCGGTGAGCAGACCCGGCTTCACGCCTTGGATCATGGCGCCTGGAGGAGCCACCGTGCCCCAGGGCATCGGCTTGTTGCGCACGACGAGGCGCGCGCGATCGGCACCGTTGATGACGCGCAGCTCGGCGCCGGCGAGCCGCGGCTGCAGCGCCACGAGATCGACCTCGGCGCCCACCGGCGACGGATCTTGGTCGGCATCGGCGCGGCCATCGCCGTCGTCGTCGTCGCGGTCGGCGACCACGATCATCGTGTCGGTCGCGGCGGCGGCTGGCGCGCCGGCGTTACCGGCCGCGCCGGTCGACGGAGATTGTGAAGGCGGCGGGATCGCCCACGCTTCGCGTTCGAAAGAGCCGGGCACGCGACCGTGGACGCTGGCGACGGCAGCGCAGAACAGAATCGCGCCGGTGGCCACGATCGCCGCACGAGCCGCGGTCGCCGCACGAGCGGCGCGTGCTACTCGAGCCAGCCCCACTGAATCCAGCGGAACGCTGTCTCGTGCACGATGGGTGATGCGTTGGCGCGTGCGTCGTCTGCGGAGCCGGGACCGCGCGCGCGAATGAGCGCGCTCCACGCGACGTTGCCGATCACCTTCGAGCTGACGAGCTCGTCGGCGATCTCGCGTGCGCGGTCGCGAAGGCCGACGTCGAACAACGCGGCGGCAGCGAGACCGCGGAGCTCCTCGCGCTTGCCGCTGCCCCCGCTGGTGCCGGTGCCGGTGCCGGTGCTGGGGCTGGTGCCGGCGCTGGCGGTGGCGCTGGGCGCGCCGTTGCGCACGCTCTGGGGCGCCGCGCCCGAGGCCGCTTCGAGGAGGGCTTCGGCGAGATCCGCACGACCGTAGTCGCGCGCGAGGAAAAGCGCCGCGCGGATCGCGACCTCTTCACCGAGCGGACCACCGAGTGTGGGGCGACCGCGGCCATCGGCGTCGGCGCTCGGTACCACCTTGACGAGGCCCTCGAGCATCGGCTTGGCGACGGCCGCTCGCGCAGCCGCCATCCGAAACAGAAAGGTCGTGTCGCGATCGGCGCTCGGACGATCGGAGAGACGCGCGACGAGCTCGACGGTGGGACGGGTCTGCGGCGGCTCGACATCGCGAAGGGCCGCCGAGTGTGACGACGACGAGCGCTCCGCCGCAGTGCGCGTCAGCGCCCACGAGACGAGCGACCACGCCGCGCGCGCGCTCGAGGGGCCGAGCGTCGCCTTTTCGCGCGCCTCGTTCGCGGGTCCATCGTCACCGGCCTTGGTCGCGACCTCGGCGAGGACGAGCCAGCGGCCGAGGTGACGCTCGGCGCCGCGGAGCACGGCGAGCGCCTGCGAGAGACCTCGCGAACCGGCCTCGGGCGCGCTGCGCGCGAGCGGAACGAAAAGCTCGACGCAGAGCGCGATGCGGTGACTCTCCTTGATCATCGGAGCGAGCGCCGCAAGGTGTGCCCCGTTGGATTCGGAGCGAACGACGCGTGCGGTCTCGGCGCTGAACGCAAGGTGCGACTGGCGGCTGGCAGCGAGCTTCGCAAGCGGCTGCGCAAGGGCGACGTCACGCGAGAAGCATGCAGCGGAGAGTGTGGCCGTCCCGCCTGCGCCTTCCGCGAGCAGCGCGTCCTTGAGAAGCGCGGTGGTGTGCTTGTCGCCGGACTCGGCAAGCGAGCGGAGAGAGCCGGTGTAGAGCTCGCGCGTGAACGAGCCGCGACGCACCATGACGGCGACGGCGTCGGCGACGGTCGTGCGAAGGCTGGGGCTGAGCGGAGCGATCGCACGCAGCGCGCCGACGAGCTTGGCCTCGTTGGTTGGACGGCGCTTGAGCGCGGCGTCGAGCTCCGTCTCGAAGCGAGCGCGCGTCACCTTGTCGATGATCTCGGCTCGCGCGAGCGCAGGCTTGCGTGCGCTGCTCACCGAACGCGCGACGTCTGAGTTGCGTGCCTTGCTCACCTACCGACCATACCAGAAGCGATCCGATCCCAACGCGCGCGATCGCGAAGTGTGAGTCCGCTCCTTCAATACCGAATGGTGAGGCGATAACGCTTGACCTTGGTCGAATTTCGCACGACCGCAGACAGCGGTGCGAGGTCGACGTTTGCGCCGCGCGACGCTGCATCGATCGTCACGACGATCTCGACGAGATGCGCTGCGCTATCGCTTTTAAAGCAGCGCGCGCACGTGTCGAGCTCGGCGGCGTCAGCGGCGCGGGGGATCGGCCCAGCAGCATCCGACGGCGCTGCGGGCTCGCTCGCGATTCGCGCGGTGGGCGCGTGCACCTCGATCTCCGTCGCGTCGTCGAGCACCGTCTTCACGTCGCCACCGGCAAAGATTCGAAGCTCGAGGAACGACGCGCGATTGGCGGACGACACGACGCTGTTGTCGGTCGAGGCGATGACGGTCTCGACATCGGAAGCGAGCATCGGAATGATCGCGCCTGCCTTCGCGAACACGGGCACGACGCCGAGTGGGGCGGCGACGTTGATCTCACGACCCACCGCTTCGTCGCCGGCGACGCGCGCGCCGGACCAGAAGTCGTAGAAGCCACCCGCAGGCAGGTAGACGTTTCTCGCCTGTGCGCCGCGCGCAACGACGGGCGCGACCAGGAGCGAGTCACCGTAAAGGTATTCGTCGGTGATGCCGTAGACACGCGCGTCGCGCGGGTACGCGAGAAACAGGTGCCGCATCACAGGTGTGCCGCGTTCGCGCGCGGCGTTCACTGCGAGGCGCACGTACGGGATCATCTGCGTCTTCACCTGCGCGTAGTGCTTGTAGACCGCAAGTGTCTCTTCGTCCTTCCAGATCTGCCAGCGGAGAGACGAAGGCCCCTCGCCTGCCCCTTCGTTCTCGTCGTGCATGTCGGCCGAGAAGGCGCCGAGCTCCGTCCAACGGAGGTACACGTCTTTGTCAGGCGGCGGATTGAACTGGTAGTGGTAGCCCGAGATGTCCGATCCCCAGAGAGGGATGCCGCTCATGCCGGCGTTGAGCGCGCCCGTGAGCGCCGCGGGCAAGCCGTCAGAGCGCGAAAAATCGGTGCTCTGATCGCCTGCCCAGACCATCGGCGTGAGCCCGCCCGTGCCGGCGAAACCCGACCGGACGAAGATGAGGTAGTTGCCCGGCCGCTCCTTCTCGAGCAGCTCGAACGCAGCGCGCTGGTAGAGCACGGGGTAGAGGTTGTGCGCCTCGAAGCCCGTCATCCCGTTCGCGAGCACCGCGTCCTGCGGGACGTACTCGGCGAAATCGTACATCCAGCCGTCCCAACCCTCGTCGAGGGCAGCCTTCATCTCGCCCTGGTACCAGGCGTAGGCGGCGGGGTTCGTGAAGTCGATCATGGCCGCGGAGTGCGGCGGATCGAGCACGGTGTACGTCGTGCCATCCTTCTTCTTCACGAGGTAGCCCTTGGCCGACAGCTCCTCGAACATCGGGTGCCAGCTGTCGGCGACGAACGGGCAGAAGTAGGTGATGGCCTTGAAGCCCCGTCGATGGATGTCGCCGGTGATCGCGCGCATCGGCGCGCCGCGCTGCGACGGTGCCACGCCCGTCGGAAAGTAGTGGAAGGCGGTGTCGATCACGCTCGTGGGCACGTGCGCGGCGCGGAGCTTGTCCATCTCGTCGGTGCCGATGTTCGCGCGGCGGCGCGGCGCGAGAAGCCAATCCGCGACGGCGGGTGGGCGGCCCGTGATCTCCGTGAGCTTCTCGACGAGCGAAAGCGGATCGGTGTCGACGAAGATCGTGGCGTCGAAGATCGCGCGGCCGTCGGGCGCGGCGGTGGCCTCGACGCGCCACGCCGCCTGCCGCTCGTCGCCGAGGTGGTACGTCGTTCGGAAGGTCGACGCCTGGAAAATGCCGAAGCCACGCGAGGACATCAGCCACGGGATCGGCATGTTGGTCTCGCCCTCACCGGAGGGTGAAGGCTCGGACAAGCCGGGCTCCGCCGCTTCGCCGTGGCCGAAGCCGCCGTCCTCGACCCACGTCGTGACGCGGTGGCCTCGCTGATCGGCGTGCACGAAGCGCTCGCCGAAACCGAAGAAGTGATCGGCGTTGGGGTCGTCGTGCATCTTGAATGCGAGCGAGAGCCGGTTCGGTGCCGTGTCCTCGTTGTCCTTCGGCAGCGCGGTAGCGCTCGCCGTGAGCCGGATGCCCCCACCCGTCGCCGCATTGGCAATCACGAGCTCGACCTCGCGATCGCCGTCGCTCACGAGGTGAACGGCGAGCTCGCCTGCCTCCTTACGATCGATCGAGCGTACGTGCGTCGCGCGGTGGAAGGGCTCGTCCTCGCCGCGGTAATGATCCCAGCCGTACATGACGACGGGCACGCTGCGATCGATCGCGTGCGTGAACGCGAGCGGGGCGTAGCGCGACCCCTTCTCCTTGGCGGTGGCCTCGTCGGCAGTCTCCTCGGGTGCGACCGATTCGAGCAAGACCTCGCCAGCGGCGTTCTTGATCGTCAGCGCAAACGGATCGTCGTGCACGACGACCGTCGCACCGCCTGGTCCGCTCCAGACCGTGTCGACAGCCGCGCGGGCTCCGTCGTCGCCGCAGTCGGCCCCGGTCAAGAGCGGGACCGCGAGCCCGAGGAGAAGCGGCGCGAGGTGCCACGTTCGCGCGCGGCGTCGGAGGCTCGCGTGTGGCAATGCGAAAGATCTCATCGGCGTCCGAACGTGTAGCACCC
>CAXSGV010000477.1:0-5683 GCA_964236615.1 uncultured Polyangiaceae bacterium
CGTCGGCGCGGTCGCCGTGCTCCTTCTCGATCTGCGTGAGGCGATCGATACCGGTGCCGTAGTCGCCCTTGTCGACGAGCTCGACGGCGGCCTTGATTTGCACCTCGATGTCGTCGGGCTTGGGCAGCGGTTTCGCAGTCGAGCTCGAGCTCGGCATGAGCGCGAGCCCTGCGTCGGCGTCGGTCTTCGTGCCCGAGGCGCCGGCGACGACCACGACCAAGAACACGATCGCGAGGAGCACCTCGACGCCCGCGCCGCCGATGAGGAACGGGCGTGGGTTGGTCTTCACCATCGTCTGCACGCGATCGAGCAGCACCGCGGCGGAGTTCTGGAACGCCGGCAACGCGCCCGACGTGCTCGGTAGCGAGCCGTGCGGAACGCCCGCAAGCGATGCGTGCGGGTGGGGCGTGTTGGTCGACATGGGCCCGCTGAGAGTGTTCGCGTGGACACCTGCGAGCGACATGCGCGGAAGCGCGCTCTGCGGCGCGCCAGGCGGCGAGCCGTACGCAGGGATCCAGATCGCGTCGAGCGCCTCGAGCAGCTCGCGCGCGTCGGCGTGACGGTAGGTCGACTCCTTCGCGAGCATGCGGATGATGACCGCCTCGACCTCGCGAGGCACTTGCACTTGAGGCGCCTTCGCCGAAATAGGCGGAACTGGCGCGGTGACGTGCATGCCGAGGAGCGTGACCTTGCTCTCGTGATCGAACGGCCGCACGCCGGCGATCATCTCGTACGCCATGATGCCGAGCGCATAAATGTCCGCACGCGGGTCGACGTTCTGGCCGAGCGCCTGCTCGGGCGCCATGTACTCGGGCGTGCCGTAGACCATGCCGAGCTGCGTGAGCGCGGGCGCGTTCTGATCGGACTTCGCACCCGAGGTCGAGATGTCGCCCACGGGGACCTTGGCGATGCCGAAGTCGAGCACCTTCACGAAGTCGGGCTCACCGTCGCGGTCGATGAGCATCACGTTCTCGGGTTTGAGGTCGCGGTGCACGATCCCGATCGCATGCGCGCGCTGAAGGGCCGCACCGATCTGCCGGAGGATGCGAAGCGCGCGACCAATCTCGAGCGGGCCCTGTTGCACCGAGTCACGGAGGCTCTTGCCCTCGACGAACTCGAGCACCAGAAAGAACGAGCCATCGTCGAGCTTGCCGAAGTCGGTCGCGGTCGCGACGTTCGGGTGATCGATGTGCGCCGCTGCCATGGCTTCGCGCTCGAAGCGCGCGACGACCTCGGGCAGTCGGCTCATCTCCGGATGAAGCACCTTGATCGCCAGGCGCTTCCGCATGTGCGTGTGCTCGGCCTGGTAGACCGCGCCCATGCCGCCTTCACCGAGGAGCTTCTCTATCCGGTAGCGCCCACTGATCGTGGTGCCAATCAGCGACGTCGGCCCGCCTGGACGTAAGCTCGGGCGCGGAGACGTGGAAGCGTGGTCGCTCGGCGGCATTCGAAAGGCTCGGAGTTACCTGGATACCACAGCGGGACCCTCGGGGGCATCAGAGCTCGAGGTTGATTCCGACCGTGAGGAAGACTCCGACCGAGTCTTTGCCGAGCGGCGCGACGAGGATCTGCGGGTAGTCCGGGTTGAAGCCGAAACGACCGTCGTACACGCTGCCCGTGAAGCCGAGACCGAAGCGCGCACCGAGCTCGGCGGTCAGCTCCCAAGGTTTCCGAAGCTTGTATGCGGCCCCCAGTGACAGGGGGATCTCGAAGTAGCTGCCCCCCGCGCCATGCACGCCGACGTCGGTCGGCGTGAACGGAGGCGTGCCTTCGTGCGAGAGCGCGAGCGTCTGGTGGTAGCTCGGCGCGTAGACGCCCGCGTAACCGAAGCCGGTCGCGAGCCAAACACGAACGTCACCACGAGGCACCGGCGAGAGGAGCTTCACGTGCAAACCCGCGGAGGTGATTTGCCGCGCCGCGGCCGCGCCGGCGACCGGCGAGATGTCGTGCGCGACGTACCCGCCGACACGAACGAAAGGGAGGAGCGCGACGTGCGCCTGCGCGGAGACGACGGGGCCGAACCCGGCGTCGCCAGGGCCGCCGGTGAGCACCCGCTTCATGACCCCGGCGTTCGCGCCGACGTCCCAGTGAATCTGAGCGGCGAGCGCCAACATGCCCCGCGACCCTAGCACGCGTGATACGAATTAAAGGGAGATGCGCGCAGGGAAAAGGCTGATCGGAGGCTACGTTTTGGCGGGCCTCGGAGCGCTCGCGTGGGCCCGCACGGGGCGCGGCCAGGTGAACCTTCCGCCGCCGCCCCCACCACCGCTCTCGACGAACAACCCGCCGCCGCCCCCTCCGCCGGCGAACCAAGGTGGTGGAGGTAGCGGGACGCGGCCGAAGCCGAGGCCCGTCGAGCAGCACACGACCGCGTCGCAGCAGCAGCGCGAGGAACCGGCCGAGAGCTTCGACGCCGACGCTCGCGCCGCGCGCAAGCTGAGCATCCGACTGAACCCGCTCCCGCTCTTTCTCTCGCGGTTGAGCGTCGACGTCGAATACGAGCTCGCGCCACACCACGCGCTCGTCGCCGCGCCCCAGCTCACGTTCCACGATCGCGACCGCGGAAAGCTGCCCTCGTACGCGTTCGGCTACACCGCTTCCGAATCGAGTGGGGTCGGCGCCGAGCTCGGCTACCACTACTGGCTCGCGCCCAGGATGGAGGGGCTCTTCCTCGGGCCGTCGCTGCTCGTGGGCTTCACGGGTCACCCGGTCGTCAGCACCCACGCGTACTACGGGCTCGCCTTCGACGTCGGCTACCAGCTGATGCTCGCGAACGGGTTCACGATCGGCGGCGGCGGCGGGCTGCTCGCCATCGGCGCCGGGGGCGGAAACGCGCTCCACGTGACCCCCCGCGTTCTCTTCGGGATCGGCTGGAGCTTCTGAGCGCCGCGTAAACGTCGCGCCTTTAAACGAAAACGGGAGGCCGCTCCTCTTCGGAGGCGGTCTCCCGTCGTCGCAAACTCGAAAATCGCGGCGAGATTACTTGCCGTGAATTTCCGTGCAGCCCTGGGTGTAGATGCCGAGGATGTTCATCGCGCGGAACTCGACCGAGTGAACGTCCGAGACGCCGCCGGCCTTCTTGGCCGCGTCGACGCTGGCGTCGCCGAAAGCTGCGATGCCGAGGATGCCCGTGGCGCATGCCTCGCCGGTCTTGTCGCCCGTCTTGCCCTGGCCCGAGATCTCGGCGCGCGTGGCCATGTGGGGCGTCGTGGTGCCGGTGTAGATGCTACCGCTGGGGTAACCGCCAAGGAACGACGCACAGCCCGTGCCCATGAACACGACACCAGCGTAAAAAGCCAACTTCGCCACTTCTTTCATCTTCGTAGGCCTCCAAGTAGAACTTCGGAACAGGAATGTTTGAGCTTTCGAGCGGAGAAAACGGCCGAAAAAGCGTCCCCGGGCTAACATGGTCCAGCTTTGAGTGTCAAGCGATCGCGCAGCACGGTTGTGCTTGAACGATTGCGCTGGACCTCGGATTGAGTCACACGCCCCGGGCGCGCTTGGAGTATCTGAGCAGTTGTTGAATGGAACCGGCAAGTACGCGCACGTTCTTCGCGACCTCCCTCGCGGTCGTTGGAATGCTCACCTTCTCGGTGGCGCCCGCCCTTGCGCAGGCGCCGGCCTCAGCTGAGCCGCCGCCGGACGCGACCGTGTCGTCCGCACCCGCGACCGCGCCACCTCCTGCACCCACGCCCGCGCCGGCGGCCGCCGCCCCTCCCCCCCCCACGAGTGACGAGGGGAAGCCGCTCCTGCGCTCGCCCCTCGACGAAGATCCCTACGGGCACGAAGCCACGGCAGCGCATCCCATCCGCGCGCCGCTGATGGTCCGCCTGATGCAGAACCGTCTCACCTGGGACTTGAACTTCGAAGCCGGCTACGGGCACGTCTTTTCGAGCCCCACGCGCGGAAGTGGCTTCCTACGGCCGGGGCTCGGCGCGACGCTCGTACAAGATCCGTTCTGGCTCACCCTGCGCGGGACCTACGAATATTCGCGCCTCTCCGACGCGACGATCGGCGTGCAGGCCGAGCTCGCCCTTTTCGAGGCCGGCCTCTGGGTGCAGGTCGGCGGAATGATGGACGCCACGAAGGGCCACCGCGCCGGGTTCATGACTGCGCTCGGGTTCGCGATCTTCGGTGCCGAGCTCGAGTACCGCAACGCCGAGCAGACGGGCAAAGCGTGGGCGATCTACGGCAAGCTCCGCCTCCCGATCAGCGCGCTCGTGCAGGTCTTCACCCGGTAGCTCTCAGTTGACCGAGCGCGTCCCACGCGCGCGGAGCTCGGTGATGCGCGCGCGGATCTGCGACGCATCCTCGGCGCGCGGAGCCACCACGAGGAAGCGTTCGAGATCGGCAAGCGCGCCCGCGTTGGCACCCAAGCGCGCCGACAAGAGGCCACGCTCGCGAAGCGCTTCGGGCGCGTCCGGCGTGAGGCAGAGGATCCGATCGATCGCCAGCATCGCCCGCGCCATGTCGCCGCGTGAGAGGTAGATCGTCCTGAGGTTCACGAGTATCCGCAGCAAGATCGCGCGCGGCGTGGCGGGGTGAAGAAACTCCGGCCGCAGCACCTCGTTCTTTCCGGTCACGCGATGAAGCAGCTTCGTCAGACCGGGTTCGTCGAGAACGCGACCGCGGAAGAACGGATCGATCAGGATCGGGAGCGCGTGGCCGGGATTTTCGATGCGCACCAGGAAATGCCCAGGGAAGCCGACGCCTACGGCCTGGACGCCGAGCCGACGCGCGACCTCGCAGTAGACGACCGCCAGGGTGATCGGGATGCCGAGCTTGCGATCGAGCACGTCGGGCAAGAGGCTGTTTTTCGGATCGTAGTAGTCCTCTTCGTTGCCGGCGAAGCCGAGGGTCTCGTAGACGTGCTCGCCGAGACGCGCAGCTTGCTCACGCGGCGGCAGCGCGCCGAGCCCTTGGTCCGCGAGCGGCGCCGTCAGCTCGCCGAAGCGATCGAGCAGCGCGTCGACGTCGAGGCTGCCGTAGACGTCACGTGCAATCAGCGCGGCGCCCACAGCCACATCCGCAAGAACGAGCGACGCGTCGTCCTTGGCAGCGAGGACCTCGAATCGCGGAACATCATGTCGGGGCGAGCGCACCCTCTTTAAAGTAGCGAAGGCGGTCCCGAGCGATCGATGTTTCGGTATCGTGGCGGTCCCTGCCCATGACGAAGACTCCGCCCTCTCTCGACAAGAGCTCGATCCGCAAGGACTTCGAGCGTGCTCGCAACGTGCAGCCCGTGGGGATCACCGGCAAAGAACGGCCAATCGACATCATCCAAAACATGTTCCCCGCCTACGTCGGGCGTCAGGAACGCACGGCCTACGACCTCATGCGTAGGAGCGTCGACGAGGACTGCGCGATCTTCTTCGCCTTCTCGGGGGCGATGACGCCGGCCGGTCTTCACCAGTCCTGCATCATCCCGCTGCTCGAGCGCGGCCTGATCGACTGCATCACGACGACGGGCGCGAACCTCTACCACGACGCGCACCGCATCATCGGCCACCGCATTCGCGAGATCGAGCCGAACGCGGGCGACCTTCAATACCGGCTCGCGCGCATCATTCGCATCTACGACCTCGGCTTCTGGGAGGAGACGCTCCTTCAGACCGATCGCCTGTTCTCGGCGATCCTGCGCAAGCCGGAGTTCCAGAAGAAGATGACGACGACCGAGCTGCAC
>CAXSGV010000478.1:0-5630 GCA_964236615.1 uncultured Polyangiaceae bacterium
CGCGCTCGAGCCTTTTTGCCCTTTGGTGAACGCCTCCTCAGCCTCGGCGACCTCGGAGCGTTGCCAGTGCCGCACGTTCGTCGCGAGGCGCTCGATGCCGGCGGCAAGGAGCGCTAGCGCCGAAAAGAACGCGGCGTGACGGTCGCGCGCGACGATCTGCGTGGAGACGGTCTCGGCCTCGAGACCGAGCGTCGCGAGCGCCTTGGCTTCGATCGCGGGCGTCAGGTGCGCGTACGTCCCGACGGCGCCGGCGATCTTCCCCACCGCGATCTCGGCGCGCGCCGCCACGAGCCGCACGCGCCCGCGCGCAATCTCGGCGTGGTGACCCGCGAGCGCGAGACCGAACGTGATGGGCTCGGCGAAGATACCGTGGCTGCGGCCAATCATCGGCGTCTTGCTGTGCTCACGCGCACGACGCGCGAGCGCGGCCAGCAAGAGATCGGTGCGCGCGACGAGAAGATCCGCGGCGTCGCGCAGGAGCATCGCGAGCGACGAGTCGAGCACGTCGCTCGAGGTCATGCCGCGGTGGAGCCAACGCGCGTCTTCGCCCGCGAGCTCCTCGACGTGCGTGAGAAAAGCGATGACGTCGTGACGCGTGGTGCGCTCGATCGCATCGATGCGCGCAGGGTCGAGCGCGGGCTTCGATCCGCGGATGCGCGCGGCCACGCCGGCGGGCACGAGGCCGGCTTCCTCCATCGCCGTGCAGGCCGCGAGCTCGACCTCGAGCCAGGTCGAATACTTACGTTCCTGCGACCACAGATTGGCAAAATCCGGCGGCGTATAGCGGGGAATCATGGCCGCCTTCTAGCAGACGGGTTCATACAAATACCCACTCATTGCAAAGCGCAACCAGCCTCGTACGCTTAGGTCGGCTGGTTTTGGCATCGTCGTTCGCATCGGGCTCGGTTTTCGACCGCGCTCGCTATCGCCGGGGGGACCGGCACCGCGCCAGCAACCCTCACCTGCGAACGGTGGAGGGCGTATCGGGGTCGGGAAAATGGGAACCAAGATCTACGTGGGGAATCTCCCTTACACGTGCGACGAAGATCAGTTGCGCACGCTGTTCGCGGGAGACAGTCGAAACGTCGCCGAGGTAGCGATCATCACCGATCGCATGACGGGGCAGCCACGCGGCTTTGCCTTCGTACAAATGGCGAGCGACGACGACGCGAAGCGCGCCATCGACGAGCTTCACGGCTTCGTCTACGGCGGGCGCACGCTCACCGTCAACGAAGCCCGCGCCCGCGAAGGCGGAGGCGGCCGCGGCGCAGGCGATCGCTGAAGACGAAGAGGCGGTGCCCGTGCCCGTCCCTTTCACTCCGGGCTATGGGGACGGGCAGACGGGCCCCTAGTAAAGCCGCGCGCCTTTTTTAGCGAGCTCGACGAGCGCCGGGGCCGGTGCCCAGCGCTCGCCGAATCTGTCGTAGTAGCCCTGGACGCGGCGTAGGACCTCGGCGGCGCCGAGCGTGTCGACGTAACGGAAGGGGCCGCCGCGAAAGGGCGGGAAACCTAGGCCGAAGATCGCGCCGACGTCGCCGTCGCGTGGGCTGCGGAGGATGCCTCCGCCCCAGCAATGGAACGCTTCGTTCACGAGCTGCAGCGCGCAGCGCATCTGGATCTCTTCGACGGGCATCGACGTGGCGCGCGTGGGATCGAGGCCGAGCGCCGCGTAGACCGTCGGGTCGACCGCCTTCTTCTTCCCCTTCGCGCTCTTTCCGTAGAGGTAGAAGCCGCGCTCGTTCTTGCGGCCTTTGCGGTTGTCGGCAATGAGCCTCGCGTTCGATGCGGGGGGCGTCATGCGCGTGCCGAACTCGGCGACCATGATCGGCCCCACGTGCGCGGCGACGTCGATGCCCACCTCGTCGAGCAGCGTGATCGGACCGACCGGAAAGCCCCAGTCGACGAGCGCGCGATCGATGACCTCGACCGGCACGCCTTCGCTCAGGAGGTAGGCCGCCTCGTTCATGTACGGACCGAGGATGCGGCTCGTGTAAAAACCCACGCCATCGTTGACGACGATGACGGTCTTGCCCTGCTTTTTCCCGAGCGCGACCGCGGTGGCGACGACGCGCTCCGAGGTCTGCTTGGTGCGAATGACCTCGAGCAGCGGCATCTTGTGAACCGGGCTGAAGTAATGCATCCCGATCACGTTCTCGGGGCGCTTCGACACGCTCGCGATCTTGCTGATCGGGATCGAAGACGTGTTCGACGCGAAGATCGCGTCGTCCTTCGCCACGGCTTCGACCTCCTGCACGATGCGATGCTTGAGCGCGAGGTCTTCGAACACGGCCTCGATGATGACGTCCGCACTCTTGATTCCGCTGTAATCCGTGGTTGCAGTCAAACGCGCGAATACCTGGTCGCGGTCCTCGCGCGAGAGCTGCTTCTTCTTCACGCGCTCGTCGAGAATCTCCTTCACGTACTTGAGGCCGCGGCCGACGCCGGCGTCGTCCTTGTCCTTCAAACGCACGGGAATCCCGGCGTTGATGGTGATGTACGCGATGCCACCCCCCATCAAACCGCCCCCGAGCATGGCGACCTTCTCGGGCAGCTCGACGTCGACCTTGCCGTCCACGCCGGAGTCCTTCTTCAGCGCGGTCGTCGCGAAGAAGAGCTCGATGAGGCGGTGCGCAGACTCGCTGACCACGAGCTCACCGAAGCTCTTCGCTTCGAGCTCCGCCGCCGCGGCAAAGCCCTTCTCGCCGAAGCGCTCGAGCACGTCGATGATGCGCTCGGTCGCGGGGTAGTGACCGCGCGTCTTCTTCCGCGTGGCCTCGCGTGCCTTCTTGAAGAGCAGCTTTCGGCCGGCGGGGTTCTTCTCGAGCGCGAGCTGCGTGAGGTGCGCCGCGTCGAGCTTGAACGGGAGAGCGCGGCGGGCGCCGAGCTTCGCTTTGCTCTTGCTCAGGTCGAGCACCTTCTTGACGGCGACGTCGAGGAGGACCGACGGCGGGCACACTTCGTCGACGAGGTTCATGCGCTTGCCCTTCGCGGGCCGCGTGTTCTTCCCCGTGAGTGAGAGGTCGAGCGCGACCTGAAGACCGGCGCGCTCGGCGATCCGGAGCATGCCGTTGGCCGCGGGCAGCAGCCCTAGCTGCACTTCGGGGAGGCCGAGCACAGTCTTCTTGTCGTCGGTCGCGACAATCGCGTGGCAGCCGAGCGCGAGCTCGAATCCGCCACCGAGCGCCTGACCGTGCACGGCCGCGACGATGGGCTTCTTCGATTGGGAGGTGATGCGGGCGATGCGCTGCGCGAGCTCCTTCGACATGCGCTCGGCGTCCGCTGCGAGATGAATCGCGCGAATCATGTCGATGTTCGCGCCGACGACGAAGCTGTCCTTCTTGCCGCTCCACAGCACCGCGCCGAGGATGGCGTCGTCCTTCTCGACCTTGTCGAGCGCAGCCACGAGCTCTTCGCCGAAGCCGCGCGTGATGGTGTTGAGCTTCTCGTTCGGATCGTCGAGCACGATGAGCGCCACGCCGTCGGGCCGCGCTTCGACCCGCACGATGGGGCCGCTCTTCTTGTCTTCGTCCTTCGCGCGACCCTCGCCGCGATTCTCGACTGCGTTCGTCATTCGCCCACCTCCAGAACCACTGCCGCGCCGAGACCACCCGCTGCACACGCCGTCGCCAGACCGAACTGGCCGCCTCGGCGCTTCAATTCGTTGAGCACCGTCGTCACCATGCGCGCGCCCGTCGCCGCGAAGGGGTGCCCCAGCGCGATCGAGCCGCCGTGCACGTTGAAGATCGCGTCGTCGATCTCGCCAATGGCCTCGCTGCGACCGAGCTTCTCCTCGGCGAACTTCTTCGATGCGAACGCTTGGGTGTTGCAGAGGATCTGCGCAGCAAAGGCCTCGTGCATGTCGACCACGTCCATGTCCGCAAGTCGAAGCTGCGCGCGATCGAGCGCGAGCGGCGTCGCGTAGCTCGGACCCATGAGCATCCAGTCATTGGGATCGAGCGCGGCGTAGGCCCACGAGCGCAGGTAGCCGAGCGGCTTGTAGCCGAGCGCCTTCGCCTTCGACTCCGTCATGAGGAGCAGCGCGCTCGCGCCGTCGGTGAGCGGCGACGAATTGCCCGCGGTGACCGTGCCGTACTTGCGATCGAACACTGGGCGCAGCTTGGCGTAGCCCTCGACGCTCGAGTCCTTGCGCACCGTGTTGTCCTCCGCGATCGGCGCGTCGTAGCGCGGTGGCGGGACGACGTGCATCACCTCGGCTTCGAATGCGCCCGAGGCCCACGCCTTGGCGGCGCGATCGTGGCTGCGATGCGCGAACGCGTCCTGCGCTTCCCGCGCGATGTGGCCTTCCTTCGCCATCTTCTCCGCGCTCTCACCCATGGTGAGGCCCGTCGATGGCTCCTTCAGCGCGGGGGGAACGGGGATGAAATCTTTCGCCGAGAGACGGCCGAAGATCTTCACCTTCGCGCCGAAGGTCTTCGCCTTCGACACGTCGACGAGCGCGTTGGCGAGGCGCTTCGAGACCGCAATCGGGACGTCACTCGCACTGTCGGCGCCGCCGGTGATGGCGACGTCGTGCTGGCCGGCGAGCATGGCCTCGGCCGCGCTCGTCATCGATTGGAAAGAGGTGGCGCACGCACGGCTGACGCTGAACGCCTCGATGCTCTTCGGAAGGGCGGTGCCGAGCACGATCTCGCGCGCGATGTTCGGCGCAGCGAGCGAGGGGACCACCTGACCGTAGACGCAGAGCCCGACCTCCTTGGGATCGAGCTCGCTCCGTGCGAGGAGCTCGGCGACCACGGTCTTGCCGAGATCGAGCGCGCTCATGTCCTTGTAGGCGGTGCCGGACTTCGCAAAGGGGGTCCGGATCCCGCGCACGATTGCGACGCGTTCCGAAACTGAATGGCGGTTCATTCAGCCAAGGTGGATCTGTTGACGCGGCGAGTCAAGGGTGGACGCTGTCGCGGAAAACGGCGGAGCCGTAGCGAGCGTTTCCGCCCCGGATGGAACCTGTGGTACTCGCGTTCTCCGCTCGCTGCGCCCGCTGCGCAGGGAAATTACGGCGATACGAGGACAGAAGAGGCCCTAGATGTCGACGCTCCCCGAAGTGCTGACGAACGAAGAGAAGAAGCCCGCGATCGTGGAGGACTGCCTCGCGTTGATCGACGCCGAGGTCGCCGACAAGGGCGGCATCTCCGGGCTCGCGATCAAGGCGGGCTACGCCGCAGTGAAGGGCGTGAAGCCTGGCTTCATCAAGCAGGCCGTCTCGGATCTCCTTCCCGACTTCGCGACAGCGCTCGATCCCCTCTACCAAGAGGCCAAGACGGGCCAGAAGCCGGTCTCCGATTTCTTCACTGGCAACACCGCTCGCGTCGCCGACGCGCTCCTTGCCATCACCGACGCCAAGGCGCAGCGCTCGAAGAGCGGCGTCGTCAAAGGCACCTACGACAAGCTCCGCGGCAGCGCGAAGAAGAACGTCGAAGCGGCAGTGCCGCGCCTGGGCAAGATGATCGAGAAGTACTCGGGCTGATCTCGAGCGTCTCGACCTCGTGTGGCAAGCAAGTAGTCCGAAGAGAGGGGTTTTCGCGTGAAGGCCGTCATCTTGTGCGGAGGGCAGGGCACGCGGATCCGCGAAGCCAGCGATCTGCTGCCGAAGCCGATGCTCCCCATCGGTG
>CAXSGV010000479.1:0-1776 GCA_964236615.1 uncultured Polyangiaceae bacterium
GGCACACGGCCCGCACCTGGAGATCGATCGCTACGCGTCTCCAGAGCGGGCCGTGTTCCAGGCTCCTTCCGCGCTCCCGCGCTCCCGCGCTCCCGCAGGGAGCGTCTGCGGCGTCACGACGCCGCCCACGACGCCCGCACGACCGTGGGCTACTCGACGACGTCCAAGCGCCCATCGCGCAGCGTCAGCGTGGGGCAGTACGGTGCACCGCGCTCGCGGCTCCACCACGCGCCGCTCGTGGCCTTCTCGGCCACAGTCGTGAAGCGGTACTCCCACGTGAGGCTTCGTACGAAACGGGGAGGGTGGCCGTGGAACGGATCGTCGACCAGCAGCCCCAGCACCGCGGGCGAGCCTTCGAGAAGTCGCTGCACGAATGCGAGGTACCAGCGCTCGCCCACGCACGTGCCGCCAAGCGAGGCGAACCACATCTGCCAATCGAGCCGCGGCATGTGAAGGCCCGCGAAGCGCGGCGGCGTCGTGAGGTCCTCGCCCGGCTTCCAGAGGAACGTGTACGGCTTCCACGTCACACCGTCGTCGCTGCCTTCGATTGCGATCTCGCGACGCGAGGTCGTCATCACCGCGAACAGGCCGTACGCGTTCATGCTCGCGAACGGCGCGACGTAGGCGAACGCGCGCGCGATCGGGCGTGGCGTTGCGTCCGAGCCCGTCACCGCCGCGTGCATGCGCAACGCGCTCGCTGCGAGGACGACACCCGCCAGCACGCTCGCCGCACCGAAGCGCTTACGAGGCGCCGCGATCGCCCGCTCGCGCGACGGCGCGAGGCGCGCGCGCACCGATGCGGGCACGAGCGCGGCGATGCCTGCGTCGTCGAGCTGCGTGACCGCGAGCGCGATCGTCAGGAGGTTGAAAAAGCCGTAATTTCCCGTCGCTGCGATCAGGACCTGCAATACCACGAAGCCCCAGAACGCGGCGCGCCGCGCGCGACCCGGCACGAAGAGCAACAGCGGCAGCCACAGCTCGATGGCGAACGTTGCCACCACGCCGACCTCGTGAAACCACGGCGGCAGCTGGCTCACGTACCACGCGGTCCGTGTCGGTAGCGGCTGCGTGAACCAGTGGAAGCGGAGCGCCGTAAGATCCTTCCACGTCGGATCGAGGCTCAGACGCTTTACCGCGCCCGACAGGAACATGAGCTTGAACAGCAGGAGGCGCACGACCCACCGCCCGCTCGTCCGCGGCGAGCGTTCCCGAGCGGCGCGACCGCGTGTCCACGGCACGACGAACGCTGCGGCGAGGCACGTCTCGAGGAGAAGCGCGTCCCACTGGTAACCGAGGAAGACGTTCCCCACGACGGTGATCGATAGGTAGAGCGCCCACACCAGAGAGAGCGCAATCCCCGGCATCACGTCGACCATCAGCAACACCGAAGCCGCTGCACCCATGGCGCACACCATCGCGAGGCCCGTGTCCGTGGGCGCGGCCCAGAGCAGCGTCGGCGCACGGCGCACCATCTCGAACGAGCCCGCGTCCTCGGCCGCGGCCTGTGCGTGGATGGCGCTCAACAGCTCGGAGAAGGGCGCGACGCCGTTCGAGCCTACGAGACCCCGCGCTTGCACCCAGAACGAGACGAAGGCCGCGAGCGCGCTGACCCCCAACAGTCGCAAGAACAGCCAGTGCCCCAGCGCCCATGTCGCTGGCCGCACGTCGCGACCCACGAACAAATCGGACAGCCGCGCCGCCGCGACGCGGTGCTGTGTCACCGTGCGGTAAGCGAGCTCGGCAATGCGGGCGAAGCCGGGCGAGCTCTCGTAGAGC
>CAXSGV010000479.1:1786-5627 GCA_964236615.1 uncultured Polyangiaceae bacterium
TTCGATGCGCGAGCGCGCGGAACACGGCATGCGCACCGGTGAAGACGCGGCCGTCGGGCTCGAGCAGGTGGATCGCTTCGTCGAGCTGCGCGCGGGGGATTTCTGGAAAGCGCTCGGCCGCCATCCGGGATGGCTCGAAGTCGACCGCGTCGCCAATCTGGTGTTCCCAACGCGTCACCCAACGTGTGCAGAATGCACAATCACCGTCGTAGACGACGAGCGAGCGCGAGGGCGGCGTCGAGACGACAAGGACGCGATCCTCGGGCCCCATGCGGACGAAAGATACGCGCCGTGGCGTGTCGGGTCAGGTCGCGCAGACGTCGTCGTCGCAGATTGGCGCGTCACCGGATGAGACACGCTCCACACGCTCGAGCTTGCCGTCGGTGAACGCGCGCTCGAGCACGCGACCGAGAGCTTCCGCCGGCTGAGCACCTTCGACGCCGAGGCGGCGATCGATGACGAAGAAGGGGACGCCGCCCACGCCCATCGCGCGCGCTTCGGCTTCGTCGGCACGGACGTTCTTCGCGAACGCGTCGCTCGCCAGCATCGCGCGCGCTTCCTCGGTGTCGAGGCCGACCTCGCCCGCGAGACGCACGAGCGTCTCATTGTCGGCCATTTGCTCGCCTTCGGAGAAGTACGCGCGCAGCAGGCGCTCTTTCATGGCGTCCTGCTTGTCGTGGTGATCGGCGAAGTGGATGAGGCGGTGCGCGTCGAAGGTGTTGCTCGGCTTCGACCTCGCGAAGTCGAACAAGAGACCTTCGGCAGCCGCGGTCTCCGTCATGTTCGTGAGCATCTTCTCGGCTTGCTCGACCGACGTTCCGTACTTCTTGGCGATGCGTGACGCATGCGAGCCTTGTGGGACGTAGGCGCGCGGCGCTGATGTGTCGAGCTCGAAGGCGCGCCAGTGCACGGCGATTGCCACGTCGTCACCGGCGTGGCGCTTTTCGAAAGCGAGGATGGCCGCCTCGAGGCGGCGCTTCCCAATCCAACACCACGGGCAGGCGACATCCGACCAGACGTCAATCTCGAGGGTTCTCTTCGTCATCGGTCCAACCTAAGGCCATTCGCGCACTCCGCGAGGCTTCCCGGCACAGTTCGCGGGACTTCCCGCATCGAGTTTTCCGGACTGCGTCGGATCCGGTAAGGTCGCGGATGTGAAGCGTAGCCGCCGCCACGCCGGATTTCGTCTCCTCGCGCTGCCCGCGCTCATGGCCGGGTGCCAGGCGACCGGCCCTGCCAAGGTGCGGCCGGCGGAGGTCCCGATTGGCGAGTTCCACGCCGATGCGCCTTCGAATTCGACGCCCGAGGACGACAAGTCGACTGAATCGAACGCGCCGTCGCCAGCGTCGGCGAAGAACGAAGACGGTGGGAGTCTCGGCGGCGCTGGAACCGGCGACGCCAAAGCGAGCCTCGCCACCAAGCTCGACGACAAGAACGGCTTCGCGGGTGCCACCTTCGGCAACGGCCCGCGCTCCTTTCGCGGCCTCAAACAGGCTGAAAAAAAGGGCGATCGCACGACCTACCACGTGGCTGCGGGCAGTCGGTACGCAAGCGCGCCGCTGAACAACGTCGACTACACGTTCACGAACGGCAAGCTCGGCATCATCGCGTTCACGGTGAAGAACAGCGCGGACTGCAAGTCGGTCCGCGCTGCCCTCGAGCGCGATCTCGGCGCGCCGCAGAAGGTTGGCGCGTCACCCGAAGTCGCCGTGTGGAAGGGCGCCAAGGTCGCGCTTCGCTACAACGGCGGGCTTACTTGCGGCGGAATGGTCGTCAGCCGCGAGCACGGCGGCCCCGACTTCGCCGGTGTCGACAACTGAGCTGCCTTCGAAAGCCGGAAGGATGATTAGACTCCGGATGTGACCGTCGCTCCGAAGATCCTCGATGCCGACGAGGCGGCGCGTTCCATCGAGCGCGTTGTCGGACAGAGCGCGGTGCCGCCACTCACGATCGCCGATGCCGCGGCGAAGAGCGGGCTCGCCCTGCGCGACGCCGAGCGTGGTCTCTACTTTCTCACCAGCAAGTACCGCGGGCACCTGCGCGTCTCCGAGGACGGCGATCTCGTCTTCCTCTTTCCGACCAACTTCACCCAGCCCTGGGTGGTGAAGGACACCGTCGATCGCGTGCTCGAAAAGACGTGGGCCGGCATCGTCGGCGCCGGCAGGTTCGTCGTGCGTGCATGGGTGATGATCGTGCTCGTCGCCTACGCTGCGATCTTCGTCGCCATCGTCGTCGCAAGCCTGTTCACGCGCTCCAACGACTCGCGCTCTTCGAGCTTCCCGGGCAGCGGCCTGCTCGCGGGGTTCTTTCGCGTGTTTGCCGACGCGCTCTTCTGGACCTTTCACCCGTGGTCGCCGCTCGCCATCGGCTACTACGACGACCGCTCGCGCTACGACACGGGCCGCGCCCCATCGCGCCGCGTGAAGGACGAGACGCCCTTCTACGAGAAGGTGAACCGCTTCCTCTTCGGTCCCGTGAAGCCGAAGCCCGACGAGCGCGCGAAGGAGCGCGCGATCCTCGAAGAGATCCGCGCGAAGAAGGGGCGCGTCGGTCTTGCCGACGTCATGCGCGCTACGGGGCTTCCACGGCACGAGGCCGATCCGATGATGGCTCGCCTCATGCTCGACTACGACGGCGACGTCGAGGTCTCGGAGGAGGGCGGCATCTTCTACCGCTTCGCTGCAATTCGAAAAACCGCGCAGGAGACCGCGCCTGGGACGGGCGCGCGACCGGTATGGACGCAGCGCGCGGAGCTCCCGCCGCTCACCGGCAACGACGCGGGCGCGAACCTGATGATCGCGGGGCTCAACGTCTTCAACATGATCATGGCGTGGGTCGCACTGACCTCGCACCTCACGCTCGAGCGCCTGCCGCTTCTCTTCATGCGCCACCCGCCGCCCGAGGCTCTGATCGCACCCACGGGCACCGCGGTCGTGCTCGGCATCATTCCGCTGGCGTTCTCGTTCCTGCTCTTTTTGCTGCCACTCGGCCGCATGCTGGCGCGGCCGTTTGAGACGCAGACGCTCGCACGCGAGAATGGACGACGCGCGGTCCTTCAAGAGGTCCTCGGCCGCGTCGAGCGCAAGCAAGACGTCGACGATCGCGTGCTCGCCGACGCGTGGCAACGTGCGAGTGGTGCGGCTCCCGATCCGAAGGCTCTCACGCGCGAGGTCGTCGGTCTTGGCGGCGACGTCGAGATCAAAGAAGACGGTACGACGCGCTACCGGTTCGTCGATCTCGAGACCGAGCGCGAGGCGCTCGAGGCCGAGCGCGCCACCGCCGGAGAAGACGAGGCACGCTTGGGCAAGATGGTCTTCACCTCCGAATGACGGCAAAGCGCGGCCGAGCGGTGCTAAAAAAGACGCGTGAGCGAATTGAAGCCGCCGCGCTCGGCGCCGAAAAAGCGCGACTCACGTAGCGAGGACTCCGCGCCGCCGTCGGTCGACTCATCGACGTCCGCGCGCACCGCGCCCTACTCCGACCTGCCGGCGTCGATGACCGCGCGCACGTCGCGCTCGATGTCGCCGGGCTCGGTTTCGCCGCGTGCGTCGACGTCGGTGGTCACGTCGGCACCGAGTGACGCCGTCCGGCACTACGAGACCTTGTCGAAGCTCCACAAGCAGCTCGCCGAGCTGGAGACCGTCCTCGCGCACGAGCTAGCCCACCACGTCCATAATGATCTGCCGTGGGGACTCGCACTAGAGGCAATAATTATTGCTGTCGGGATGTGGCTGGCGACCCGCTAGGACGAGGCGCTGCGGGTCGCCTCCGAGCCGGCGTCCTTCGCGGCCGACATGCCCGGGTCGCCGATCGACCGGTCCTTCGGGTCACCCACGATCCT
>CAXSGV010000480.1:0-2035 GCA_964236615.1 uncultured Polyangiaceae bacterium
CGCTCGCCGACGCCGTTGGCATGAAGAAGCTGCCCGGCAAGCTCTCCGGCACCCTGGGCAAAACCGACCCGGTGAAGCGCAACATCGACAATTTATTGGAAGCCGTCGCCACCCTGAAGGAGCTCCCGACGGCGCTGGCCGTGAACCATCTGGCCCAGCTCCCCTCGGTGACGATCTCGTTCAACCTCGTGCCGGGAGTCGCGTTGTCGCAGGCGGTCGCCAGCATCGAGGCCGCGAGCCGGGACATCGGTCTGCCCGCCAACGTGCAGACGAGCTTCCAGGGAACCGCCCAGCTGTTCCAGCAGGCTCTCGCCAACCAGGGGCTTCTGCTCTTCGCGGCGGTTCTCGTGATCTACATCATCCTCGGCGTCCTCTACGAAAGCTTCATCCACCCGCTGACCATCCTGTCCGGGTTGCCGTCCGCCGGAATCGGGGCGCTCCTGACGCTGAAGCTCCCCAGCTGGAAGAAGTGGTTCGCATGAGCAAACCCGAGGTCGCAGAGGCGCCGCTGCGTGTGCTTCTCGTCGATGACGAGCCGCTGCTCGTGCGCTCGATCGTGCGCGCGTGGCCCAAGTGGCACGTCGAGCTCGTGACTGCAGAGAGCGCCGAGGCTGCGATTACGCTGTTACGTGCGTCGTCGATCGACATCCTCGTCTCGGACATCGACATGCCGGGCATGAGTGGGCTCGAGCTCATGAAGCTCGCGCGCCGTGAGTTTCCGAGTGTGCCGCGCGTCCTCATCACGGGAAACGCGACCACCGAGCGCGCGCTCGAGGCGATCAACGAGGGGGAGATCTTCCGCTTTCTCACGAAGCCCTTCCGCACGCAGCAGCTCGTCGATGTCGTCACGACGCTGGCCGAGCGTCTCGAGCACGTGCGACGCGAAGGCGCCGATCTCAACCGCCGCGCGCGCGCGCAAGGGCTCATGGCGTGGGTCGAGGAGCGCTTTCCTGGCGCGGCCGAGATCGAGACGCCGCCCGGCTCTGAAGTCACGATCGACACGATTGCGCTCTCGATTCGACTCGTCGCAGCGGGCTGGGAGAGCGCGGCGCGGCTCTTGAATCCGCCGGGCTCGAAGCCGCCCAAATAGCGGCGTTCGGTGACGTTCTGCGACGTGCGACGTGGTTCGGGCGCGCTCAGCGCAGGACGGCAGTGCCCACGGTCGTGCGCGCGGAGGCAAGCCAGGTGGCATCCTTCGCGGAAGTCTCCATCGTCGCGACAGCGGCGCGAGCGTCGGCGTCGGTCGTGAGGTCCTTCGTCGCGTAGCGATCCTTCCAGAACTTTCCGGCGCGGCCGACCTGGCCGTTGACCTGGCGCGCGACGCTGATTCCAACGACCCGCATCGCGGTCGCAATGGCGTCGGCATCCTTGGCTTCGACGAGCAGACGCAGGCCGTCCTTGTCGACGGCAAACGCGAGCACACGAACGACCCCGGCGTGCGGCGAGGTCGTGAAGGACGCCTCGAGCGCGGCTTCGACCACTTTGCGTCGCGCCTTGTCCTTCAGCGAAGGAACGTCCGTCTCGGTGCGCATCGTGACGAGGGCGGGAAAGCGCGACGCGTGCACGCGCGGGGTGTGCGAAACCCCAGCGTTCTTGCCGCTCGGTTTGCGACCAGCGCCCGCGCGTCGTCCGCCCCAGCCGGCGCTCTTCTTCTTCGCGGTCTTCGGAGCTGCCTTCTTCGCCTTCTTCTTTGCGGTCGCCATCTTGATTCCGCAGGTATACGTCAGAACAGACCAATCGCGAAGTGAAACGCGCCGAAGTCCTCGAATGCCTTGCGCGTGAGGTTGATCCCATAGTCGAAAGCGAGCGGGCCGATCGGCGTCTGGTAGCGAATGCCCGAGCCCACCGAGGCGCGGATCGGAAAGGAGCCCTTCTTGAAGGGGTACTCCGCGTCGACCCAGAGATTGCCGATGTCCGTGAAGACCGCAGTCTCGAATGGCCCCTTGATCGGGATACGCAGCTCGAACTTCGGGTTGATCATCAGGTTGCCGCCGCGGAGCGCCTCGCCCGCCTGCAACGTGTGCAGCTCGTCGTC
>CAXSGV010000480.1:2045-5616 GCA_964236615.1 uncultured Polyangiaceae bacterium
GTTGCCTCGGATCGTTGTCGGGTAGGTGCGCGTCGGCGGCGATCTTGTCGACGTAGTCCTGCGGAATGAACGAATCCTGAAGCCAGCCACGCATCGACTCGACGCCACCGAGGAAGAAGAGGCGGTCCGGGTAGGTGTGCGAGCCGGGCTCGACTTGCACGTTCGTGCCAACGCGCAGCTCGGCCGCGAAGGTGATCTTCTTCGTGATGGGCAGGTAGCCGGCGAGGGTTTCGGTGAAGCGGAGAAAGTGCCCCGAGAAGTTTCCGGTGACCTCGGCGTTGTCGAAGGTGCTCACCTGCGTGAGCGGACGCAGCGGGTACCAGTTCACGTGCTCGATGCCGCTGACGAAGTACGTGCCTTTGTGCCCGTTGAACGAGTTGTCGCGGCGGTCGTAGATGATGGTGAGGCGCTGCGCGAAGGCGTTGCTGTCGCCGTCGGGCACGCGAAGGAGCGTGCCGATGTCGCGGTTCGCGCCGGCTGCCGAGAGCTCGGTGAGAAACTGCTCGAGGCTGCGTTGCTGGAAGATCTTCACGCTGTTCCGCTCCGCCGTCGGGCTGAACGAGAACTGCAGGAGCTGGCCGAGACCGCCGGCCTTGAACGGCCGCTCGCGCACTGGCGTGTAGATGAGGCTCGGGATGAACGCCGCCTTGAGCAGCACGAAGTCGCGGTTCAGCGTGCGCGCGAGCACGGCGTCGAGCCCCATCCTCACGAGCGGGCCGAGGCCGATCTCGGGGAAGTCGCCGCGTAACGTGACGCGGCCGGCGAGGCGCTCGAGCGGCGCAAGGGTCTCGAAGTTCGCGCGGACTTGCGGGTCGAGGATGAGCGCGTTCGGCAGGTACGAAACCGAGATGCGTGTCGAGATTCCGATCGCCGATCCGAACAGGTTGCGATCGCCGAACTCGGTGGTGAGGCGTATTCCTTCGCCCGTCGAGAAGCCCGGTCGTATCTCGACGTACTTCGGCAGTGTCTCGCTGACCGTGATGATGACCGTCTTGTCCTTCTGCGGGACCTCGGGATCGGCGAGCGCGACGTTGACGCTGCTGAAGACGTTGAGCGTCGCGATGCGCTCCTGTGTCTTGCGGACCAGGCTCGCCTTGTACGGCTGCCCGACCTCGAGCGCGATGCGGCGGCGGATGACACCGTCCCGCGTGATGTCGTTTCCCACGAGCACGATCTGGCGAACGATGACCTGCTCGCCCTCGGTGATCTCGAAGCGTGCGCGCGCGCGCGTATGATCGAGCGACTCCTCGAGGCCGTACTTCACATCGGCGAACGCGTAGCCCTCCTCCTTGTAGAGGTCGAGGATGTGGCGGCGCGCCTCTTCGAGCTTCAGCGCGTTCGCCGGATCGCCGACGACGAGATCGGCGCCACGCATGACGACCGTTTCGGTGAGCGCGCGTACGCCGGTGAAGAGCACGTCGTAGAGCGTCGTGCGCGGGCCGAGCTTGATCGGGATGCGAAGCGACATCGAGGATTCGCACTCGATTCCACGCGCCGGATCCGGAACGCAGCTGAACGCCGGATCGAGCGACGCGATCGGAAGCGGCAGGTTCGTCGCGTCGTAGGTGCAGAGCTCGGGCGCCGGCGGCGGAAACGGAATGGGTACGCACTTTCCCGGCGGCGAGCGCGGGCTGCAGCGGCGACGGAGGGTCTGCGCCGGCCCTACCTGCGCGTGGAGAAAGCCCTCGTTTCGATAGAGCTCCTGCACGTGGACGATCGCGCGGTCGTACGTGTCGGGCACGTACGTCGTGTCGGGATCGAGGTCGATCGGCACTGGACGCGCGCCACTCGGCGGTCCCGAGGCTCCGCGGACGAGCGCGTCGAGCGCTTGGGGGTTGGGGTCGATTAAGAGATCCGCGCCGGGGAGCTCTTCTTCCAAGAAGCTGTCGATCTCGCTCCCGATCCCCGAAGCCGAGCTCGGTCCGCCCTCGGTGAGCTTCTTGATGTCGGCCTCTTTGAGGCACGGGTACGCGCGCGCGACCACGTTGACGCGAGCGTGCTCGATGATCTTGAACACGAGGTGGTGCTCGCGATCCTTCCCGGTACCACGCTCCTCGAGCGTGACCTCGACGTCGAGAAAGCCGTGTTTCCTGTAAAAATCGCGCACCTTCTCGACGAGGTGGGACGGCGTGAGATCGCTGTCCGTCGCGGTGCCGAGCGCGCCCGAGAGGGCGTCGGCGTCGAAGTGATCGTTGCCCTCGAAGCGTGCAAGATACAGCTTTCCTGCGTCGACCCGCACGCGCAGCGCGATGGAGCCGCCGTACTGGACGACGTCGTGCGAGACGTCGGCCTGGTGCCAGCCCTTTCCGTGAAGCGCGGTTTCGAGCGCGCCGTCGGCGGCCTCGAGCGCGTTCTCGTCGGCTCGGTCCCCGACTTTGACCTTGTAGGCGTCGGTCTGTGTCTCGACCTCGGCGGGGCGCGCGTCGAAGACGTAGAAGACGCGGCGCGCGATGATGCGTGGCTCCTTCGGATGCACTTCGAGCAGGACGAACACGCGGAGCGGATCGTTCGTGAGGCGCGTCGTGAGCGTGATCGTCGCGTCGGGGTAACCGTGGCGCGCGAGGAACGCTTCCATGCGCTCCTGCTTTTCGTAGAGGTCGGCGCCGACGAGCTCGCCACCCTCGGCGAAATCGCCTTCGTGCAAGAGCTCTTCGCGCTCGACCTTCGCGCCATTGAGCTCGACTTGCAGCGTGTCGATCAGCTTGCGCGCGACGACCTTCACGATGAGGCGGCACACGCCGTTCTCTTGGACGACCACGACGCGCGCGCGCGCGAACTTCGAAGTGTCGAGAACCTCGGCGAGGGCGCGCCGTGCGACTGCGCTCGTGAGAAGCTCGCCGCGCTTCACGCCGAGGACCGACGGCAGCTGGGTATTACCCCAGGCCTCGCCATCGGCCGCGACGTCCACTTTGGCGATCGGCTTGCCCAGGCAGGGCGACAGCTCGACCGCAGGCTCGATCGAGGGCTGGCTCGTCGTGAGCGCCGGCGGCGGGACCGGGGGAAGAACGCGCGCCGCCGGCGGTGAGGTGGAAGCCGGCGTGGAGGTCGGCGTCGCAGCGGCGGGTGCGACTACGTCTGCGCGCGCGAAAACCCAGGGAAAAAGCCAACAAAAGGCCAACACGACCGCCGCGAAAGACGACGCGCGGTGCCTATTGGAACTCAAGCCTCCAGCGGAAGTCGACGCCCACATTCCCGACGGTCGAGGAGCTTACGTCATTGATGTTGTCGTAGGAGCCCTGAACGCTCGTGCGCTGGCCGAGGCGCCATTCGATGTTCGATCGAAGCTCGCGGTCCTCGGCGAGGCCGGTGGTCACGTTCGCGCGGACGTCGTCGGTGATGCGCTTGCCGATCGTCACCTGGGGCTCGGTTCGGCCGGTGCGGCTCGAGTAGCCGCTGCCGAAGCGGAAGTCGTCGATGACGGGGATGGCGTTCTTCACCGCGCGGTCGGCGCCGCTCACGGTGGAGAGCGCTTCGAGCGCCGCGCCCGCGCCGAACGCGCCCGCTTGCAGTTGATCGACCTTGGCGCGCGTTATGTTGACGGTGAGGAGGAGTACGATGTCCTCTTATAAAA
>CAXSGV010000481.1:0-1165 GCA_964236615.1 uncultured Polyangiaceae bacterium
GAGCGCCTCGTAGAGAATCGTCGCGAGCGAGTAGATGTCGCTCGCCGCGGTGAGCGACTTTCCCTGCGCCTGCTCGGGGCTCATGAACTCCGGCGTACCGAAGACCATGCCCTCTTGCGTGAGGATGAGCGACCCCGGACGCATCTCGCGTTCGGTCACTTTGGCGAGCCCGAAGTCGAGGACCTTCGGGTAGTCGGTGATGCCGCCTTGCTGGCAGAGGAAGATGTTCTCGGGCTTGAGATCGCGGTGGATGATCCCCGCGCGGTGGGCCTCTTCGAGCGCGCCGCACACTTGAATCAAAATGTTGAGCGCACGCTCCATCGGCAGCGGCCCTTCGGACCGAACCGTCTGGTTCATGTTCTTGCCGTCGAGGAACTCCATCACGATGTAGAGGGAGCCGTCCTCGAGCTCGCCGTAGAGGAACACCTTCACCGTGTTGGGGTGGGTGAGGTGGCTCATGGCGCGCGCCTCGCGGCGGAAACGCGAGACGAGATCCTTCCGGTTCGTCAGCTTCGGGTGGAGGATTTTCACCCCCACCATGCGGTTCATCTCGGGCTGCAGCGCCTTGTAGACGGAGCCCATACCGCCGGTGCCGATTTTCTGAAGGATCTGAAATTGTCCGTTCAGGATGTCTCGACCGATGAACGGGTCCTGCGGACGCATGCGGGCACTATAACTTAGTCCGATGTCTTCCATCCGTGGGCTTTCACTGAAGAGCGCGTTGCTCCGGAATGCGGGCTTTTCCCACGGTTTTTCGACGAAAACAGCCGCAACGCCCGAAGGCTTCCAAGCGTTTTTGGCCGACACGGGCGTCCCCGAGGCAGAGCTGCGGCAGGTTCACCAGGTCCACGGACCACGCGCCGTTCGCGCGCCCGCGGTCCCGAACCCTGCGATCGAAGCGGACGCGATCGTGGCGGTAGCACCGCTCGCCGTCGCCGTTCGCGTGGCCGACTGCGTGCCGATCCTCTTTGCTGATCCATCGAGCGGCGCCGTGGCCGCTGTCCACGCCGGATGGCGCGGCCTCGCGAGCGGCGTCATCGGCGCCGCGGCGGACGCGCTGTCCGAGCTTGCAGGCGCGAGCTCCCGCAGCGCCTGGCTCGCGGCGATCGGTCCGTGCATCGGCCCATGCTGTTTCGAGGTCGGCGGCGACGGCGCGCGCACGATC
>CAXSGV010000481.1:1175-2052 GCA_964236615.1 uncultured Polyangiaceae bacterium
CGGCCGTCGAGAGCGACGCCGTCATCGCGCGCACCAGCGGCGACAAGGCCTTCGTCGATCTGCGCGCCGGCGTTCGCCTCCGTCTCGTGGCGGCGGGCTTTTCGAGCGCGCACGTCGAAGAAATTCCGGGCTGCACGAAGTGCGACGCCGAGCAGTTTTTCTCCTACCGCCGCGACGGGGCCAACGCCGGCCGCCTCTTCGCCGCGATCGCCGCGCGCTGACATCGCCGCGCGCTTACAACGCCGCGCGCTGACTAGTGCCCGCAGCTCTAGAGCCGTGGGCGCGGGCGCTTCTTCTTGTGACGCGTGGGTACCTTCGGGTGGTACGGGCGCGCCGCGGGCTTTATTTTACCGGCATCCGCGAACGTGAGCGCCGCCACGGCCGCGTCCTCGTCTTCGTCTTCTTCCTCGTCGCCGGCATCGCCGCCATCGTCGGCATCGGCCGCAGCCATCGCGTCCGAGGGCTCGCCCCCGTCGACGAATGCAGCCGCGCCTTCGCCGGGCGCAGCGTCGAGATCCGTGGCGCTCGTCAGGAGAGGCGTGGCCGCGTCGTCGCTCGCGCTGCTGGCGGCACCCGCGTCGGCCGTGTCGGTGCCGAAGGCGCCCGAAGCCTCGAGGTAGGGTGACGCGGCCCCGCGAAGCCGCTCGCGGAAATGCCATCCGCCCCACGCGGTCACGCCGAGCAAGAACACGAGTGCGACGCCGCTCCCACGCTTCTTCTTCTTCTTCGTGGGCAACCGGGGTGGCGGTGAGCTCGAGAGCGGAGCCATCACCGCCTTCGACGACGCGACCGCCTCGTCGGCAATCAACGTGCGTGCAGCAGGGGTCGCCGAGCGCGCACCGAGATCGAGCTTGATCGGCGCCGCGTGCAGCGTCGG
>CAXSGV010000481.1:2063-5611 GCA_964236615.1 uncultured Polyangiaceae bacterium
CAGCGCGATCGGCCGCGACGATGCCGCTCGCGGTCGCGTAGGGACGCAAGGCATCGGCGAGCTCGGCGACGTCTTGGTAGCGCGCCGCCGGCTCTTTCTCGAGGCAATGGAGGACGATCTTCTCGAGCTCCTCGGGAAGGTCCTTGTTCATCCACCGCATCGGAACCGGATCGTCGGCCGCGATCATCGCGCAGATGGCGCCAGCGGTGTCCGCCTCGAACGGCAAGCGCCCGGTGACGAGCTCGAAGAGAAGGATGCCGAGGCTCCAGATGTCGGTGCGGCGATCGACGTTCTTCGCGCTACGCACCTGCTCGGGCGACATGTAGAGCGGCGAGCCCATCATCGCGCGCGTCGCGGTGAGCGAGCCTTCGCCTGCGCCGAAGACGTCCGAGCCCGTGAACTTGGAGATGCCGAAGTCGAGGACCTTCACGCACGCGGTGCCGTTCGGTCGCCGCGTGAGGAACAGGTTCGACGGCTTGAGATCGCGATGCACGATCCCGAGCTTGTGTGCTTCCGCCATCGCTTCGCAGGCCTGGAGCACGTAGTCGACAGCCTCGTGCACGGGCAGGACCTTGCCGTCGCCGACGATGTCACCGAGGTCGTCCCCTGCGAGGTACTCCATCACCATGAACGGCGCGCCCGACTCGAGCGTGCCGACGTCCGAGATGTGCACGACGTGCTCGCTGACGATCTTCGACGCAGCCTGGGCCTCGCGCTGGAACCGCGTGACCGCGCCGGCGACCTCCATCGCGGCGGGCAGCATCACCTTCACGGCGACGGTCTCGTTCTTCGTGAGGTCGATCGCCGAAAGCACGGCGCCCATTCCGCCGACGGCGAGGACCCGCTCGACTTTGTACCTTCCGCCAAGCACCTCGCCGGGACCCGGAACCCCCTCTTCCGGCTCGCGATCACGGGATGACGATGTGGAACGCGCCATGGTCAGCGCCTAGGAAGATACACTACGCACCACATGATCCACGGACGCTCGATGGACGCGGCCCATAAGCTCTTCGTCTACCTGGCGGCCGTCTTCGTCTCGTGCTTGCTCCTAGGCGACATCATCGGCGGCAAAACGATCGTCACGCCGCTCGGTGCGATCTCGGTCGGCATCTTGCCGTTTCCGATGACATTCCTGCTCACGGACGTCGTCAACGACTTCTACGGGCGCCGTGGCGCGCGGTTCCTGACGCTCCTCGGCCTGTGGATGGCGATCCTCGCCTGGGTGGTCCTCCAGATCTCGACGCGCCTCACCGCCGATCCGTCGACCTATTTCACGCAGGCCGAGTTCGCGAAGGTGTTCGGCGGAAGCGCGCAGCTCTTCGTAGCGTCGATCATCGCGTACCTGCTCGGTCAGTTCCTCGACATCCAGGTGTTCCAGTTCTGGAAGGCGCTCACGCAGTCGCGTCACTTGTGGCTGCGCGCGACCGGCTCCACCGCGTTGAGCCAGATCGTGGACACGGTCGTCATCAACGTCATCTTCTGGACCGGCAAGCAGGAGTGGCCCTGGATCATGGCGAAGATTGGGCGCGAGTACCTGATCAAGCTCATCGTCGCGGTGCTGCTCACGCCGGTCGTCTACGCGCTCCACGGGATGATCGTGCGTGGCCTGAAGATCGAGCCCGAGCAGCACGAGGCGCGGAACCCGCTCTCTGGCGGTCCCGTTTAAGTGAAGGTCGAGCTGCCGACGAAGCGCAGCGTGATCGTACGCGCCCGTGGTGAGGTGCGGCCGCGTCCGCCGCAGCTGCCGAAATCGAAGTCGCAGTTCTCGGGCGCCCTCGACCTGTTCACGTCGGGCGACATCGAGCTTCTCGCCAGCAAGACGAAGGACGCCATCGACGTGCGTTCGCTCGCGCTCGCGGACTTTCATGCGTTGCGGGCGATCGCAACGCACGAGGGCTGGCTCACCGAGGAGTCGATGGAGCTCGTGTGCACGAACTGCGATGCAGCCTTCGAGCACGCGCCCTCTGCCGCGCTCGCCATGGGCCCCTTCCTCGAGCACACGCTCGACGACGCGGAGCTCGACGCGACGCTCGCGTTTGGCGAGCCACACCCGATCCTTCCGATCCGCGTGGGCGAACGAGGTCGGGGCCGCGAGGCGCGCGAGATCGTCCTCGCGCCGCGGACCGTGACCGAGGCCGCGCCGCTTCACGCCGCGCTCGCGAAGGACGGGCTGGTGCCGTGCACGCCGGCAATGGTGCGCGCGCTCGGCATCGTGGCTGTCGCCGACGAGAAGGACACCGGCACGATCGCGCGGGCGCTGCGCGACGCCGACGACGCCGCCTTCACGAGCGTTACAAACGCGTTTGTTCTCGCGCATTACCCCGCCCGTTTGTTCTCGATTGCGCACTGCCCTTCGTGTGGCGCGCGGCACGACGTCGACGCGCCGGAGGATCGGGAATTTCTGCTCGACGCAAACACGGGAGCGCGGAGCAAGAGCGAAGCGCCGTTTCCGGACTTCGACGCGTTCGCCGAGGCGAGTCGCGCCATGGGTGCGTCGCTCATCCCCGAAGCCGAAGGCATCGTCTTTTTCGTCGAAGGCGGCGTGGCTGCGTGCGACGACGGCGGCGATCCGCTTCTCGGCTCCTATGTTCCGCCGGCATCGGGCGCGGGCGACGGCTCGACTCCAACGCGACCCGCTGAAATCACTGTATTTTACCGTACATTTCGCGCAGCGTGGGGTGACGACGCGGCGTTCGATTGGGAGGCCGAGCTGAAGGAGACGATCGAGCACGAGCTCGAGCACCATTTCGCGTACCTCGCCGGAGACGACCCGATGGATGACGACGAACGTCGCGCGATCTCCGACGAAGCGGCGAAGATCTACGGCACGCGCGAGCCGCTCGCTCGCGAAGCGCGCGCGCTCGGCCACGATGTCAGCGGCTTCTTTCAGCGGACATGGCCGATCTGGCTGCTCATCGTCGCGGCCACCATCGCGGTGACCCTTGCGGAAAGGTAGGAAAGCCTACCGCGTTTGACATCTCGCATTGAGTGACGCTAGGTTTTGCGACAGTTATGGCGCGCCGCCCTTCCTCCAAAGTCGGCTCTTCTTCACCCAAGAAGCCCGCGTCGGCCGGACCGCAGAACCGTCGCGGTAGCCCCGAGGCGATCGAGAAGCGCAAGGCCGCGCGCATCTTCAACGACGTGCTCGGCGGTCGCGGTCTCGCAGCCCAAAAGCTCGACGGTCGCACCGAGAAGCGGCGCCAGCGTCTCTTGCGCGAGCTCGAGCAAGGTACTGCGCGCGGCGCGAAGGAGCTCAAGCCGCTCGACATCCTCCAGCGCGTGCAAGAGCTCCTCGAGCTCGGCGAGCCGCTCCGATCGATCCGCAAGGTGTCGAAGGCACGCACCCGCCTCGTCGTTCCCCAGGTCGCCGCCGAAGCCGTGGTCGACGTCGTCGAACGGCTGCACAAGGCGTACAACTTCCGTCCCGAGGCGTACCGCTTCGTTGGCATCGGCGAAGACGTGCTGCAGCAAGCGGGTGTGCTCGCGGGCGCGAAGCCCGCAGGCCCACGCCGTCGCAAGCCGAAGACGAAGTAGCCGACTCGCGGTAT
>CAXSGV010000482.1:0-5556 GCA_964236615.1 uncultured Polyangiaceae bacterium
CCCGAAGACGGCCTGCCCCTTGTTGGTCGGAATCGCGAGCGGCGGCGGGAGGCCGATCGCCAAGAGCGCCGGCACCGTCAGCAGCCCGCCGCCCCCGCCGATTGCGTCGACGACGCCCGCACCAAACGCAGCCGTCACGAGCAGGGGCAGAGCGTAGGACGGCTCCACGATGCTCATCCTTTTACGCTATCTTCGCGACCATGGATCTTCCGCCGCCAGGTGCCGACCAGCCGCTGCGCTCGAAGACCCCGGAACAGCTTGCCCACGATCAAGCGTTTGCGCGCTCGCAGATCGACGCCGTCCTTCCGCCTCGCGCGAAACCGAACGAAGGCCTCCCCTCGTGGTTCACGCCGGCCGTCCTGCTCGCGCTCATCCTGATCGTTCTCGGCGTCGTGTACACCTCGCTGGGGCACGGAATCCTTTAATGGTCACCCGAAGCAAGCTCTCGCTGACGTTCAACGTGCAGAAGAAAGAGCGCGTCGTCCGCACGACGACGATCGCTGCCGCCGTCATCAAGATCGGAAGCGACGTGCGCAACCAGATCCGCGTGGACGACGAAGGCGCGTCGCTCATGCACGCGATCATCGAGATCACGGATGAGCCCACGTTGATCGATCTCGGTAGCGAGACCGGTACTTGGGTGAACGGCGCACGCGTCAACCGCTGCCGCTTGTGCGCGGGCGACGAGATCCGCGTTGGCACCACAATCGTTCAGCTTCAGAAGATCGAAAACCTCGGCTGAGGCGGATCGCTTGTCGGTGTTGGGCTCTGCTCGACCGCACGAGCGAGCGCAGCCGGAGGCCAAGCGCGAGGCTCGTACAGAGTGACCTGGACGCGTCGGTGTGACTGCGTGCGTCAGTGCCACGCCCTGTGACAGCGCGACACAATCACGCATGGGTCGTGGTCGCGCGAACGACCAGAGCTCGATGTTTTTCTCGTCTGTGCTTGGGCACGGAGTTCGCAATGCGCTCGGGCAACACAGCAACGAAAGGACGAGCGAATGAACGAGAAGAACAGTATCCAGGGGACGAGCACGGGCACCAAGAACGAGGGGCTCGTCGATCAGGCGAAGCACGTCGTCGAGAACGTCGTTGGCAACGTCGCGGGACAAGCGCGATCGCAGGTCACGACCGAGGTCACTGCCCAGAAGACGAAGGCGGTCGACACTATCTCCGGTGTCGCCGACGCCATCCGTCAGACGAGCAACGGTCTGAAGGACGCGGGCCCGCTTCCCGCCCTGGCCGATCAAGCGGCCGACACCGTCGAGCGCGTCGCGACCTACTTGCAGTCGAAGACGCTCGGCGATCTGTTTGGCGAGGTCGAGCGCTTTGCTCGCCGCGAGCCCGCGATCTTCCTCGGCGGCGCCTTCGCAGCCGGCCTGCTCGGTGGTCGCTTTCTGAAGAGCACGGCCCCCACGCGAACGGGCGGCAACGTCGACCGCTTCGACTACTCGAGCGACTACGACCGCGAGGAGCCCGCGCGCTTCGCACCCCGCCGGATGGCCCCCGCTCTGCCGCCGCTCACGCCCCGCACGGGCGTCAGCTCCAATCTCGGCACGAGCACGAGCAGCATCGGCTCGAGCAGCACCGGAACGAGCACGGGCTCGAGCACCGGCTCATCGACGGGCTCGAGCATGGGCGCGAGCTCGCACACGAGTGACGTCAGCGTGGGCGCAACCACGACCCCGATGAACGCGGTCAAGCCGCCGACGACCTCCTTCACGCCTTCGGCGACGAACAAGGATGCTTCGAGCACGAACCGCACGCTTCCGGGCAACGGCTCGACGCCCTCGGGCTCGGGCACCGGCAACAGGTCGTGAGGGGGACATGCAGCACGCTCAACCCATGAAATTCGCCGCCGGGGCGGTGACCGAGCCGGAACCGCGCCCCCTCGGCGAGCTCTTCAGTGAGCTCGCCGCCGAGACCGGGACGCTTGTTCGCAAAGAGGTGGAGCTGGCGCGCGTCGAAATGACCGCGAAAGCGACCTCGGCGCTCAAGGACATCGCTCTCATCGTCCTAGGCGGCGCGATCGCTTTCTGCGGTGGGCTTGCGCTCCTCGCTGCCGTGATCTTGGCTCTCGGCACACTCATCCCGCTCTGGCTGTCGGCGCTCATCGTTGGCGTGCTCGTGGCGGGAATTGGCGGCGCATTCGCCCTCAGCGGCGTCGCAGCACTCAAACGCGCGGATCTCACGCCGCGCCAAACCATTCAGACGCTCAAGGAGAATCAGCAATGGGTAAAAGAGCAGGCAGCTCGATGAGCGGCGGCGATCGGAAGAACCCGAACATCGAGGCCGCCGCGATTCGAAGCGATATCGAGAGCACGCGCGCGGACATGAGCCGCACCGTCAATCAGATCGAGGAGCGGCTCAGCCCAGCGCACTTGAAAGAGCAGGTCTTGGAGCAGTTCCACGACGCGAAAGACACCGTCATGGGCGAGCTCCGTGACGCGAAAGACACCGTGAAAGACGACCTCGTCCGCGAATTCGCGCAGGCGAAGGGCGCGGTTCGTGAAGAAATCCAGGACGCCAAAGCGGCGGTCCGCGAGGCAACCCTCGGAAAGGTGGAGCACATGGCACAGGACGTCAGGCATATGGCGCACGACGCGCGCGAGACGGTCACCGAGGCAGGTTCGAGCATCGTCGACACGATTAGGGCGAACCCGATCCCGGCGGCGTTGATCGCTCTCGGCGTGGGTTGGCTTCTCATGGGTCGTCGGAGTGGGACTGCCACGCAGACGCGTCGCCTTTCGGCTCGCGGAAACTACGGCAACAACTACGGCGGCCTTCACATGGGCTACGAGGGCGAGTTCGAGGACTACGACTACGGCCGTACGCAGGGCGCGCGTGGTCGCGTTCAGAACCTCGCGAGCCGCGTGCAAGAAGGTGCGGGTCACTTCGTCGACGAGACGCGTGGTCTCGCACGCAACGTCGGTGACCGCGTTGGCCGTGTGGCCCAGGACGCGACCAACACCGTAGGCCGCGCCGCTCACGATGCCGGCGAGACCGTCGGTCGCGTTGCGCACGACGCGAGTGAGACTGTCGGTCGCGTTGCGCACGATGCGAGTGCGTCCGTCGGTCGCGTTGCGCATGATGCGCGCGACATGGCGGTTCACTTCGCCGACGACGCGCAGATGACGGCGGGTCGCGCTTACCGCGGAGCGCGCACGGGCGTCCTTCGCGCCGAGCGTGGCTTCGAGGCGCAGCTGCAAGAGAACCCCCTCGCCGTCGGCGCGGTGGCTCTCGCGATCGGCGCGGCCGTCGGCCTCGCCCTCCCGCACACGCGTCAGGAAGACGAGTGGATGGGGAAGACGAAGGATCGTCTTTTCGAGCGCGCCGAAGGCGCCGCCCACGAAGCCATCTCGAAGGTGGAAGAAGTCGCGGGCGACCTCACCGACAAGCTCGGAGCGCAGGGCAAGGACGGCTCGTCCTCCTCCAGCAAGAGCGGCGGATCGCAGTCGCGTCCACAAGCCAGCTGAATCCCAGCTAGGTCAGACAGGAACGCTCTCGGAGGCCATGGTCTCCGGGGGCGTTGTTGTTTTTGTCTTCCGGATCACGTCGAGGTCGAGCGTCGAGCACAAGACGCCGTTGCGGGTAGCCCCGACCATCACGCGAATCGCGCGGTGCTCGAGAGGCTCTTCCTTGGAAGCGATGGCTTCGAGCACCTCGGAGATTTTCACGGAGCCGGATCCGGTGATCGCAATGTCGACCACCATCGTGACGAGATCGCCGCGGAGGCCCGACGCGCGAACGGCGTCGTTCGCGACATCGCCGCCCACCTCGATGTGACGCAGGAACGCGCGCACGTCGATCGCCTTGCCGATGCCTTCGATGCGGCGCACTTGGCGGATCTCGGTGGCCGCAAGGACGGACGCGACCCGCTCGCGAAGCCAGTCCTCGCCACCCCGCGTGTCGAGAACGCTGCGCGGGAATGCAACCGCGTAGCGCGCCGAGTCGATGACGCGCGCCACCGCGGCGTCGTCGCCCCCGAGACGGACCGCGCCCGTGAAGTCGAGCCCGTCGGGCGCCGAGGAGGAGAGCACCTCGAGGTAGTCGGCGGGCGATAGGTCGGCGGTGAGCTTCACGTCCACGACCTCACCGAGGCTCGACACACCGAGCGAGAGCGCGGGGCCGAACATCATGTCGGGCTTCGGATGAAAGCCCGACGAGTAGAAGAGCGGTAGATCGTTGCGACGGAAGGCACGCGGAAGCGCGCGGATCAGATCGAGGTGCGAGAGAAACGCGCTCGCGCCGAGCTTCGTGTACGTGAAACGGTAGCGGCGCGGCTCACCCTGCACGATCACGGGCGGCTTCTTCTTCTTGGGCGTGACACCCGGCGGCAGCTTCTCGACCACGGGTTTCTCGGCGACGACGCGGCGCGACTGGGCACCGAGCTTCGTGAGGTAGACGAGGCGCTCTTCGCGCATCGCACCCATGTCGCAGGCCACGCCGCAGTCGTAGCAAACGAGCTTCTTCGCGTCGGCCTGCGCGTCGTCGAGGTTCGTGTGGTGGATGAACGCGCCCGCGACCTTGCCGCACGGCGGCGAGAGACGACTCTTCAGCGCCTTGCGGTACTCGCGCGCGAGAAACCCCTCTTCGAGGCCGACGTCGATGTGATCCCAAGGCAAGCGCGCGGTGACGGGCAGCGTGCCGAGGTACTTTGCGGGCTCGATCCCTTCGGCCGCGAGAGCGCGCTCCCAGACGTCGATCTTGAGGTGCTCGTCCCACGAATCGAACCGCGCGCCATCCTTGTAAGCGCGCTCGAGCACGCGCGAGAGCTTTCGATCGCCGCGCGCGAAAATGGCCTCGAGCCACGAGCCTTCCGACTCGTGCATCTTGAGCGTGACCTTCGTCTTGCGCGCCTCTTCCTTCAGCCATTGCTGCTTGGTGACGACGGTGTCGGGCGTGTCCATCGCGCACCACTGGAAAGGCGTGTGGGGCTTGGGAACGTGCGTCGAGACGCTGACGGTGACGGTCGGTGCACCGCCGCCGCCGATCTCGCGCTTGATGCGCTTGCCGACCGAGTGCGCGCGACCGCCGACCTTCACGATCTCGCGGACGTCGCTCTCTTCCTCGGTGGGGAGGCCGATCATGAAATAGAGCTTCATGCCCGTCCACCCGCGCGAGAACACGCGCTCGGCCGTGGTCATGAGCTGCTCTTCGGTGACGTTCTTGTTCACGACGTCGCGCATGCGCTGGCTGCCGGCCTCGGGCGCGAACGTGACGCCGCTCGCGCGGACCGTCGCGATGTCGTCGAGCACGGTCTCTTCGAGGCCGTAGGCGCGAAGCGACGAGACGCCGAGGGAGACGCGCTCGGGTGCCAGCTTCGCGGTGACCTTCTCGATGAGCGGCGCGATGCAGGAGTAATCGGCGGTCGAGAGAGACGTGAGGCTGACCTCGTCGTAGCCGGATTTTTTGACTGCGCTGACCACGGTGTCGACGATCTGCTGCGGATCGCGCTCACGCACGGGGCGGTAGATCATGCCCGCCTGGCAGAAGCGGCAACCCTCGGTGCAGCCGCGCGCGATCTCGATCGACATGCGATCGAAGATGGCCTCGG
>CAXSGV010000483.1:0-5533 GCA_964236615.1 uncultured Polyangiaceae bacterium
CCTTCGCCAAGGTCGTCGCTGCTGCGCGCGCCGGCGGCGAACCGCTCGACGCTGCGGTCGTGCGATGCGCGTTCGACGCGATCCTCTCGGGCGCGTGGACCCCTGTGCAGACGGGCGCGTTTGCCGTCGCGGTGCGCATGCACGGCGAGACCAAGGAGATCCTCGTCGCCGCTGCCGAGTCGATGCGCGCGGCGATGACGTCGGTCTCGCACGAGCGCGCCATCGTGGTGGACACGTGCGGCACGGGTGGCGACGGCTCGGGCACGCTCAACATCTCGACGGCTGCCGCGGTCGTGGTCGCTGCCTGCGGCGTCGCCGTGGCGAAGCACGGCAACCGCTCGGTCTCGAGCCGGTGTGGCAGCGCCGACGTGATCGAAGCGCTCGGCATTCCCCTCGCCGTGCCGCCGGAGCATCAGTCGCACGTGCTGCGCGACACGGGCATCGCGTTTCTCTTCGCGCCAGCGCATCACCCCGCGCTCAAGCACGCCGCGCAGGCGCGCAAGGAGCTCGGCGTGCGGACCATCTTCAACGCCGTGGGTCCGCTCGCGAACCCCGCGCGCGCGACGCATCAGCTCGTGGGTGTTTACGACGACGCGCTGCGGCCTCTCGCCGCCGCTGCGCTCGGTGCGCTCGGTGTGCGGCGCGCGTGGGTCGTGCGGAGCGAGGACGGCCTCGATGAGGTCAGCCCTTCGGCCCCCACGCGCGTGAGCGAGCTCGGCGCCGACGGCCGCGTGACCGAGCGCATTTTATCTCCAGAAGATTTTGGTTTGCCGCGAATTCCGCGGTCGGCGCTGGCCGGATCTTCTACTGAAGAGAACGCCGCGGCGGTCGCGTCGATCCTCAACGGCGCCAGCCACGTCGCAACCGACGCGGTCATCCTGAACGCGGCGGCGGCACTTGCCGTTGCGGGCGTCGACGACGATCTCCGCGCCTGCGCCGAGCTCGCACGCCGCGCGATTGCGTCGGGACGAACGCGCGACGTCCTCGAAGCGTGGCGCACGACGGCGATCAAGTGGGCCGCTTCGGAGCACCCGACGGGGCGGAGCGCACGATGATGGTGAAGGTGATGGGTTGGTTCGAGACGATCCTCGACCAGAAGCGCATCGAGATCGAAAAGCTCCACGAGAGGTGGGACAGCGACTTCACGGTTCGGCGGGTGCCACTCGACGTGTCCGAGTCGCTCGCGCGGCCCATCGGCGCCGCGCTCCACCTCGTCTGCGAGGTGAAGATGAAGAGCCCGAGCGCCGGCGAGCTCTCGACGAAGCTCGCGCCCGACGCACGCGCCCTCGCCTACGTGAAGGGCGGCGCGTCGATGGTCAGCGTGCTCGTCGACGAGAAGTTCTTCGGCGGGTGCTGGGGCGATCTCGAACGCGTGCGCATGGCGCTCGACGGCCTGCGCCGGGAGGTGCCGCTGCTCGCGAAGGAGTTCGTGCTCGACGAGGTGCAGCTCAGCGTCGCGCGCGCGAAGGGCGCGGACGCCGTATTGCTGATCGCCCGCATCGTGACGGCCGATCGGCTCATAGCGCTCGCGCGCGCCGCGGTGCGCAGCGGCCTCTCTCCCCTCGTCGAGATCGCGTCCGAGGCCGAGCTCGAGGCGGCGCTCGCGACCAAGGCCGTGATGATCGGCGTCAACGCGCGCGACCTCGACACGCTCGCCATCGATCCTGCCCGCGCCACGCGCCTCATCGCGGCGATCCCGCGCGACCGCATCGCGGTGCACCTCTCGGGCGTCCGCACGGAGGCCGACGTGAAGGCGCTCGCTCGTGGGCGCGCCGACGCCGTGCTCCTCGGCGAAGCGCTGATGCGCGAAGATGCGCCGGAGTCTCTGGTCGCGCGCTTCGCCAACGCCGCGTTCGGCTGAAACGCCTAGAAACTCGCCCCGATCGCCGCGCGGTCGTAGGCTCTCCAGGTGAACCTCCCGCGCTGGATCGACGCGTACCTCGACCACTTGCGGGTCGAGCGCGCGCTCGCGACCAATACGCTCGAAGCGTACGCGCGCGATCTCAATCGCCTCGCCGAGCACGTCGGCGAGAAGGCGGTCGTCGACATCGACACCGGCGACATTGCGTCGCTCCTCGCCGGCAACATGAAGACGGGGTTCGGAGCGCGGTCCTCCGCACGTCAGCTTTCGGGCATGCGTGGCTTCTTTCGCTTCCTCGTGCGTGAGAAGATCGTCCCTGCCGATCCCACCGCCATCCTCGATCGCCCCAAGCTCTCGCGGCGCCTCCCGCGCGTGCTCTCTTTCGAGGAGATCGAACGGCTGCTCGCGGCACCCGATCTCACGAAGCCACGCGGCGTTCGCGACGCCGCGATGATGCACCTGATGTACGCGTCGGGCCTGCGCGTGAGCGAGCTCGTGACGCTCACGGTCGCGGACATCGACACGAAGTCGGGGGTCGTCTCCGCGCTCGGCAAGGGCGGTAAGCGCCGCCTCGTGCCGGTGGGTGAAGCCGCGCTCGATCACATCAGCAGCTACCTCCGCGATGTGCGACCTCTTGTCGCGACGCCGAAGACGACGGTGCTGTTCGTTTCGCCGCGTGGCGGCCGCCTCACGCGGCAAGGGTTCTGGAAGCTCCTGAAGCGCTACGCGCGGGGCGCGGGGATCACGACGCCGATTTCGCCGCACAAGCTCCGTCACTCGTTCGCGACCCATCTCCTGCGTGGCGGCGCCGATCTCCGCGCGGTGCAGGCGATGCTCGGCCACGCCGATCTCGGCACGACCGAGATCTACACCCGCGTCGCCCAAGATCACGTTCGCGCGGCGCACACGAAGGCGCACCCGCGCGCTTAGGCGGAGCCTCCGTGGTAGCGTCCTCGGCCGTGCAAAAGGCGCTCTTCACGCTCATCGAGGCGAGCCCGCGTGAGGAGACGCCGCTCATCGTCGAAGTGCCTCACGCCGGGCTCGACGTCCCTGCCCGCTACCTCGCGAATCTCGTCGCACCGGTGCGCTCGCTCGGACGAGACGCCGATCTCTGGGTCGACGAGCTTTACGCTGACGCACCCTTGGAAGGAGCGTCCCTCCTGGTCGCGCATACGTCGCGCTACGTCGCCGATCTGAACCGCGCCGAGACCGATTGGGACGACGATGCGAGCCGCTACGGCGGGCGCATGCCGCGCGGCCTCGTGTGGCGGCTCACGACCGACGGCGAGCCTTCCCTTGCACGCCCGATCACGCGCGGCGAGCTCGAGGAGCGCATCGAGACAATCCACCGCCCCTACCATCGCGCGCTTCAAGGAATGATCGATCGCAAGATCGCCAAGTTTGGTTTGGCCCTCGTGCTCGCGGGCCACTCGATGCCGAGCGCCGGTCGCGCCGACCCGACCGCGATCCGCGCCGACGTGGTGCCGGGCTCGCAAGGGCGCACGACGGCGAACGGCAAGTTCATCGATCTCGTCGACGCGCACGCCCGCGCCCACGGCCTCTCGGTGGCGCACGACGATCCCTACAAAGGGGGCTACACGACCCGTCATTACGGCCAGCCCTCGGCGAAGACCCACGTCGTTCAGGTCGAGCTCGCACGGCGTCTCTACATGGATGAGATGACCCTCCTCCGCACCGACGGCTTCGACGCCACCCGCGCATGGTGCCGAGCGCTGGTGGCGAAGCTTGGGCAAACGGCGCTAGTCTGAGCGCTACGCGATGACCTCGCCTGTTCCGCAACCTCCCGTCGAGCCACCTCCAGTTTCGACGACGTCGCTGCCGACGGACGCGCGGCCGATCCTCGCGAAGCGGATTCTCGCGAAGCCGGTTCTCGCCTCCGACATTCTTCGCGAAGAGGTCGCGCCGATCGCGCCCGCGCAAGTGCTCGTCCGCGTCTGGCTCGGGCTGTTCGCGCTTGCGTTCGTCGCTGCCGCGATCGCGTCGCACGAAGGCTTCGGCCCGGCGTCGCCTGGCGTCTTTGCGGGCTCGGTCGCAACGGCGATCGTTGCGACCATCGGCGCGATCATCCCCGCACCCTACGCGGCACGCGCTTCGCTGGCAGCGATCGCCGGGCTCGTTCCGCTGGCGATGGGTGTGCGCGGCGAAGGCCCGCTCGCGGCGTGCGACTTCGATGGAACGCTCCACGCGGCGACGAACCTCGTGCTCGTGACAGCGCTGCCGGGCGCGCTCCTCTTCCGCGCACGTTATCGCGCGTTTCGCGCCGCGCGCGGGATCCTCGCGGTCGTGCTCGTCTGTTCCATCCCGGCCTTTGCGTTCCTCGCACTCGGCGCGATCGACGTGTCGGCTCCGCTCGTCGCGCGCGCCTCCGACGGCGTGGTGGCGATCGCCGTGCTCACGGCGCTGTTCGGCTTCATGGGCGAAGAGACCACCGGCGGATGCGGCGGCTGGGCAACGACCCTCGTGCTCGCCCACGCGGGGCGCGTCTTGCTTCGTACGTTCGCGTTCGACACCACGCCCTACGGGCGGTGGGGCTTCGTGTTCGCGGGCATCGGCGAGTTCGTGGCGTCGACGCTGGTGAGCTACGCGATCTTCCAGCTCCTCGCGGCGTTGTTCGCCCGCGAAGCGCGCAAGGTCGACGTGCACCGGATCGTCGGGCCGAGCGCCGACGACAGCGAGCGCATGCAGTCGATGACCTCGGAATAACCTCGGAATAAGCCGGTCCTTGACATAGGACGGCATTTCCTTCAGGTTGCGCGTTCCCAAAACCTCGAGATCTCTCGAAGGAAGCCCTCTAGAGAACTGTCATGGCCAAAAGCGACATCACCGGCAAGCGAAAGCTCAAGGCGCAGAACGTCTCGCACTCGAACATCAAGACGAAGCGCTGGCAGAACGTGAACATCCAAACGCGCCGCGTCTGGGTTCCCGAGCTCGCAAAATTCGTCACGCTCAACCTCACCACCCGCGACATCCGCACGATCGACAAGATCGGCGTGACGGCCTACGCGAAGCGCCACGGCGCGAAGCTCGCGTAGAGACGCGGGGCACGCCACGGACGTTCCCCTCGAGGGGCCGTCACGAGATTGGGATTGGAGACACGCTCTCCGATCCCAATTCTTTTTTGTGGCGTCGTTCGCGTCGCGGCGCCTCGCGAGCTGGGGGAAACACGCGAGGCTCGGGCGGTGCCCGCTGCGATGTCAGTCGCGAGCTGGGACGCGGGACGGTCCATTGTTTGATGGCCACGGGGGAGAAACACGCGAGGCTGGGGCGATCGCGCGGGGTACGTGAGTCGCGAGCTGGGGCGCTGGACGGTCCATGGTTGGATGGCCACGGGAGAGAAACACGCGAGGCTGGGACGATCGCGCGGGAGACGTAGTCGCGCGCTGGGGCGCTGGACGGTCCATGGTTTGATGGCCACGGGGGAGAAACACGCGAGCCTGGGACGATCGCGAGAGAGACGTGAGTCGCGAGCTGGGGCGCTGGATGGTCCATGGTTTGATGGCCACGAGGTAGAAACACGCGAGGCTGGGACGATCGCGAGGGGGACGTGAGTCGCGAGCTGGGGCGCTGGACGGTCCATGGTTTGATGGCCACGGGGGAGAAACACGCGAGGCTGGGACGGTGCCGGCTGCGATGTGAGTCGCGAGCTGGGGC
>CAXSGV010000484.1:0-2958 GCA_964236615.1 uncultured Polyangiaceae bacterium
CGTGGACGTGACATTCTCAATCGCGATGCCGGTGCCCTTGCCGCCGACGCTTCCGAATGTCACGTCCACGGTCAACGTCTCGCCAGCCGCAGCCGTCCAGATGCGAGGAGCGTCACGCGACGGGACGAGCTGCAACACCGGCTCGCCGCTCACGCGCGGCGCGCCCATCGAAGGCGATCCACCGGGCGCCTTGGCCGCCGGCGCGGGAACGGGCTTGGGCGCGGGCTTCACGCGTGACGGTGCCTCGGGATCCGGCAGCGGCTCCGCGGTCCATACCTTCTTCGCGCGCGTGGCGATCCACGCCTGCGCGCCGAACCCGAAGAGACAAGTCTTGCCGTCGGGCGCCGCGAAGACGCTGGGCTCGCCGTCGTGATCGCCAGCGAGCTCGACGGTCGCAATCGGATCGAGCGCAGGGAGTCCGAGCACGTGCAGCGTCTCCTCCGAGTAAACGAGCACCGACGTCGCATCGACGACCGCGGCGGGGACCATCCCGAAGCAGGCTTCGCCGCCGAGCTTGTCGTGGTGCGCGAGCACGTCGCCCGTCGGCGAGAAGTGACACACGCACGACTCGCGACCTTCGACGCAGATCACGACGAGGACGCCTTCGCGCGTCGCCGCGCCATAGACTTGCGACTCGTAGGTCGAGGGCACGCGGAGCGCGAAGTCGAAAGCCTTCGAGCCAGGGCGCAAGACCAGCACCATGCCGGTGTCTTTCTCGGCGACCACGGTTCCAAACGCGTTCGTGACGACATGCGCGGACTCCGTGCCGAGCGCTTTGCGCTTCGACCACGGCGTCGCTTCCTTCGTCCAGATCACGTTCGGCCACTTCACGCGGACCGGATCGGGAATGGCGAGCACCGCGTCCCACGCGCCGCCTTCATCGGGCATGTTGCCGAGCACGATGCGCGCGGTCTCACTGTCCTCTTCGCCTTCGTACACGACAGCGAGGACGCGGCCTTCGCTCGTGAGCGCAAGATCGCCGAACTTCCACGCGAGCGTGGCTGCGGTGCTCGGGCGCGCCGCGAGAGGCACGGCGTGCGTGACGCCATCGCGCGAGACCCAAGCAATGTCGCCGCCAGGCGCGACCTCGAGCGCGTCGCGCGTTTGCCAGCCCCCCGCCACGGGGCCGGTGGGCTCGGCGAGGTGACCGCCGACGCCATCGAGCGAGCGCAGGCTCGGGGACTTCGCTCCATCGTAGATCGCCAGCCCACGCGGGCCGGCGACGAGGTGACGTTTGCCGTTGGTCCAGACGCGCATCTTCGGAGTCTCCGGGGAGGGGGTGTACCATCAAATCCCGCACATGGGAGGGACCCCGATGCGGCTGGAGGAGACGAGAAGGTGAACGACACCCCGCCCATTGGGCCGCCCGAAGGACCGGACGACGGCGCGTTTCGACGCTTTGTAGAGCTCGTACGGCGTGAGCTTCACGCAGAAGACGTGCGCCTGCTCGAACCTCACGCGCCGACCTCGGTCGCCGCAAATGCCATGTTTGCTCGGCTGCCGGACGGCCGAACGCTCGCGGTGACGTTCGCGGCCGAGCCGCCCGATGCGCCCGCGCTCGAGCGTCGCCTGCAGATCCTCGCCGCCACGTTCGCGCAGTCGCTCGATGGCGATGTGGCGGACACCAAGCGGTCGCGCGGGTCCGTGCCGCGATCGCTCCACGAAGAGCTCCGCGCGCTCGCGCAGCGCGCACAGGCCATCGATGCCTTGGTGCTCGATGCGCACTCGCCGGTCGTCTGGGGATCATCCACCGCGACACGCCCACAGCTCGGGACTGGGCGAACGCCGGATCTCGAAGCCGCGCTGCGCTTGCTCGAGCTGTCCCGCCACGAGCTTCTCACGCTGGTACGTGACGAGGTCGGCTCGGAGCAGCAGCCGCCGCAAGACGCCGCCCCTGCCGAGAGCGAGACCGACGAGCCACACGACGAGGCGACGACCGAGGAGATCCTCTCGGAGCTTTCCGCGCGCGCGATTCGCGAGGTACGCGCACTTCCGGAGATCCCAGCCCTGCGTCGGGGCCGCCACCTCCAGCACGCCGTGCGCGACGCCGACTTCGGGTACGTCGCGCATGCGTTCGCAGCGATCTACTTGCTGGTGCTCGTCTACGACGCGCCCTTCGACGAGCTTCGCGCAGAGCGCGCCACCGCGGACGCGCTGCCACGCATCGAGCGCCTCGTGCTCGCGCTCCCTCCGCTCGACCCGACGCCGGAGCCTCGCGCGAACGTGATCTCGCTGCGGGCGCGCGGCCGCCGTTAGCGATGCGCGACGTGCGCTGGGTGGCGCTACCATGAGGACCTTGGCGCCGCGGCTCGTCTTCGTGTGGCTGCTCGCGCTCTTGCTCGTCGGGTGCGCGCAGCGGGGCAGGGAGCTCGCAATTCCGAGTTGGTCCCTCTCCGTTGCGGGCGCGCCGCCGAAGGACCTCACGGTGCCGGTGCACCTCGATGCGTCGCTCCCGGACGTTGCCGCGACGTTCGAGCTTCGCGCGACGATCCATTTGCCCGACGATCTCCGCGGCAAAGATCTGCTGTTCGCCATCCCCGACTACCGCGCGCTTGCCACGCTGGCGGCGAACGGCGTCCCGGCGGTGGCTCTCGACGAGAGCGCCTTCGATCGCTACCGGCGCTCGCACCCCCTCCGCTTCCGGATCGTGGCGGCGAGCACCACCACCGGAAACGTCGACCTCGTCCTCACGGTTCAGCACCGGTGGAATCACTCGGGTTGGATCGACTCCGTTCCGATCGTCACCGACGCCGCCGAGGGGACGCCCGAGCTCGTTGCCGCCGATGACTTCAACCGCACCGCCGCTGCGGCCGCGTTCGCGACCGCGTCGTTCGTCGCGCTCCTCTATGGCTACCTCGCCGCGGCGCTCAAGGGCCCGCGGCGCCGCACGTTCGCTCTCTTCGCTGCAGGCGCGATCCTGAACCTGAGCTACCCCGCGCTCCTCCTCGGAATCACGCA
>CAXSGV010000484.1:2968-5513 GCA_964236615.1 uncultured Polyangiaceae bacterium
GCTCGGCGTTTACGATGTGCCGATCGGCACGTGGATGCTCGTGGTCGGCGCGGTCTGCGCGACCTTCTTCACGAAGGCGTACTTCGGACTGCCCCCACCGCACGTCGGATGGAAATGGTTTGCGGCCCTCAGTGGTCTCGTCGCACTTCTCGCGCGCAATCCCTTCCACGTCATTCAGGTCATGGGCCCGCTGGTCGTGGTCGCAACCATGGCCAACACCGGCATGCAGCTCGCGCTCGTCATGAAGCTGCGGCACGACCGCCCGCGGCGAAAAAACCTCTATTTGATTTCGCTCGCGTGGCCGATCACCGTCGCGCTCGGTGCTCCCGATTTCATGGGCTGGATGGGGACGGGCGAGCCGTTCCACGGCGTGCGCACGGCCTGCATTGGCATGAGCGTGATCTCGCTTCTGCAAGCGTTCGCGTTGCTGCGCGACCACCTGCGCTCCCTCTCGCGCGCCGACGCTCTCAACGCCGAGCTCGCGTCGCGCGTCGACGCTCTCGAAGCGAAGCAAAAGGAAGTCGAGCTTCTCAACGACGAGCTTCGCCGCCAGATCGCGGCGCGGTCGCGACAGCTGGTCGACAGCCTCGCGAAGACCGACGGTACGATGGAGATCCCGCGCTTCATTCTCGTCCCTGGCGACCTCGTCGAGAACCGTTACCGCGTCGTGCGCTTGCTCGGCGAGGGCGGGATGGGATCCGTGCACGAGGTCGAGCGGCTCGTCGATGGCAACCACTTCGCGATGAAGCTGCTCAGTGTCGTCAACGATCCGGTCGCGCGCGCACGCTTCGCTCGCGAAGCGCAGATCGCGGCGAACGTGAAGCACACGAACGTCGTGTCCCTCGTCGACTTCGATGTTGCGCGCGAGGGATTCCTCTATCTCGTGATGGAGCTCGTCGAAGGCGCCACGCTACGTGAGGTGCGCAAGCGCGCTCTCGATGTGCCCTGGACGCTATTCGTCCTCGCCCAGGTCGCCGACGGGCTCGACGCCATCCACGCGCAAGGCATCGTGCACCGCGATCTCAAACCCGCGAACGTCCTCATTTCGCGCGGCACCGACGGTCGTCGCCCGCTCGTGAAGATCACCGACTTCGGTGTGTCCAGCTTGATCGCCGAGGAGCTGCGCTCCCAGTCGGGTCTGCACGCAGCCTCGCCGATCGCCGACGTCGCCGACGACCCCGATCTGCTTCCGCCGATCTCGATGAGCGAGGACGCGCCAACGCGCAAGCAAGGCGGCACCAACCCGCCATCACCGCTTGCCCACACCCGGAAGGTCGCGGCCGCGCCGGCGCTCACGGGCCGCGGCACGCGGCAGGAGCCCGTGATTCCGAGGCGAGTCGAGTCTGCGCCGACGCCGTCGTATGCGCCGATCGACGATCAGGCCCTCACGCGGCCGGGCATCGTCTTCGGTACTCCGAACTACATGGCGGCCGAGCTCGTCGATGGCAAGGCGACGCGCGCCGCCGACATATTCAGCTTGGGCGTGATCGCCTTCGAGCTCATGACACTCCGCCGCCCGTTCGAGGAGTGCCCGCTCCGCGCGGCGATAAAGAACCGCAAGCTCGTCGCTGCGCCCGCGCTCGCGGAGGTCGTCCCCGGGCTCGACCCACTCGTGGCGGAGCTGCTCGACCGCGCCCTCCTCCACGAGGCCTCGCGCCGGCCAACCGCGCGCGAGCTCGGGGATGCGTTCCGGACAGCGGGCGCGCGCGGGGCCTCTACGCGCCCGAGCAAGCTGTAAGAACTCGCGACGCCTCTCGCGCGACTTGATTCAGCTGATCTTCGACAGCGCCTCGTCGATGATGCCGAAGCCTTCTGCGAGCTCGGCTTCCGTGACGGTCAACGGCGGATTGGTCATGATCGTGTTCCACCGGACGAAGGTGTAGAGCCCCTTCGCCTTGAGGTGGTGGTGGATGGTCTGCATCTCGGGGCTCGTCGCGTTGTAGGGCGCGAGCGGCTCGTAGGTCTTTCGATCCTTCACGAGCTCGAGCATGCCGAAGAGCCCGATGCTGCGGCCGGCTCCGACGCAGGCGTGCTTCTCGTAGAGCGCCTGGTGGTGCTTCTTCATCGACTCGCCCATCGTGGCGGAGCGCTCGATCAGCTTGTCCTGCTCGTAGACGCCAATGGTTGCGAGCGCGGCGGCGCATCCCATCGGATGGCTGTTGTAGGTGAGGCCGGCGAAGAAGACGTTCTTGTCGAAGTAATCGGCGATCTTGCGGCGCATGCCGAGCGCGCCGAGCGGCACGTAGCTCGAGGTGAGGCCCTTCGCCATCGTCATCATGTCGGGCACGACGTCCCAATGATTGACCGCGAACCATTTCCCGGTGCGGCCGAAGCCCGCCATGACCTCGTCGCAGATGAGGAGGATGCCGTGCTTGTCGCAGATCGCGCGGAGCCCCTGCATGTAGCCGTCGGGCGGAATGAGCAGCCCGTTCGTGCCGACCACGGTCTCGACGATGATCGCAGCGACGTTCTTTGCGCCCTCGAACATGAGGACTTCTTCGATCTCGCGCATCGACGACTCGACCGGCTCGGGATCCTTGCGGCC
>CAXSGV010000485.1:0-1116 GCA_964236615.1 uncultured Polyangiaceae bacterium
GGTCGATGTGGTGCTTGTCCCAGAGCGGGACGAGCGCATCGCGCACGCGAACGACGTCGCGCTCGCCGGTGTGACGGCCTGTCGTGAACTCACCTCGGTGGTGCACGGCGACGATGAACGGGTGCGCCGCGCGATCGGCTTCGGCGCGCGTGAGATCGGCCTCGAGCCACGCGAGCTGCTCTTTCGCCACTTCACCATCGGGGGCGTCGGCGAGCGGTGTGTCGTCGAGCATGACGAAGTGCGCGTTCCCCGCGTTCAACGAGGCGTACTGCTCGGCATGCGGACCGTCGCCGGGGACGGCGAAGTTGCTGAAGAACTGCGGCGCCTCTTGCTCGTGGTTGCCGGCGACGGGCAAAAACATCTGCTGACCGAGCGTGAGGAACTTCGTGCCGTCGGCCGGATCCTTCCACGCCTTGTCGAGCCACGTCTTGTAGGTCGTGCTCTGCGTGCCGAAGATCACGAGGTCGCCGGTGAAGAGCTGCAGCGACGCGCCCGCATCCTTCATGCGCGTTTGCACGAGCTGGAACACGTCGGCCGAATCGCGTGAGTCACCCGAGACGCCAATCGTGATCGCACCCGACTTGGGCACCGTGGTGAACGACTGGGTCGCGCTCCATGCGCCCTTGTCCGCGGGTCCGCCGCCGACTTGGTAGTAGTACGTCGTGCCCGCCTCGAGCCCGCACACGTGGACCTCGTGCATGCGCACCGGCGCGTCGTTGTTTCCGAGGCCCGCCGTGGGAGGGGGCGTGGTCCACGAGTAACCCTTGCGGACTTCCGACAGCGCCGTCGGGCTGGTGCCGAAGCGTGCCTTCGCGGCCTTTGCCGTGGCGTCGTCCGTCTCCCAGGTGAAGACCGCCGTCGTCGACGGATCGGCGTAGCCCTTCTTGCTCGAGTCGGTGCCGGCGCCGAGACCGAGGCGAACGCGCTGCGGAGCCGCGGTGGCGACGTCGGCGAGCGCGTCGTCGGCGTCGAGCGCCTGATCGAGCGAGCCGCGCACCTCGGGCTGCGTCACCGTGTAGTCGCAGCCTTCGGGCGTGTACGTGAGCGCACCCCCCGTCGACGCGTCGTCCGGGGTGGTCACGGGTCCCGGTGTCGAATCGCTGCACGCCGCAAAGG
>CAXSGV010000485.1:1126-2945 GCA_964236615.1 uncultured Polyangiaceae bacterium
GGAGAAGAAAGAGCTTATGCATCGGCCGCAGAATGGCACAAACGCGGTGTCAGAGCACGCGGCGCAGGACCTCGTAGGGCGTCTCGCCGCCGACGTGGGTGAAGCCCTCGTCGAGAAAGATCTGGCGCGGACCCATCCAGGCCTCTTCGGGGTGCAGCGGCTCGGTGGACGTGCGCGGGTAGGCTTCGATGGCGCGCGCACCCCAGGCCCGCGCGAAGGACGGTGCGGCGTGCACGAGCGCGCGGGCCACGCCGCTTCCGCGGTGGGCGGGATCGACCAGGAGGCAACCGATCGCGTAGACGCCGTCGTCGTCACCCAAATCGTGCGCGCGGTAGACAGGCAAGCGACGGAGCTTCGGCAGCGCCGCGCGCGGAGCGAGCTTCATCCACCCGACGACCGCGCCGTCGCGTAGCGCGACGAGGCCACGCGCCATCGGATCGCTCGCGGTCACGAGCGCGGCCTGCTCGCTCCGATTTTCGTCGGGTGTGAAAGCACAGCGCTCGAGCCACGCGTTCTTGTCACCGCTGAAGTGCCAGTAGCGGCAGAAGCAGGCCGAGGAGCAGGCGTCGAAGAGGCGCGCCCATCCCTCGAGCAGCCGCGGCTCGAGCGCCTCCACGACGATGTTTGCAGTTTGCACGCGTCAGCTTTTGGTGCTGGCGAGCGGCGGCGCGGCGTTGCGTGCGGGCGAGCGCGCCTCCCAGGCGGAGGCGAGCGCGAACAGCGTCGTCTCCTTCCAAGCAGGAGCCATGATCTGCAGGCCGACGGGGAGACCGCTCTTCGTCGGCGCGCACGGCACGCTCGCGGCGGGAATGCCGGCGAGGCTGGCGGGCAACGTGTAGACGTCGCTGAGGTACATGGAGAGCGGATCGCCGGTTTTTTTGTTGAGCTTGAACGCCGCGGTTGGCGAGGTCGGCGAGCAGATCGCGTCGACGTGACGGAACGCGTCCGCGAAGTCCTTTTTGAAGAGCGTGCGCACCTTCTCGGCCTTCAAGTAGTAGGCGTCGTAGTACCCCGCCGAGAGCACGAAGGTGCCGAGCAAGATGCGGCGCTTCACCTCGATGCCGAAGCCCGCGTCGCGGGTCTTGCCGTACATCGTTTTGAGATCGCTGCCGGCGGGCTGCACGCGCAGGCCATAGCGAACGCCGTCGAAGCGCGCGAGGTTGCTCGAGGCCTCCGCGGTGGCGATGACGTAGTACGTGGCGACTGCGTGACGCGTGTGGGGGAGCTCGACCGGTACGACGGTGCAGCCTTCGCTCTCGAGCGCGGCGATGGCAGCGCGCACGTTCGCTTCCACCTCGGGGTCGAGCCCCGTCGCGAAGTACTCGGCAGGCACGCCGATGCGGAGTCCGCGGACCGACGCACCGCAAGCAGCCTCGAAGTCGTCGACGGCGACGTCGGCCGAGGTGGCGTCTTTGGGGTCTTTGCCGCTGATGACGGAGAGCACGCGCGCCGCGCCTCGCACGTCGGTCGCGAAAGGACCAATCTGATCGAGGCTCGAGGCAAACGCGATCAGCCCGTAACGCGGGACGCGTCCGTAGGTGGGCTTCACGCCGACCGTTCCCGTGAGGGCCGCAGGCTGGCGGATCGAGCCGCCCGTGTCGCTACCGAGCGAGGCGGGTGTCATGCGCGCCGCGACGGCGACCGCGCTGCCGCCCGATGATCCGCCGGGGATGCGCGACGTGTCCCACGGGTTCCTCACCGGTCCGAAAGCGCTGTTCTCGTTGGACGAGCCCATCGCGAACTCGTCCATGTTGGTCTTGCCGGGAAGCAGCGCGCCGGCCGCGCGAAGGCGGGTGACGACGGTCGCGTCGTAGGGCGG
>CAXSGV010000485.1:2955-5512 GCA_964236615.1 uncultured Polyangiaceae bacterium
GCCATGTGTGTAGAGTGTATTTTTCAATGTTATCGGAATATTCGCGAGCACGTCGAGCGTGTCGCCACGCGCCCGCTTGGCGTCGAGCGCGCGCGCGTCCGCGAGCATGGGCTCGCGCGACGTGACGAGGAAAGCGTGAAGCTCGCCGTCGATCGCGGCGATGCGCGCGAGCGTAGCCTCGGCGACGGCGACCGCAGTGATCTCGCCATTTCGAAATTTGTCCGCGAGCTCGATCGTGCCAAGCCCGGCGATCGCGGCGTCGGCCGCCTCCGGCAATTGCGGCACTCAGCTCTCCACGAACACGGGAACCACGAACCCTGCCTGGCCCGGCTCACCACTCGTGCGCGGAGCCTGAGCGAGCGCGTCGGCGTTGGAGAGCGACGGCTCGACGATGTCCTCGCGCCACCCGCTCTGGCGCGCAAGACCCGTGACCTCGATCTTCGTCGTGTCGATCTCGGCGAGCTCGTCGACGTGACCGAGGATGGTCGTGATCTCTGCCGCAAGCTTGTCGGCCTCGGCGTCGGTCAGTGTGAGCGAGGCGAGCTTCGCGACGTGCTCGATCCGAGCGCGATCGATCGTCGTCTTGGACATCCGGCGGACGCTAGCACAAAGGCCCAGGCCGCCTTATAGAAGCCCGCGTGATTCACGGCGCGCACGAATCGGTGAGTGGCGGGCTCTTCCGTGCGTTCGACTTTGCGACGGTCGACGGCGCGCGAGCGCTTCAGATTTTCACGAAGAACTCGAGCATGTGGCGCGAGCCCGTTCTCGCGCCCGAGCTCGTCGAGTCGTTCCGGCGCGGGCACGCGGCGTGGTCTACGGCGATGGGGTTTGCCACGCCGAGCACGCCGGCGGGGCGCGCCACGGTGATGGCGCACACGAGCTACCTCATCAACCTCGCGACCGACAAAGAAGAGATCCTCGAAAAATCGAAGGCCGCGCTCGTCGCGGAGATCGAGCGATCGAGCGTGCTCGGCATCCAGTACGTCGTACTTCACCCGGGGGCGCATCTCGGCGCCGGTGAGGACAAGGCGCTCACGCAAATCGCGACGGCGCTCGACGAGGTGCACGAGCGCACCCGCGACGCGAGCGCGAGGATCCTCCTCGAGAACACAGCCGGGCAGGGGACGTGCGTCGGTTGCACCTTCGAGCATCTCGGCGCGCTCTTCGAGCGGACGAAGGAGCGCGGTCGACTCGGCGTCTGTCTCGACACGCAGCACGCCTTTGCCGCGGGGTACGATCTATCGACGCCCGAAGGCTACGAGACCACCTGGGCGGCATTCCAGGAACACGTCGGGCTCGAGCGGCTGCTCGCGTTCCACTTGAACGACTCGAAGAAGGCGCTCGGCTCGCGCGTGGATCGCCACGAGCATGTCGGCGAGGGGATCCTCGGGCTCCCGTTCTTCTGGCGGCTCGTGAACGATGCGCGGTTCGCTGAAGTGCCTGGTGTTGTCGAGATCGAGCCGCGCGATCCGGTGACGCCTTACAAGCAAGACGTGGATTTGCTTTCGTCGCTCGTGGGCGCGGTGGAGCCGAAGGCAAGACCCATCGAGGCGGCGGGCTTTGCGCTGGAGCTCACGCCGCCGCCGCCGCCGCCGAAGAGCCCCAAGAAAAAACGCTAGCGGCTGCGTCCTGCGTCCATTGGGTGGCCTGCGTCGCTCGGCGGCGGTGGGGGCGGCGGAGGCGGAGGATCATCCATCGGAGGCGCCAAGACCGGAGCCGCAGGGTTCGGTGGCGGAGTCGTCGTGGCAGGGTGGGCCATCGGAGTCTCCTCGTATTCTGGTGGTGGACCCTTCGGCATCGGCGGTGTGCCACTGCAATGCTGACAGACGAGCACGACGAAAGGGAGAGCGAGCGCGCGACGCATGGCGAGCGTCATAGCAGCTCCTCTTTCACGGTCAGTCTCGGATCGAGAAGGAAGCCGTCGTCGCGGCTCTGGATGCGGTCGCCGAGACCGAGCTTGCGCAGACGGGAGATCGACACGTACACGCGGTTGGCGGCGGAATTGTCGGCGATCTTTTCGCCGGGCCAGCCAGCGGCGAACAGGTCGGCGATCGTCATCGCGGCGGTCGAATTCGACGCGTGCCGCGCGATGAGCTCGCGAAGCATGAGGCGAAGCGCCTGACGTCGAAGAAGCTCGACGCGCTCGCCATTCGGCGGCGTGAACCAGCGCACGTCGGGACCGACGCTCAAGACCTCGCCGGTCATGTCACAAGGGACGGCCGGCAGCCGCGCGTCGAGCACCCGTAGCGCGGCACGCACGTCTTCCGAGTCGTAGGCGCTCGCGCCCTCGCGCGCCGAACGCGCGCGTGTGGTGTCACCGAGCGCGACGTCGACGATCGCACCCAGCAACGCGCCGACGGCGGCAGGTCGCTCACCGCAGCTTGCGCGGCCTTCCGGTGCGCTTCGGCCTGCGCCGTGCGGCCGAGCGAAGCTTCGGCGGCCGCGAGCCCTGCATGCGCGATCGCGGCGAACGGGCGGTCGCCGATCTCGTCGAGCATGCGGCTGGCGCGCTCGAACGCTTCAATCGCGGCTTCGTAACGTCCCTCCTCGAGGGAGA
>CAXSGV010000486.1:0-5499 GCA_964236615.1 uncultured Polyangiaceae bacterium
TGTCGCATCGGCCCGTCACGCAGGTGCTCGCGGGGACGCACTCGTCGTTGCGCGTGCACGCGGCGCCCGCATCGGCAAGCGCGTCGGCTGGGGTGACGGTGTCCGTCGTGATCGCGTCGGGCGGGATCGCATCGCCCGCTTCGGTCATCGCGTCGACGGCGTCTGCGCCCGGCGGAGGCTCGAGACCAAGCGAGCATGCGGCCGCCGCTCCCAGACCGAGCGCTCCAGTGATGGGCACCCACCGCAAACGAGATTTCAAAACGCCCCCCTCAACACCGCGCCGCCGGCCGCAGGCGCGAGGACGATTTTTTTCTCGCTCTTGTCCGGCGAGGGCCAAAGAACGAGCACCGCGCCGCCTGCGATGAAGACGCCGGCCGTGACCCACGCGACGTTCGTCCAGGTCTGCAGTGCGGACGCGTGGTCGTAGCCCGCTTGCGTACGCTTCGCGTCGTAGGCGTCCTTCGCACCGAGCGCCTGCGTGCCGAGCACGAGAGCCCCGAGCGCACTTGCGGCGCCGACACCGAGCGCGCCAACGCCGAGACCACGACGCGTCGTGAACCACGTGGGCTGCTCGACGACGACTGTGCGCACGACGACCTCGGGCTTCGGCGGTGCGGCCACCTCGGTCTTCGGCGCGTCGCCTTCTTCCGTGAGCTCGACGCGCGTGATCTTGCCTTGGTGGAGTGTCACGTCGCGTCGCTCGACGGCGCGCTCGCCCTTGGGACGAATGACGAGCAGGTGGTTGCCCGGTACGCCGTGGAGGCGCGCCGGAACGTCGACCTCCGTCAGTTGATCGAGCTGAACGCGCCACCCTTCGGGACCCACGACCGCCACGGTGCCGAGCGTGCGCTCGAGCGCGGCGACGCGATCGCGTGCTTGGGATGCTTGCTCGGCGGTCAGGCCTGCGATCGACAGCGTGCGATCGTAAGCGTCCGCGGCGTGCTCGGGGCGGTTTGCTTTCTCCCACGAGACGGCCGCCATGAAGAGCGAGATCGCGTGCGGTCGCTGCGAAGACGCCGACTCGAAGTGAAGCGCCGCTTCGACGAACCGCTTCGCCGTAAAGGCTTCGGCACCCAAGCGGTAGGCCTCTTTCGCTTCAGCGCTCACGTCCTGTTGCGGAGCGGGGGCGCTGGCAGGCGCGACGACTCCGGACGGCGCCGGGGGGTCGTCGGCGCGCGCAGGCGACGACACGAGCGTCGAGGCAACGAGCAGCAACACGGGAGCTAGCGCGCGGCGATCAGTCATAAGGGTTTGGTAGAGCAGGACCTTCGGGACGCTCCGTCGATGTGGCCGCGCGCGCGGTGCCGCGGGGTGGTGTGCGCCTGCCGGCCGAGGATGCGCTGGTGGCGGTGGCGACGCTCGCAGAGGGGATGGGCGTATCGGGCAGCTCGTCGACGACCACCGCGGACGACGTGCGAGGCGCGACGAAGCCTGCGGAGGGCACCGGGATCGGCACGGGCACCGGCACCGGCACCGCAATCACCGACGTCGCGATCGTGGTCGCGGGCACCTTGCGCGCATTGAACGCGACCACCACGCAAACGCCCGCGGCGAGGAGGACAGCGCCCGCGACGAGGATCCATTTCGAGGCAGGAGCAGGCGGGAGAGGCGGCAAGACGACCGAGACCGTGGGCTTCTCGTTCGACGCGAGAGTCGACGACGACGCGATGTGATCGCTCCGTCCGCTTCCCGACGTACCGCCGCCCGACCTCGACGGCGTCTGATCGATGCGCGCCATGCCCTTGTTGTTGACGCCGCTGCCGCTCACGTCGCCTTGGACCACGGCGGACGCTCGCTTGATCATCTCGTTGCGCTGCTCGATGACTTTGCCGCGGCGCTCCTTCAGGATGCCGCCAATCTGCGCGCGCGTGACGACCGAACCGCTCGTTGCGAGCCACCCTTCGATCGCGACCTGCATGTCTTCGGCGGTTTGGTAACGGAACGAAGGGTCGCGGGCGAGCGCACGGGTGACGATCGCGTCGAGAGCGTCCGGGTACTCGGGGTTCACGCTCTTGGGCGAGGGGTAGCTCCCCTCGAGGAGCTTCCGCAGAAGGTCGCCATCGTTCTCGCCGCGGAAAGGGCGCCGGCCGAGGGTGAGCTCGTACAGCACGCAACCTGCGGCAAACACGTCGCCACGACGATCGATCTTTCCTTCGATCTGCTCGGGCGCCATGTAACTGAGCTTGCCTTTGAGCTGGCCCGCGTTCGTCGCGTGGTGTTGGCCGAGCGCCTTTGCAACGCCGAAGTCCGTGACCTTCACGCCGCCGTCGGCGGTGATGAGAATGTTGTGCGGCGAGACGTCACGGTGAACGACCATGAGCGGGCGACCCTCGTCGTCCACGAGCTCGTGCGCCGCGTGCAGACCGGCGCACGCCTCGGCGACGATCTTGGCGCCGATGCGCACGGGGATCGCGACGGCCTTGCCGTCTTGACGCAGCATCTGAACGGCGCTGTCACCGTTGATCCACTCCATCGCGATGTAGAGGACCTGGCCCTCTTCCCCGAGCTCGTAGATTTCACAGACGTTCGGGTGGTGAATCTGCGCGGCGATGCGCGCCTCGTCGAGGAACATGCGCTCGAACTCGATGTCGCGAACGAGGTCGGGAAGGATCGTCTTGATCGCGACGAGCTTCGTGAAGCCACGCTGACCATGCAGACGCGCGGCCCACACCCGAGCCATGCCGCCCTTGGCAACCGAAGCGAGGAGCTCGTGACGGCCGAGCCGCGTGCCCGCCTGGAGCGACTCCGCGGAGAGCGGCTCCGTCGAGACGTCGCCGGAGAGAGCCCCGCTCGTCGGTGTGTTTGCCTCGCTGCCCTGCCCGGCGGATTTGTCGGCGTCGGGCATTCGAGCCAGCATACCTCATACCTTTCCCGGCCTCCGCAGCGCATGTCGAATTGGGCTAGGCTTTCGAGGTGCACGTTCGGAGTCGTCTCGCGCTCGGCGCCCTGATTTGTTGCCTGGTTCCGCTGGCGGACAGCGTCGCCCACGCGCAAGCCGACTTCGACCCACGTGGCCGCCACAAGCCGCCGCCCGGGGGACGCCCCGTGAAGCCCCCGGCAGGTGGGCGACCTGCAGGTCCACCAGCCGGACGGCCCGTCGTCCCTGGTGTCACGCCGGGCACCACACCCACGCCCGGTAACCCCGACGCCGGTGCCTCGCAAACGGTGCTCATCGATCGCTACACGAAGATCGCCCTGTCGCAGCCCGGCTCGCCGTTTCCCTTGCAGCGCCTCGCACAACTCTACCGCGACAAAGACGGGAACCTCACGAACCTCGTCGCCGACTTCGAGAAGCGCGCAGCGGTCAGCGGTGCCGAGCAATACGCGTCCACGGTCACGCTCGCGGGCGTCTACAAAATCGACGGCCGCCCCGACGACGCCGTGAAGACGTACGAAAAGGCGATCGCGATCAAGAACAACGAGCCGAGCGCGCTCCTCGCTCTCGCACGCGTTCTTCAGGATCGCGGCGACGTCACTGGCGCGCGCACTCGCTACGAAGCCGCTCTTGCGCTGCAGACGCTACCCGCCGACAAGGAGCAGACACTCCGCACGTTGATGGCCCTCGCGCTCGACGCGAAGGACTGGGCCGGCGCGAAGGTGTTCCACGCGCAGCTCGTGAAGATGCAGCCGACGAGCTTGTTCGTGAAGGGCGAGCTCGGTCGCGAGCTTTTCCAGCGCAGCGAGTTCGACAAGGCCGAGGTCGAGTTCAAGGATCTCGTCAACGCCGCGTCAGGCGACAACCGCGCGCTCGCGCCCGCGCTCAAAGATCTCGGCAAGGCGCAGGCGAAGGCCCACAAGAACCAGGACGCTATCGCGACGCTGAAAAAGGCGCTTGCTGCCGCTGGCGCCGAGGCCGCGGTCCGCGCCGAAATCTACGAGACCATCACCGAGATCTACCGCGCCGATCAGCAGCTCCCGATCCTCATCAAGCAGATCGAGGACGAGCATCCCAACGACTTTGCGCGGCTCGCACTCCTCGGCGCGCTCTACGAAGAGACGGGCGACGCCGTCAACGCGCTGAAGACCTACCAGAAGGCGCTCGCGATCAACCCGCGGCACATCGACCTTCGGCTCAAGATGATCCGCTTGCTCCAGGGGCAAGGCGAGCTCGACAAAGCGATTGCCGAATACGAGGGGCTCATTCGCTCGGCGCCGAACAACCCCACGTTCGTATTCGAGCAGTGCGACGCGCTCTTGCAGCGCGGCGATCGCGCCCGCGCGCTCACGTTGCTCACGGCGCTCGAAGCTCGTGCCTCCACCGACGAAGAGGTGTTGTCGCGTCTCGCCGACTTCTACGGGCGCATCGGCGAGAACGATCGCTCGCTCAAGGTGCTCACGCGTCTTGCGCAGGTGGGTCAGAACGATCCGTCACACCTCGTCGATCTCGGCGACCGCTATTTTCAAGACGGCAACACGCAGCTCGCGATCGCGACGTGGCGCCGCATCCTGACGACGGTGACGCCGCGTGCGCGTGCGCTCGCCGCGCTCGGCGACGTTTATCTCGAGCACGACATGAACGCCGACGCACTGCTCGTCCTCAAGGAAGCGGTGTCACTCGATCCGCAGAACCTCACCTTCAAGAAGCAGCTTGCCGGCGCCCTCGAGCGCGCACGCAACTACCGCGAGGCGCGCGCGCTCTGGCAAGAGCTCGGCGACAAGGCGAAGAAGACGAACGACAAGGTCCTCGCGCGCGAGACCCGCTCGCACATGGTCACGCTCTGGGGGCTCGAGCGCGTGATCGAAGCCCAGGTGCCGACACTCACCACGCAGTTCAACGGAAAGCCGCCCGACATCGAGGCCGGCCGCACGCTCGCCGAGGTGCAGATCCACATCCGCAAGATCACCGACGCCGAGGCCACGCTTCGCCGCGTCATCGAGCTCGCGCCGGGTGACGGCGACAGCTACCTCGCGCTCGAGCGTGTGCTCGTCCAGCAGTCGAAGCTCCAAGACGCCATCGCGGTGCTCGAGAAGCTCGTTGTCGTCGAGCCCAAGCGAGCGCGCGAGCTCTACCAGCGCATGGCGCAGTACGCGCTGCAGCTTTACAAAGACGACGACGCCATCAAGTACGCGGCGCGCGCCGTCGAGCTGAATCCCGACGACGCCGAAGGTCACCGCCGCCTCGGCGAGATGTACCGCTCACGCCAGGACACCGACCACGCGATCGTCGAGTTCCGTGCCGCGCTCGCAAAAAACGATCGGCTCTACATCGTCTATTTCGAGCTCGCCGACCTTCTCTTGTCGAAGGGCGACACCGAAGAGGCCGATCGCCTGTTCCGGCGCGTGATCCGCGGCGCTCCCGACGAGGAGCTGGTCGCGCGCGCGTCACGGCTTTCGATGCAGATCAACCTCGGCAAGGGCACGCTCGAGTCGCTCGAACAGGAGCTCTTGCCGCTGGCGATCGGCAACCCGCAGAAATCGATCTACCGTCGGCTGCTCGTCGAGATCTACGGCAACCTCACGTTCGGTCTCGTCCAGCGCGTTCGTCACGCCGAAGGCAAG
>CAXSGV010000487.1:0-5499 GCA_964236615.1 uncultured Polyangiaceae bacterium
TAGAACTCGTCGTTGTGCTCGAGGCCGGTGAGGTCGGTGCCGCCGAAGCCGGAGCCGATCTCGAAGCCCTTGCTCGCGGGCAGGCTCATCATCGCCTTGGCGAGATCGGCTTCGAGGCGATCGAACACGGGCTCGCCCCATCCCGCCGGGGCGCCGCGGACGGCGCACGTGATCACACCACCGAGTGAGTTGCCGGCCTTCCGCGCTTCTTCGACAGCTTCGATCATCCGCCCGGCCACCTCGGGATCGGGGCAGCGAATGATGTTGGCCTCGACCGCGGCCGGCGTGACGGCTTCGACGTCGCAGTCGACCTCGACGCTGTGCACCTTCGAAACCCACGCCACGATCTCGACGTTGTGGAGGACCCGCAGCACCTTGCGCGCGATCGCACCGGCGGCGACGCGCCCCGCGGTTTCGCGCGCGCTCGTGCGCCCGCCGCCGCGGTAGTCGCGGATGCCGAACTTGGCGTCGTAGGTGTAGTCGGCGTGGCTCGGACGGTACTTCTCTTTCACCTCCGCGTAGTCCCCCGACCGCTGATCCTCGTTGGCGATAGTCATCCCGATCGGGGTGCCGAGCGTCTTGCCCTCGAACACGCCGCTCGCGATGCGAACGAGGTCCGACTCTTTGCGCTGCGTGACGATGTGGCTCTGGCCCGGCGCGCGGCGATCGAGGTCGGGCTGCACGTCGCTCTCCGATAGCTCGATGCGCGGAGGGCACCCGTCGACGACGGCCCCTAGCGAGCCGCCGTGCGACTCACCCCACGTGGTGACGCGGAAGAGAGTCCCGAACGTATTGCCCATGAAGAGAGAGTAATGTCCTCGGCACCTCGATGAGCAAGCTCTTCGCCGCCTGCGCGCTCGCATGCCTCGTTTTGTCGAGCAGAAGTGCGCTCGCCAATGGTCGGTTCCCGCAGTCGGGGCAGATCGTGGTCGATCCTTCGGACCCCGCGCGCATCGTCGTACGAACGACCTACGGGCTCGCGCAAACGACCGACGCCGGCGCCAGCTGGCGGTGGATCTGCGAGCCCGCTGCTTACCCCATGGGCGTCGATCCTGCGGTGCTCGTCATGGCCGATGGGTCGATCGTGACGGCGGCGATCGGAGTGTCGCGGTCGGCCGATCGCGGCTGCGCATGGACGCGCGCGGCGGCGCCGCTGCTCGGCGCGTTCGTCACCGACCTCGCGCTCGACCGCGCGTCACCGTCGCACGCCATCGCGTCGGCGATCCCGATCGATCAGGTCGAGGGGTTCCGCGGCTTCTTCGCCGAGACCCTCGACAACGGTACGACCTGGCAGAAGAAAGGCGAGCTTCCCCCCGATTTTCGCGCGCTCACCGTCGAGCTCGCCCCCTCCACGTCCGGTACCGCGGCGCTGCGCGTCTACGCTGCAGGGCTTGGGGGCAACCCGCTCGTGGGTCAGTTCGCGCGCTCCGACGATGGCGGCGCCAACTGGACGATCGCGGCGCTGGGCGACGGCGGTACACCGTGGGTATCGGCGGTGGATCCGAAGAATGCCGACGTCGTGTACACGCGAATCGACGGCTTCCCCGAAGACCGCGTCGTCGTTTCGCGCGACGGCGGTGGAACGTGGTCGGACGCTTACGTCTCGAAGGGTGACCTTCTCGGGTTCGCGCTCTCCCCCGATGGCTCGCGCGTGGCGATTGGCGGTCCGGATGACGGGCTCTTGATCGCGAGCACCAGCGACCTCGCATTTCGCAAGGTGGGCGTGACCCGACCCGAGTGCCTGACGTGGGCCCCGTCCGGCCTCTACGCGTGCGCCGACGCGATGAAGGAGCCGTTCTCCGTTGCGGTGACGACCGACGAAGGCGTGACGGTGCGCCCGCTCTTCCGCGCACGCGATCTCGAGCCTCTCGCGTGCGCCACGTCGTCGACCACCGGATCGATCTGCCCCGCGCTCTGGCCTGCCCTCGAAGCGGCGCTCAAGCCTGATGCGGGGACCACGAACGACGCGGGCGCCGATTCCAGCGCGATCGCCGACGCAGGGATCGCGGGGACGCGTGGGCAGCTCGACGCGCGTGGAGGTTGCTCGTGCGTGACCGCCCCGTTCTCCGCAGATGGGGCGAGCCGATTGTCAGACCGCGAGCAGGGTCTGTGGCTCGGCGTCGCGTGTGCCGCGCTCGTCGTGCTCGGCGCCCGTGGATGTAAGGGAAACGTCCGACGTACGCGGCACCGGACGGTAGTGAATGGCGCAGAGCCCGACCGCGACCGCCTTCTCGTCGAACGACACGCGCTTGCAGCGGCGGCAGACGACGAGCTTCGTGACGTAATCGGCGCCGCGCATCAGGCAATCGACCGCGAAGAGTGACATCACGCGGTCTTCGAGGCGCATCCGCGGCCAGTCGACCGGGATGAAGCCGACCTCACCGTTCGCGTGCTGGCTTCGCAAGATCGATCCGGCCGTGAGCGCCCAACACGGGAGGTCGACGAGCCCATCGGGCGAGCTCTCGAGGCCGCGAACGACGTGGGCGCGGACCTCGTGCAGGAGCCGCGTGATGCGCGCGTCGACGCGCGCGCTGTGGATCGCGGGATTGCTCGCGCCGCGCTCGGCACCGGTGAGCGGGCACGCGGCTTCGCGGTAGGGACCGACCAGCCATCGCGCGAGATCGGTCTTCGTCCAACCCCCGGCGACGCCGTTCACGAACGCAAGCCCCGCCGCGCGGCACGCCTCGGCAACCTCGAGCGGTGTCGTGCCCTCGACGTCACAGTACGGCTCGACCTCGGGCTCCCGATCGGACACGGCTTGCAGGCTCATGACCCGGTCGCATTTGCAAACGCGACGCCAGGGGGCTTGACGTTGGAGCGGTTGAACTACATCGCCATTTCTCGAAGATTTCAGCCGCATTCGTCCCGCGGCTGCGCTGACCGCGGAGCATTTCGCCACAATTGAGGAACAATGGAGCGCCCTTCGCCGCACGGATGGGCGACTCAGGGCGGCATGTGAATGAGCGCGCGCGCCAGGGTGCGGAGGAGCTCGACGGCCAGATCGGGCTGCAGCTCGAGGACCTCGAGGAAGTCTTCGACCTCGGTGCGGTAAGCCACCACGTCGGTCTCCGCGATCGCCGAGTAGGACCGCGGCTGCAAGCTCCACGCGTCCATGCCGCCGAGCACGAACTCCGTGCCGACCCTCACCGCGGAGCCGTCGGCCGCGGTGCAGCGAAGGATGCCGTAGATGATGCGGAGGGAGGAGCTGGACGGATCGCCGATCTCCCAAAACACGTGGCCCGCAGGGACCTCGAACTCGGTCGTCCGGCGCGCGAGCTCGATCAGCGCGTCCATGTTCCCGGATGCAAACGGTCCGCCTCGCGTGCGCAGCTGGATCATGCGCTCGACCAGCGTGGCTTGGCGGTCGGGCCTTTCGCCTGGGACGGCGGGTGCGGCGCCACTCGGGCTCATCGGCAGGTTTCCACGCCGTTTGAGGATCGTCATCGCGGTGAGCCGAAGCGAGTTGCGGTAAAACGGAAAGCTCTCCTTCAATGCAGCGCGGACCGCCGCCTCGGGCACCGTGAGCACGAGCGTGTCGGCGTCGGCCACGGCGCGCCATCGCCCGTCGTCGAGCGCGAGGAGCGCCAGTGTTCCGACGGCTCCGTTGTTTTCGATCACGGTGACGAGCTTCCCGTCGCGCGTCACCGTCACTTTTCCCGCAAGGACGATGTGGAGGCGATCGACCCGCTCGTCGTCGAAGAGGAGCTCGCCTTTCTTGAAACGCCTCTCGCGCGCGTGCTCGGCCACGAACGTGAGATCTTGGTCGGCGAGCGCCGCGAAGTTCGGCATCGAGCGCATGACGAGCAGGCGATCGCGCAGACCATGAAGCGGATTCTCAATCAGCATGCGCGCTCGCTTCGGCGACGCTGCCGAGAATGGCGAGCGTCCGCAGCACGTCGCTCCGATCGCTGCTCTTTATCGCGGTCAACTTCTCCGTGAAGCCGACGAGACGCAGCTCACCGATGTGAAACACGGTGAGATCCTGGACCGACTCGCTCGTGCTCGCCAGCATGTGCGCGAGCAGCTCCTCGTAACCGAGGCCGAGCGGCGTGTGGTACTGGCCCGTGGACGCGAGCCGGTCGGCGTCGGCGATGTCGTCGATGAGACCGAGCACGGCACTACGGAGCGGGTCACGCAGGATGTTCTCGACGAGCTCCACGCTCGTCGCACGCTCGTCCTTCTTGGGGCTGAGAAGCCCGCTGTGGATGTCGAGGAAGTCTTCGGTCGGGTAGGCGAGCGCGAGCAGCCGAAACAGACGCTCGATCGCGTGCTCTTCCTTGTCGTGAAGCAGCTTCTCGAGCAGCGCTTGCCCGGGTGTCGCGCGACTCGGGACGGCGTGCGCACCACGCGCGAGGATGACGCGACGATCGAGGTAGCGGTAGCAACGGCTCACGGTGTCGGCGATCGTGCGCTCGAGAAGCGCGAGGTCGAGCGCAATCGACGGCTCGCGATGCACGGTCTTTTCGAGCGCGCGAAGGATCTGGAAGCGCACGCTCCCCTCGGGCTCCACCGCCAATCGCGCGAGGAGCACCTTCGCCACCGGCTCCGGCTCGAAGAGGCTCAGCGCCTGGGGGATGCGCCCGCGAACTGGCCCCCTTCGCTTCTCGTCCGCCAGCGCCTCGGAGAGCGAAGCAAAACCTGCCTCACCAAAGGCGAGGAGCACGCGCTGCGCTTCGGCGCGCGTCGTCTCTTCACCGAGACACTCGATCACGACATCGAGGTGCGCCTCGGCGTGAACCGCCCCGATTGCTCGTATCGCCGCAATGCGCACGCCGACGACCGGGGTGTGAGCCAGCGTGGCCAGCACGTCGTTGTAACCCGTGACGCCGCGCGCGCCGATCGCTTCTGCCAGTGCGACCTTCGTCGCGGCGCTGCCCCGGCGGAGGAATCCATCGATGCGCTCGCGCGCGTCGGTCCCGAAGATCTCGCCGGAGGCGATGAGGTTCACGACGATCGCGGCGCGCACCTCCGCGGACTCTTCGAACGCGAGCCGAAGCAGCAGACGCTGCGGATCGGGATCGAGGACCGACCGGGCAGCCATCGCCCGAGCACGGACGCGTGCCGAGGGGTGATCGACCAGTCGATCGAGCACCGGGACGACGTTGCGTCGCTTCACGTTCATGAAGATCGTCAGCGCGCGAATGACGACCTCCTCCGACGGGTGGTAGAGAATGAGTGCCGGAATCAAGCGCGCTTTGCCTTCGCGTTCGAGGACGTGCAACGCGGCGAGCACCTCGTTGTCCTCTTCGCTATCGAGCGCGCCGACGAGCGTCTCGAGGGACGCGACGTCGAGCTCGTTTTGCTCGTCCGACTGGTGCCAGCGCGACGTTCGAAGGCGCATACGGAAGATTTCGATGTAGGGACCGCGCAGCGAGATAGCCGAGGCAATCCACGCGAGGGAGACGAGCACGAGCACGCCGGCGAGCACGGGGCGCGGCGCGCTCGACGCCGCGAGCGCGAGGATGCCGACCGACGCGAGCGCTTGTCCGCCGCGCTGCC
>CAXSGV010000488.1:0-4313 GCA_964236615.1 uncultured Polyangiaceae bacterium
GACTCGGCGACCTCGAGGTGAATGCGACCGAGCGCATGCGAGCGATCGGCGCGCCACATGAGGAGCTTCTCTTCGTGGTTGCCGCGGACGATGACGGCGCCGGTGCGGCGCGCGATGTCGAGCACGCCGAGCGAGTCGGGCCCGCGCGCAATCAAGTCGCCGACGAAAACGAGCCGATCGCCGGTCGTGAAGTCGATCCGGTCGAGCAGCGCTTCGAGCTCCCGCCGGCAGCCGTGAACGTCCCCGACGATGACCGTCCGTCCCATGATGTCCGCACCTTGCCTGTGAACCGCCGTTGATGCTCGCCTAATCTACCCGCACATTGCACGCATTTGTGCGTGGCACGCCCCGTGTAAGAGCGAGCCTCATGATGCGCTTTCTTCTTCGTCTCGTGCCGCTCGCCATGCCGCTCGCCATGGTGCTCGCGACGCTCCCGCTCCCGACCCCGCCTCACTGACGGACGGGCAGGGCCGCGCGACGCGATCGGCGAGCCCGGGCGACCACGTGACCACGAGCACGACCTCGATGGCGACGACCACGAAGCCATGCAGCCGCCGGCGCGCCGGCAATTCCGACGCGGCTTCCTCCTTCGCGTCGCGACGGTACGGACTCTCGACCAGCTTCGCGGCAGACGACGTTCGCGCGCGTCGTCGCAGGAGCGCATAAACCGTCACCCCGACGCCGATCACCAAGACGACCGGCGCGGCCTCCCCGAGCGGCAGCGCTTGCGCGGAACGAAGGAAGCGCGCGAGCGTCGCCGTGAGGACGAGCCAGAGCCCGCACGAAGCGAGCATCGCCTCGAAGCGCGGCGCCGTGGTGTCGGCACGCACGCTGAACGCAGTCCACACGGGGTACACGCCCGCGAGGCTGACGACCGGCAGCAGCACGCTTGCGAACGCATCGCGAAGCGCCGACGTATCGCCGTGACCGCTCAGAAAATTCGAAAGCGGGTTCAGGACGGCCGGCAGCAGCAGCCCGACGTGCACGACGAACGCGAGAATCAACGGAAGAAAAGCCGGGCCAAGCGTGCGTCCGCGCCGCAGCCAGCGCGCTGGCCACAGCACGAATAGAAATGGCACGGTGAAGACGCCCGCGACGAGCACCGCGTCGACGACAGAAGTTTTGGCGTGCTCGAGGCAGCGTCCATCGACGATCCACTGCATGTAGGGAGCTGCCAGCGGGAGCCCGCCCAGCGCCCCCGTCACGAGCGGCACCGCCGCGACGACCTCGCCGCGCGGGACGTTCGACTGCATCTCAGCTCAGTTGCATTTCCGCAGCGGGAGAACGAGCGGATCGAGCGGCTTCTGGTTGAAGTCGAAGGCATTCGTCAGATCGTTGGCGACCGAGTCCTGCGCCGCAGGATCGAGATCGTGGAGCGTCTTGGTCGAGCCGAACACGCGCTCGATGAACCGCGGGATGGACGCCTGATCGGCGACCTCTTTGAACACGGACGCAGGCTTCGCGTAGGGCGAGATCACGATGAGCGGAAGGCGGAAGCCGTAGCCGTAAGGCTGCGCGGGGTTGCAGCCCGTCTGCTTCGGCGGCGCGACGTGATCGTACCAACCACCGAAGTCGTCCATCGTGAAGAGGATCGCCGTGTCCTTCCAGTACTCGCTCGCCATCACGGCGTTGATCGACTTCACCGTCCAGTTTTCACCGGCGCACACGCTGCCGATGTTGGGGTGCTCGTCGTTGAGATCTTGGTTCACGAGCCACGTCACTGCAGGCAGCTTGCGCGCCGTGATGTCGGTCTCGAACGTGTTCGCGTTGACGACCTTGCTCCACTGCGGGCCGTTTCGGATCGAGTCGATGCCATTGAACATCGACCAAATCTGCGGCAGCAAATAGAAGTTCGAGCCGTAGAACTTCCAGTCGACGCCCGGCGGGAGGATGTCCGGCACCGAGGGGATCTTGAAGCAGGGGAACACCTCTTCGTCGGCGCACGTCGTCTGGTTCTGGATCGTCACGCGTGTCGACGCGCCCTGATCGCAGCCCCAGTACGGGTGCGTGAAGTTGAGGTTCGGGTTGCCCGTCGACCAGCCTGCCTGCGCGGCGAGCGTGAACATGTGACCCGGCCAGCTCGGGCCGAGCTCGCTCGCGAAGAAGTGATCGCCGAGCGTGTATTTGCGCGCGTAGGCCCAGTAGTTCGGGATGTCTTGCTCGAGGTACTGGCCGTACGCCAGGTTGTCGCCGTTCTGGCTGGTGGCCGCGTTCTTGTCCCAGCCGTCCATCTTGCCGCCGTTCCAGTCGGTCAGCGCGCAGCCGTGCTCGTGGCACATGTCGCGTGGCGTCTTGTCGGGCGCATGCGGGCAGGGGACCGTACCCGTCGCCGTCTTGCACATCGTGTTGCCTTCGGCGCCGGGGAACGTGCCGAAGTAGTTGTCGAACGTGTGGTTCTCTTTGACGATGATGATGACGTGCTTGATCTGCGCGATCGGCCCTTTCGGTGCCGCGTCGGTCGACGTCGCCGCGTCGTCTCCGGACGGAGACGCGTCATCTGCGCCAGCGTCACCGGCCGCGCCGCCGTCCGGCGAGGTGACCGGCGACGGCTCGGGCTCGGAGCTGCCGCACGCCGCGAGCCCGATGGCGGGCCCAACGAAGAGTAGACCGAGGCACGCAGCGGTGAGCTTCATGGGCACTCCTTGGATCAGTTCGCGGGATCGAGCGGCTTCGGATCGCAGGCGTCGCCTTTGCCATCCTTGTCGACGTCGGACTGGGTCGTGCCGTCGGTCGGGCGCACCGGGTTGAAGACATCAGGGCAGTCGTCTTCGCCGTCGGCGACGCCGTCACCGTCGCGATCGGTCGCCGAGGTGCCGTCCGGGTAGCTGTCGCGGTAGGGGACGCAGCTCGGCTCGTCCTGCGGGATGTCCTTCTTGCAGAAGAACAGCGGGTAGTTCGCGTCGGTGATCGCGTTGATGTCGGCGAGCGTGACGTTCGGGGTGTCGACGCACGCCTTCTTCTTGATTCCGCAGACATCGACGTCGCCGCAGTCGCCCGGGAGCTTGTCGATGATGTTCTTGTTGCCGAACATCGCCTTGCCGCCGCGGAGCACGAGCAAAACGTCGTCGACGCCAGCCGAGATCACGGCGCGGTAATCCTTCGAGGTCGCGCCCGAGAAAATCGCGACATCGCCGAACTTGCCGACCGCGAGCTCGCCGATGTCAGCGTCGAGCTTGAGCGCGATCGCGCCGTTCTTCGTCGCCATCTCCCACAGCTCTTTGTCGGTGAACGCCTTGTTGTAATACTTCTGGTTCAGCGAATCGACGCACGCGAGCTCGCGCAGCATGTTCATCGAGCCCGACGCGAGCCAGTCGGTGCCAAGCGCAAGGGTGACGCCAGCGTTCTTCAGCATCGTGACCGGCGCGGTGTTGCCGTAGAGATCGATGTTGGTGCGCGCCGACCAGATGACCTTCGCGTTCTTCTGCGCGATGAAGTCGACCTCGTTCGCGTTGAGGCTGACGGCGTGGATGATGGCCGTCGAGTCGGTGACGACCGTGTCCTTGAGGCACGTCATCTCGTTCGTGGCTTCGGGGTTGATGCCTTCGCTGATGTGCGGCGAGTACGCGTGGCCGCCGGCGAACGCCGACGCGGGCGTACGAACGCTCGGGTAGGCGCAGCCCGTGGTGCGCGTCGTGCCGTTGCTGTCGCCGAGCGGGAAGGTGTCGAAGAACACCGAATTCTTGAGACCGTCGAGCTGCGCCGGCGTGCGCGACGCGGCGTTCCGCACGAGGCCTTCGACGCCGCCCGATCCGTTGATCGTGGTCGCGCCGCCGACGATGAACCGGAGCTCCGCGGCCGCGACCGCCTTGTCGTCGCTCGAGCTCTTCACCGAAGGGAGCTTGGGCTCGCCGCCCGCGCCGGTACGCCAGCCTTGGCGGTGCTTCCATCGCTGCTGCTCGTGCTTGAGCGGCGGCGCGACGTTGTAGTCGGTGTGATCGTGGCCGTTGATGAGGCCGGGCGAGATGACGCCGTCGGGGCACGCGAGCACCGACGCGTCGCCGTAGCCCTTCGTGCTCGAGCAGCTCGCGTCGACGCAGGTGATACGGCCGTCTTCGCCGATGAGGACCTCGCCCTTCATCGGGCCCGAGGGCGCGAGCACGGTGCCCTGGAGCACGAGGCCCACGGTGCCCTTCTTCGTGATCGCGCAGTCGGCCGTGGCGGCCGGCGCGTCGGGTCCCGCGTCGGGATCGCCACCGTCGGGCGTGACGGTCGGCGTGGTCGACGCAGGGTCGCTACTGCAAGCGGCGACGCCGGCTCCGACCGGGAAAGCGAAAACGAGGGCGAGGGCGGCGGGTACGAAATTCTTCGACATG
>CAXSGV010000488.1:4323-5493 GCA_964236615.1 uncultured Polyangiaceae bacterium
ATGCAGACAGATCAGTATCCTGCGAAAAATAATGAAAACAAGAACAAAAACAACAAATACGAAATTCTTCGACATGAAGCCGAGTTCGTAGCCTCAGGTCGAGGTCCCGTCGAGCTTTGCTCGCTTCGGAATCGTCGTAATCCCACCTTCCACGGTGAATCCACGCTGGCGGTCGTGCTCGGCGTTGTAGCCAATCTCGGCTCCGGCCGGGATTTCGACGTCTTTGTCGACGATGCACTTCCGCAGGCGGGCATGCCGGCCAATGCGGACGCGCTCGAAAAGAACGCTCTCTTCGACCTCGCTGAACGAGTTGATGCGGCAGCCGACGCTGAGCACGCTCCGGTGGATGCGACCGCCGGAGATGATGCAACCGTGCGACACCAGGGAGTCGGTCGCGATACCGACGCGGGCCTGCGCTTCGTCACGAAATACGAATTTCGCCGGCGGATCGTGCGTCACGCCGGTACGGATCGGCCAACGTGTATTGTACAAGTTGAACTGCGGGTGGATCTCGATGAGATCCATCTGCGCGCGCCAGTAGGCCTCGATGGTCCCGATGTCGCGCCAGTAGCCGATGCCCGTGCCCTCTTCGCCGGGCACCATGTTCGTCGCGAAGTCGTACGCGTAGATGTCGCGCCCCTCGGCGACCATGCGCGGGAGAATGTCGCGGCCGAAGTCGTGCTGGCTGGCCTCGAGCCGTGCGTCGTGCGCGACCTCGCGGACGAGGGCGTCGGTCTTGAAGATGTAGTTGCCCATCGACGCGAGGCACATGTTCGGGTTGCCCGGCATCGCCGGCGGATCTTTCACCTTCTCGTGGAAGGCGAGGATGCGGCCGGTCTCGTCGACCTCGATCACGCCGAAGTCGGTCGCCTCTTTTTTCGGAACCGGGATGACCGCGACCGTCGCCTCCGCGTTCTTCGAGAGGTGGTAGGCGATCATCTGCCGCACATCCATTTTGTAGACGTGGTCACCGCCGAAGATCACGACGAGCTCGGGCTTGTCGTCGGTGATGACGTGCTGGCACTGGAACACGGCATCGGCCGATCCGCGGTACCAGGATTTGCCCGTGCGCTGCTGCGCAGGGATCGCCTCGATGTAGTTGTCGAGGATCGGCGAGAGCCGCCACACGCGCGCGATGTGCTCCTCGAGCGAGGCCGACTTGTACTGCGT
>CAXSGV010000489.1:0-2234 GCA_964236615.1 uncultured Polyangiaceae bacterium
GACGGCAGCCTCTTTTTTCTCGAGGTCAACGCGCGCCTCCAGGTCGAGCACCCCGTCACCGAGATGGTGACCGGGCTCGATCTCGTCGAGCTCCAGCTTCGCGTCGCCGCCGGCGAAGCGCTGCCCGATCTCTCCGGCGTGCGCCCGCGTGGCCATGCGGTCGAAGCGCGCATCTACGCCGAGGATCCGAGCAAGGGCTTCATCCCGAAGCCGGGCCCTATCGACGAGCTCGTGTGGGCTGGCGGGGCAGGCGAGGTGCAGACAGACAAGCTCCGCATCGAGAGCGGCGTCCGCGCTGGCAACAAGGTGACGCCCTTCTACGATCCCATGGTTGCGAAGGTCGTCGCCTGGGGCGCGACGCGTGACGACGCGCTCGACGAGCTCGATCGCGCGCTGGCGACGACGACACTCTCGCCGTGCGTCACGAACAAGGACTTCCTCCGCAAGGCGCTAGCGAGCACCGAAATTCGCACCGGGCGCTACGACACGAGCTTCGCCGACATCCTCGCCAAGCGCCCCGCCTGACGCAGCTCACGGCGCGGACGGGGCCTCACGGCGCGACGGGCGCGCACGGCGCGCACGGCGCGACCGGCGCTCACGGCGCGACCGGCGTGATCGGCGCGCCGCGCGTGAAGAACGCGATCACGTTGTCGGCCGCGAGAGCCGCCATCGCTTCGCGCGCTACGCGGTCGGCGCTTCCGACATGGGGCGTGAAGACGACGTTGGGTAGCGCGAGCAGCGCCTCGTCGATGGGCACGGCGCGGTCGACGCCGGCGATTGTCGCGGCCTCGCCCGTGAAGACGTCGAGGCCCGCCGCCGCGAGGTGGCCGGACGCAAGCGCCGCGGCGAGAGCCGCTTCGTCGACACAGGGACCTCGCGCCGTGTTCACGACGATCGCTCCGCGGCGCATCGAAGCGAGGCGTTGTGCCGAGACGATGCCGCGCGTGGCGTCGGTGAGCGGGCAGTGGAGCGTGAGAACGTCGACCGACTCGAACAACGCGTCGACGGGCAGATAACGTGCGCCCAGCGCGCGCTCGAGCTCGGGCAAGAGCGGCGTGCGCTGTGTGTAAAGCACACGCATTCCGAAACCCCGTGCACGCCGAGCGACCGCTTGTCCGATCCGGCCCATGCCGACGATGCCGAGCTCGGCGCCGTGCACGCGCGGGCCGACGAGCATCGACGGTCGCCAGCCATGAAATTCGCCGGCGCGGACCATGCGATCGCCTTGGGCAATGCCGCGTGCCGCCGCGAGGATCAACCCGAACGCGAGATCAGCCGTCGCGTCGGTCAAGGTGCCAGGCGTGTTCGTGACGACGATCGCGCGCGCACTGCAGGCGGCCCGATCGATGTTGTCGGTGCCTACCGCCATGTTCGCCACCAGCCGAAGCCGCGGCGCCGCGTCGAGCAGCGCCGCATCGACGCGGTCGGTCACCATCGTGAGCACGGCGTCGAAGGTGGCTGCACTCTCCACGAAGCGGGCACCTGCGACCCCGAGCCCGGGCTCGCCGACCGTGACGTCGCACACTTCCGCGAGTCGCGCGGTGGCGTCTCCGGGGAGGGGCGCGCTGACGAAGAGCGACGTCTTGCGGCTCATGGGCTCGGCGCCGGGCATGTGAACCCGTCGCGGTGCATCTGCTTCAGGATCAGGGGCTTCATCAGGTACGCGTTGCCCTTGCAGATGCGCTCACGCACCGCCTGCGCGCGTGGGCGGTCACCGCCGGCGTCGAAGGCGAGAGCGATGACGTAGAGGTCTTGTAGATCGGAATCCTTCTCGACATCGACGCGCGCCGCGGCGGCCATCGCGTCCGCGCCCTTCCGGCGGTGCGCCGCGAAGAACGCGGTGAGCACCGCGAGCCCATCGTGGTCGTTACGCACCTTGGCAAGCGTCTCGTACGCTGCGAAGGCCCCGTCGGCGCCGGGGTCGCGGAGCTCCTCGAGCAGGTACGCGCGATCCCACAGCGCGTGGAGGCGCATGGACGCGACGGCCTCGGGAGGCAGCGTCGAGCGATCGAGCGCGCGGCTCCCGGCGTTGGTCTCATCCAGCGCTTCGTGCAGATCGCCCCGACCCCAACGCAGCCACGTGAGCTCGTTGTGTATCCAGTACGCGAGCTCGTCGTTCGTCGAGGTCGCCGTCGCTGCGGCGAACGGTTCGAGCTCACGGACGGCGGGCCAGAGCTCACCGCGGACTGCGAGGGCGGTCGCTCGGTCGTACGCGGCTTTGTGCTCGGCTTTGA
>CAXSGV010000489.1:2266-2634 GCA_964236615.1 uncultured Polyangiaceae bacterium
CGTGGACGACGCCGGCGCCGCCATCGCTGCCTGCGCCGGCGTTGCAGGAGGTGGCACCGGCGGACCGGCGACGTAGGGGACCTGGGTTCCGCCGCACGCTGCCAAGACCGAGGCCAGGGTCCCTAGAGCGAAAACCGAGACGGCGACGCGCATGAGCCGAGGCTATACAATTCTCGAAGCGGAGGCCCGATGGAGCACGAGACCTACGAGTCGAACACCGTCGCGCCCATCTACCGAAACCCTTGGATCATGGGTTTTGCAGGGTCGCCGGTAGCCATTGGGCTTCTGGCACTCCTTGCCGCGATCGTCTCGCAGGAAAAAATCCTGTTCGCGTTCGTCGTCCACCCGATCGTACTCGGGCTCGTCCT
>CAXSGV010000489.1:2644-5482 GCA_964236615.1 uncultured Polyangiaceae bacterium
TTGGGCTCGCGTGGCGTAAAAACCCATACCCGCGGAACGAGCCCGCGCGCGTGCGCGCCGATGCCAAGGGCCTCTCCATCGAAGGACGTACGCACATTGCCCGCTCGGCCCTCCGCGACGGGATGGTGGTCCCACGCTCGAACGCGCCACCGCTCGTGCGGTTTCGGTCGCGTCGGCTGTTCTCCTTGCCGATCGAGATCGAGGTCGAGAGCGAGGCCGAAGGCCGCCGGCTCCTCCGCGCGATGGGCCTCGATGCGTCGCAGTCGGTGGCCACCTTCCGCTTGCCGTCGCGGGCGCTGGCGTCGAAGTGGTTTCGTTTCGTTCCATTCGCGTTCATTCCGCTCTTCATGGGTTTTGGCGCGATGTCGGCCAATGGTCATCTGAACGCGGTGTTGTCCGTGGTGCCCTTCCTCATGCTCGCTTACGTCCTCGCGCTGCTCGTGCCGTCGAAGGTCCACGTCGGCGCAGACGGCGTGCTCGTCACGTGGATGCGCACGAAGCGTTTCATTCCTCACGCCGCGATCGCCGAGCTCACCGAGTACGAAAGCGGCTGGGGCAACTCGCGCCTCCTCGGAGTCGACATCCGCCTCGCCTCGGGCGAGGTCGTCCGCGTGCCGGTGGCCTCACGCAAATGGGCAGCGAACGCGCCCGCGACGCTTCGCGCGCGCATCGAGGAGGCCCGCGAGGCCCATCGAAACGGCGGGGTGCTGAACGAAGCGGCGGTCGTCCTCGGTCGCGAAGGGCGTTCCGTCGTCGAGTGGATCGCGGCGCTGCGCTCGGTCGGCGCGGGCACGAACGCTACGCATCGCATCGCACCCGTGAATCCCGATCGCCTCTGGAGCATCGTCGAAGATCCGAGCACCGACGCACGCTCGCGCGCCGCGGCCGCCGTCGCGCTCAGCACGTCGACCGACGACGAAGGCCGCATGCGGCTACGCGCAGCAGCAGTCGCGACGGCGGCGCCGAAGCTGCGCGTCGCCCTGGAGACTCTGGCTTCGCCCGCCTCCGAAGAAGAGCTCGTCCGGGTGCTCGAAGATCTCGAAGAGAGCGAAGCGCGCGCGCTCTGACGGCTACTCGCGGTCGCCGACGACGACCTCGTCGACCAGCTCAGAGGGCTTCGGCTTCATGCTTTCGAGCCACGCGCTCTCGGGAGCCGTACGCGAAACGTCGAGCCGCGGCCCACGGCGCTATCGACCGCAATTGACCCGCCGAGGGCGGTGACGATTTCGTGCGCCACGAACAGCCCAAGCCCGAGCCCGCCGTAGTTCCGCGGCGACACCGCGCGCTCGAAGCGGCGGAAAATCCTGCCCTGGTCTTCGGGCGCGACCCCGATGCCATGATCGGTCACGGTCATCTCGACGTGAGCACCGAGGCCGCGAAGCGCAATGTCGATCGGCTTGCCGGCGCCGTACTTGATGGCGTTGGTGACGAGGTTGAAGAAGACCTGCTCGACGCGAACGCGGTCCCACGCGCCGATTGCGCGGGCGTCCATGGGCGCGTCATCCGGGGGGAGATCGAGCGTCACTTCGATGCGCGCCCCTCCGCGCCCGCCGCGCGCGAGCTCCTCGTCCAGCAGGGCCATGGTCTCTCGAACCACGTCTGCGAGGTCGACGTCTTCGGCGACCACGGGGTCAGTCACCGCGTCGTCGGTAGACGCGGTGAGCGCACGCCCTCGAACGAGCTGCGCGACGTCGAGCAGCTGGCGCACGAGCCGCTCGAGCCGTTGGACTTGCCGGTCCACGCGCTCGATGCGTGCCTGCACCCGGGTCTCGTGGGGCATCTTGCCGAGGCTGTCGACCAGAAGCCGCAGCGACGCGAGCGGCGTGTTGAACTCGTGGCTCGCGACCGACAAAAAATCATCGCGAAGCTGCACAGCGTCCTCGGCGCGGCGGTACAACCGTGCGTTCTCGATCGACGTTGCGGCGCGGCTTGCGAGCTCGCCTGCGAGCGTGATTTCGTCCTTCGTATAGGCGCGCGCCGACGACGAGAAGATCCACAGCACGCCCGTTGGAACGCCCCGCGAGCGCAGTGCGATCGTCATGCCCGATACGATGCCGAGGCTACGTAGGATCTCGAAATGCTCGGGCGACCGCGCTGCGCGCCGCCACATTTCGTCGTCCGGAGGAGCCTCGATTATTTGTGGCTCGGTCATCGCAATGACGCGGTGGATCGTCGCGTCCGCGCTCGGAGGGGGGAGGTTTCGCAGCGCCGCCATCAGCGTCGCCTTTGCCGGATCGACGTGGACCGCTGCGATGCGGGCGATCGAGCCGTCGGGCTCCACCACGTCAATCACGCAGCCATCTGCGAGGCTCGGCACGAGGAGCGCGGCGACGGTTGCAAGTGTCGTCTCGTAGTCAATCGACTCGCCTAAACGCGAGCTCGCCTCAGCGAGCACGCGAAGGGAATCTCGAGGCAGAAGCGACACGAACGCTATTCGCGGTCGAAGGGGACGACCTCGTCGCTCGCGAGGTTCGGGATCTTGCTCTTCACACCTTCGAGCAGCTCGCTCGCGGTGCCGACGACGACGATCAACAGGTCGTCGGTCGAGATCCGCTTCAAGACGGCCGCGTTGGCGGAAGCTTCGGTGACGGCCGCCACGTGGCCGAGGTAGCCCGAGTAGTAGTCGTCGGGGAGGCCGAGCAGCTCGATGTCGAGCGCTTGGTGGAGGCGCTTCGCCGCGGTGTCGATCTCGAAGGCGTAGGAGCGCGTGAGGTAGCGCTTGATGAACGCGAGCTCCTTCGGGGTGATGCCCTTCTTCACGAACGACTCGAGCAGCTCGAGCTCGAGCTCGATGCACGGTGGGCAATCGGTGGCCGCGGGGAACGTCCACATCGTGAA
>CAXSGV010000490.1:0-5468 GCA_964236615.1 uncultured Polyangiaceae bacterium
AAACAGGGCATGCCCTGGGATGCCTTCGACGACTTCGCGCGGGAGGCAGATGCCCAAGCCATTGTCGCCGAGCTCGATCGGCGCGGCCTTCTCATCGAGCGGCTCGAGCCCGAGCTGCAGGGGGCGCAGTCGAAGCAACTCGGCTGGCTTGCCCACTTCGTGCCCGTCGCCGAGGTCGCGCAGCAAACGCTCCGCGCTCAGCACGCGCTCGTCGTCGGTTGCGGCGGGACCGGCAGTGTGGTCGTGCAGCATCTGATCAGCATTGGCGTCGGCGCGCTCACGTTGGTCGACTACGACGCCGTCGAGCTCTCCAACTTCAATAGGCAGCTGCCATTCCGCCGGAGCGACATCGGCTCGCCGAAGGTCGATGCGCTGCGCGACCACGTGATCGAGCGACACCCCGACTGCCGCGTTCATTCGCTACCGAAGCGCATTGGCAGCGTCGAAGACATCGTCGACGGCGTCGGGGCCGAACGACCGACGGTGATCTTCTGTTGCGCCGACACGCCGGTCGGAACCATCAGTGCGTTGGTGGCGCAAGCGGGCGCGAAGCTCGGGGTGCCGTGCGTGTTCGGCAGCGTCGGTCTCGTCGACGGGTCGGTGGGGCCGCTGCTCGTCGGCAACACGGAAGCCACGACGGCCTTCGTAGCTGCAATGGCGAAGCTCGGTGCGTCCGGCGCGCGCGTCGTTGGGAAGGCGGCGATGGGCGCTTCGTTCGCTCCGGTCAACACCCTCGTCGCCGCGTGGATGGTTCTGGAGTGGTCGAAACACGTTCTGGCGCTCGGCACCTGCCAGATCCTCGACCAGAGCGTCGTCTTCGATTTCAACGACGGAGCACGGCGCGTCGAGGCGCGTTGGGGCGCCGGCGCGACGACCTAGGCGTCGCCATGCGACGAGGCACTCGTGGTAGAGGTTCGCCGGTGCCGCGGCGAATCGGGTGTTCCGCGCTGATCGCCTTCGCCGTGTTGCTGGGCGGCGCGAACGCGGAAGGCAAGCCTGCCGCACCGCGACGAGCGACGCCAGAAACAGTCGCCGACATCGTTCGTCGGAGCGTGGCCGCGGGTGAAGCCGCGGAGCAGCGGCGCGAATGGGAACGAGCGCTTGCGTCCTACGAGGAGGCTCTGGCTGCGGGGCCGAGCCTCGCCGCGTCCCAAGGCGTGGCGCGCGCACACTTCGAGCTCGGACACGACGTCGCAGCCTTCGACGCGTACACGTTTCTCGCAAGCGCGCTGACCGAGCCGACACTCGGTCGGGAGCGCGTCTCCGAGCGGCTCGGTCTTCTTGCTGCGCGCATCGGCGTCGTGGTCCTGACGGTGACGACTCCGGACGCGGACGTCGACCTCGACGGTCAACGCATCGGTCACGCTCCGCTGCAGCTCGTCTCGGTACGCGTCACTTCCGGCAAGCACACGATCAAGGTGACCGCAGCGGCGGGCACCGTGGAGCGAGCTGTCGACGTGGGCCCCGGCAGCACCGAGGCGATTCGGATCCCCTCGGAGCCGAAGCCCCCGGAGCCACCGGTCCCCGCAGCGCCGACGCCCGCGGCCGTCCCAGCACCGGCGCCGGCTGCTGCCGTGGAGGGCGAGGCATGGCAGGTCGCGCACGGCTCACGCCACTACGCCGCGGCGCGCACCGATGCGAGGCCCGATATCGACGGGACGCTCGCCGAGCGCATCTGGCAGACGGCCCCGCGCGACAGCAACTTCTTCTCGCTGAAGTCCAAGCCCTACGGCGCGCCTACGTCCGAGCCCACGACGGTGCAAGTCGCCTACGACGACGAGAACCTCTACGTCGCCGTTCGCTGCGCGTACGCAGCCAAGCGCCCTCGCGACGACACGTTCAGCACCGATGAGGAGGGAATGCTCGACGAGGCGGAGACCTTCTCCGTGATCGTCGATCCGCAACACACGCACACGAACGCGTTCCTCTTCGCCGTTGCCCGCGTCGGCACGCGCGCCGACATCGAGCTCAGCGACGGTGGCTCGAACGTCAACATGGACTGGCGCGGGATCTGGGACGTGGCCACACGCCGCGACGCCGACGGGTGGACCGCGGAGTTCCGCATCCCGTGGGGAACGATGCGCATGCCTCGACCCGCGGGCCCGGTGACCGTCGGCCTCAACTTTCGCCGGAAGGAGCCACAGTCCGGCGAGTCCGCGCTGTGGTCGCTCCATCCGCCCGCGACCTTCGCGTTCGACGTGAACTTCTTCGGACACCTCGACGGCCTCGTCGACGTTCGGCCGAGCCAGCGCCTCTACCTCCAGCCGTACGTTGCGGTCGCCTACGACCAGACGTCAGGTCGTAACTCGTTTCTGAACGACATGACGGGCACGAACCGCGAGGTCCGCGCGTTCGGCGGTCTCTACGCTCGCTACCAGCCGCCCGGGCCGGTGCGCTTCGACGGTACGTTCAACCCGAATTTCAGCGGCGTCACGCCCGACCGCGCGCTCGCGAACTTCGACCGCTTCGAGCTCGAGTTCCCCGAGGTGCGGCCCTTCTTCGCCGAGGACGTGCAGCGCTTTCAGCTCGGCGGCAAGCTCTACGAGCCTTTCCGCGACGACCCGGGAACCCAGCTCTTTTATTCGCGACGCATCGGCCTTCGCACGACGACCGCCGGCCTCACCGAGGTGGTCCCCGTCCTTTACGGCGTAAAATCGGTGTTGCGCGCGGGCGGTACCGAGGCAGCCGTGATGAACGTCGGCCTCGCCCCGAATACGCCGCGCCTCGTCATGGACGACACGATCGGCATCGCGCGCGTGAGCCAGACGTTCGACGAGGGTCGCCGCATCGGCTTCCTCGGTCTCGCACGCACTGGCGACGCGGGCCGCTACGTCGGTGGTGGTGTCGACGGCACGCTCACGTTCCTCGATCGCCACGTCGCGCTCTCGGGGTTCCTCGCGCAGACGGCCAGCGATCAGTCCCGGCGCAGCGGGGCGGGCCAACTGACGCTCGAGATGAACGCGCAGGATTTCTACGCCCGCGCGTCGCACACCGACGTGGGCACGGCGTTCGACGCGCAGCTCGGTTTCTTCCCGCTCACGGGCGCCCGCACGGAAGTCTTCGCCGCCGGCTACACGCCTGTCGTCAAGAACGATCTTCTGCAGCAGGTGTTCCTCGATGCTCAGATCACACTCGCGCGCGACCGGGCCGAAACCCGAATTTTCGACCGAGGCATCGTCGGCGCGGCGGTGAGCACACCCTCGGGTGGGTTCTTCCAGGTGGAGGTGGAGCCGGGGATCGAGCAGGTCGCGCGCGATTTCACGCTCGCCAACGAGCGCGTGCAGGTCCTCGCGGGTCGGTACGACGTGATGGTGCTGAAGCTGTACGCAACCACAGCGCCCCGACGCCCGGTGGTTGCGCGCGTCGGCTACCTCACCGGCGATCTCTTCGCAGGGACGCGGCGTGCGCCATCGCTCACCATCGGGCTGAACCTCGGACGGTTCACGAGCAGCGTGCTCTACCGCCTCTTCCTCGTTCGCTACGGCGAGAGCTCGCTGACCGAGCATCAGGTGAGCGCGACTGCCGGCTACGCGTTCACGCCGCTCGCGAAGAGCACGCTCGTGATCGAGACCAACACGCTTCAGGGCACCGCACTCGCGCAGTTCATCACCTCGTACACCTTCGGCGCGCTCAGCACGGTCGCGCTCGTCGTCCGTGGTACCAGCGGGTCGACGGTGCAGGAGGTTGCACGTGACTGGTACGATCGTCCGAATATCAGCGGTATTCTCTCGTTCGCTCTTGGGCTATCGCCGTTCTGAGTCTCCTTCCTTTTGAGGTCATCCTATGAAGCGATTCGATGTTCTTTTTGTGGGAAACGGAATCCTCGCGGTCGTCAGCGCCTTGGAGATCAAGCGGCGCGACCCGTCTTTATCCATCGCGATTGCGGGTCCCTCTGCTCGGCCCGGCGCGGCATCGAAAGCTGCTGGCGCCATGCTCGGATGCTTCGGAGAGATTACGAAGTACACGATGGCCTCGAACGCCAGTCGCGCCAAATTCGAGATGTGCCGCGCGTCTTCGCGACTTTGGAAAGATTGGCTCGCGGCTCTGAACGAGCAATCGAAGACTCCGAACATCGCGGTTACACCAGGAACCGTCATGATCGAGAATGCCGTCTCGGGTTACCTCGACACCGACAACTACGAAGCCGTTCTTCGCGCGCTCGTGGACCTAGAAGAGCCGCACGAGCACGTGCAGCCACGCGACATCAAAGGGCTGAATCCGGTCCCGAATGCTCGTCCCTTGCGCGCCATCTACCTTCCCGAAGAAGGCGCGATCGAAAGCGGCGCGACCTATGACGCCGTGTGCGACGTTCTCATGGGAATGGGGGTGACGTTCGTGCCCACCGCGGTGAGCAAGCTTCTCGTCGTCGGCAATCGAGCGACAGGCGCGGAGTTGCTCGACGGCGAGACCCTCGAAGCCGGCAAGGTGGTTTGCGCCGCGGGAGCGTATACGACTCCGATTCTCGATTCGGTGCTTCCACCGAACGAGGTACAGCCCGTCTTCGCCGGCACCGGGATTGCGATGATTACGCATCGCGAGACCCCGGTCCCATTCCCGCACGTCGTGCGCTCGGTCAACCGCGCGGGCTCCTGCGGGCTGCACGTGGTGCCGATGAGCGAAGGGCGAGACTACGTCGGAGCGACCAACGCCATCTTCGCCACCCCGAGGGTGCGGGCGTCTGCGGGCCTCAGTCACTTTCTCATTCAGTGCGCCATCGACCAGCTCCACCAGGACTTCGCTCACAGCGGCATCGTCGAATGGCGCGTGGGCAATCGGCCCGTATCCCTCGACACGTTTCCGCTGATCGGCTGGACCTCGATCGACGGTCTCTACGTCGCCGCTGGAACCTACCGCGACGGCTTTCACAACTCACCCCTCATCGCGCGGATCGTCGCGGACGAGCTTGCGGGCAAGCCCCCGACCCATGCGCACCCCTTCCAACCGACGCGGAAACCCATCAGCACGATGAGCGCCATCGAGAGCATCAAAGAGTGCACCTACCACGCGGTTTGTACCGGCTTCGAGGCGTCACTCTCGATCCCCCGCCTCTGGCGCCACGAGATGCTCTCGTTGATTTTCGCGCCCGGCCAGCTCGACTTCTACAACGGCCTCAAGACCAGCCACGGCCTCCCTCCCGATCTCCTGCCTTTTCTCGCGGCGGCGGCCCTCGCCCCGCCCGGCGCAGAGCTGAACGCCTACCAACGAGTGAAAGCGCTGATCGCGGAACGCGGGTTCTCGAAAGACGTGCAGTAGCGCACGCTACGTGTCGGGCGTCTCGAGCGGCTGCCAGAGCTCGACCCTGTTTCCGTCCCAGTCCTTGATCCAGGCGAAGCGCCCGTAGCTCTCGTTCAATCGCTTCGGGTCGATCCAGACGCCCGCGGCCTCGAGATCCGTGAAGAGCGCGTCGAGATCGTCGACGCGGTAGTTGATCATCGTCGACTGCTTTTCGTCACCGAAATACGTCGTGT
>CAXSGV010000491.1:0-2079 GCA_964236615.1 uncultured Polyangiaceae bacterium
TTACCAAACCAAACGAGATCGGCCACGATCTCATAAAATAACATTTCGCGGTACTCGAAGTCGAGCGGCACCGGGCGATCGCTCGACCGCACGACCACGGTCTCCTTCTTCGTGAGCTTGGTGATTGCCTCCTCGAAGCGCTTGGTGTCGCCGATGGTCGCGGACATCAAGAGGAAGGTCGCGTTGGGAAGTGTGAGCAGCGGCACTTGCCACGCCACGCCGCGATCGCGGTCGGCGTAGTAGTGGAACTCGTCCATGATCACGTAGCCGACGTCGGCCGCCGCGCCCTCGCGCAGTGCCATGTTCGAGAGCACCTCGGCGGTGCAGCAGACGATGGGCGCGTCATGGTTGACGGTCGCGTCGCCGGTCATCATCGCCACGTTCTCGGCGCCGAAGTCATTGCAGAGTGCAAAGAACTTCTCGCTGACCAGCGCCTTGATTGGGCAGGTATAGAACGAGCGCTTCCCGCGCGACATGGCGACGAAGTGCATCGCGGCTGCGACCAACGATTTCCCCGAGCCGGTGGGGGTCGCGAGAATGACGTTCTTGCCGGCGATGATCTCGAGGAGGGCCTCCTCTTGCGCCGGGTAGAGGTCGTGCCCCTTCGCCGCGGCGTACTCGAGAAACTTCTGCAGGAGATCTTCGTCGCTGGGCGGACTGCCTGCGGGTAACGACGGCGAAGACGAAAAGATGGGAGCGAGCAGGGCCATAGGTCGATGTCGCTGTATCTAGAGCGGCTCGCAAATGGCCACTGCCCGAGACGTAACGAGGATCCTCGTTACTTCTTCTTCTCCTTCTTCTTCTTTTGCTTCTCCTTGGTGCTCAGCTTCGGCTTGTTGCTCTTGCCCGGCTTCTCTTGTCCCTTCGCCATCGCAGACCTCCGAGGCGAAGAGAGTAAGCGAGGGATCAGCCGCCGTCGAGGTCGTGCGCGAAGACAACCTGCGCCTGTGCGTCGGCGTCGTCCGGAGAAGACTCGGTCGCGCGCGCATCCGGCGCATCGAGATCGACCCGACCGGAGCCGTATGCGACGTGGCCGGTATGCCCCGCGTGTGGGGCCCCCAGCTCGGTCGTCGGCCAGCTCCCGCCGCGACCAGGCCCGAGCCACAGGAGGGCCGAAGCAGCGATTGCGACCGCACCGACGACACCACCCCAGCGACCGCGTCCGAGAATGCGCGCCGGGACGGCCACGACGGTGGGCTCGGGCACCATGTCCTCGGCCAGGAGCTCGAAGGCGCGCTCGAGGCGAGCTTCGCGCGCGAGCGCCTCGGAGCAGGCATCGCACCCGTAGACGTGGGCTTCGACCTTCTCGGCCTCGCCTTCGGACATCGCACCCAAGACATAGGACGCGAGCGAGTCCGCCGAGGCGTGCGGCCCAGGCTGAAAATCTTCGGCGGTGAGCCTATCCATGGGCGACTCCTTCGGTTCCATCGGCTTCGAGCGCGACACGGAGCTCCTTGCGGACCTCGCACAAGATCTGGCGAACGCGCTGGAGCGAGAGCCCCGCCTCGCGCGCGATGTCGACGTGGGACAGCGGCGGGTTGCCGTACGCGAGCCGGAACACCGTCCGCGCAGAGCTCGAGCTGCGCGCGAGCACTTTTTCTGCGCACGCGAGGCGCTCGCTTCCGAGGAGACGTGTCTCGGCGTCGGCCGCCGGATCCGCCACGTCGCACGCCGGCGAGCGCCCGTCGTCGTCGGCGAGCGGCGCGAGGCGGCGCGCTGAGGCGTCGCGGCGCGCGGCTTCGCACGCGAGGAATGCGGCCTGTGCGATCGCGAGACCGGGGAGCGAGATTTGGTTCAAGCGACCGGCGCGCTGTTGCTCGATGAGGCGCAGCCACGCGTCTTGCGCGATGTCTTTCGCACGGTCGATGCGCACGCCGCGCGCGAGCAGGGACACCACGACGCGGTGGTTGTGTTTCTGGATGAGGAGGTGCCACGCGCCGGTATCGCCCGCGAGCGCGAGCTCCGCGAGCGGACGGGGCGCGTCTCGACCCAGACGTCGCCGAATTTCCCCGGCCACCGCGCGCGCCACGTGGCGGTGACGACGCCGTCGGTGAGCGCTTTGGCGGAGACGCCGGAATC
>CAXSGV010000491.1:2089-5419 GCA_964236615.1 uncultured Polyangiaceae bacterium
TTGGACGCATAGGCGATGCGCCCGCTCGGTCGCGCCTGTGCCGCGACAGACGAAGGAAGCTGCCCAGCGAGCATGAGGAGCGCAATACACGTGATGCAGGTGCGGAGACGCATGCGGACCGCTCGGGTGAAGCTGCGTCGCGCGTTCGGCGCGCTCGACGCGGTCCGCGCGCTCGACGGACGCAAGCGCGGCCACGGTCGGATCGTCAGGGGATAGCGCGCGCATCGAGGGTTACCCGGGGAATGTGTCCGGGCGGAGGAACATATCGGTCCCCCTGCTCATTCCTCGAAATGAGCATCTTTCAGCGACGCGGTGGCCTCGGCGGCGGCCGGCGCGACTGCGGCGTGGGTCGTGAGCGCAGAATCGTCGGGCGCTTTCCGGCGGCACCCAGACCGCGCGCCGCCGGCGACGACCGCTAGCACGGCCATACCGCCGAGCGCCGCCAAGAGCGTGCGCGTGTGCGACCGCGGTGGCGGCGCGGACGCGGGCAGCGCATTTTCGGACGTGGGCGCGGGGGGCGCGATCTCCGCAGCGGTGATGGCGATCCGCGGCACCGAGTGCGTCGTGCCCGAGGGCGTCACGGTGCGGAGCGACGACTCGCTCGAGTACGTTTTCGCAAGCAATCGCTCGATCGTCGCGAGCCGCGCTGCTTGCTCGCCGAGCGCGGGCCCGCGCATCTCGAGAACCCACGCGCCGACCTGGCGCGTCGTGGCCGGCGGCGTGTCCTTGCACGCGTCCTCGATCGCACCGGCGAACGCAAGCGCGCTCTCCCAGCGATCGGCGGGCTCACGGGCAAGCGCGCGCATGACGACGGCATCGAGCGCCGGCGACACGTCGGGGGCGTGGGTGCTCGGCGGAAGGAAGTCCGGCTGCAGGAGCTTCGCGACCGTCGCGTGGGGATGGCTGCTGTCGAGCAGACGCTTTCCGGCAAGCGCCTCCCACAACACGATCCCTGCGGCGAATACATCGGTGCGCGGCGTGAGCACGCCGTCGAGGACTTGCTCGGGCGCCATGTACGCGAGCTTGCCTTTGACGCGGCCAGCGATCGTGGTCTGTGCGCGGCCCGCGGCCTTTGCGACGCCGAAGTCGGCGACGCGCGTGACGCCATCGACGCCGACGAGGATGTTCTGTGGCGACACGTCGCGATGAATGATGCCGAGTGGCGTCCCGTCCTCGCCGCGCGCTTCGTGCGCAGCTTGCAGCCCCTGGAGCGCGCCGATCACGATCGCCACGGCGACGCGAAGGGGTGCGCGGCCACCGTTCTCGCGCGCTTCGAGCAAGAGGCGCGAAAGGGCCTCGCCATGGACGTACTCCATGACGAGCAACACCTCGTCGTCCTCATCGACGACGTCGAGCGTCGCGATGACGTTCGGGTGGCGGACGCGCGCGGCGAGGCGGGCCTCTTCGATGAGCGCGGTCGAGAGCTCGAGCCCGGCGAAGTGCGGGTGCAGTCGCTTGATCGCCACGGTGCGCGAGAAGCCGCCGGCGCCGATCAAGCGCCCGAAGTGAACAGTGGCGATACCGCCGGACGCGATCTCGTCCGCGAGGACGTAGCGCCCGATTTGCTTGAACGGCTTGTCGCCCATGCCCTGACGGCTAGCTTACACCCCGAAAGGCCTTCACACGTGAAGGGTGCCACCTTCGAGCGGACGGCCGAGCGCGGTTTGCATGGCACGGCGCGCTGCGTCGAAAGCGCGGCGCCCTTCCTCGAGGCGAAAGGGCCCGACCCGCGGAAGATCGGCGACGACCAACGACGTCATCCCTTTTCGTAACGGAACATCCATCGAAGGGCTCGAGACGCGGCGCCAAGGTGAGCGTGACGCGAGGTGGTGGAACAGCACGCGCGGCTCGCCCTCGGGCATCCCAGCGAGCCCGGGTCGATCGGTGATCCCGCCGTCGTAATAGGGGCGCCCCTCGATCCACACCGGGTGGAACATCAACGGGACCGCGCACGAGGCTTGAAGCGCGGGCGCCAGCGCGCCGGTCTCGAGCGTTCGGACGCGACGGGCAACGACGTCGTAAACCGAGACGGATGCGGGTATTCTACAACCTTCGAAGGTGGGAGACGGCAGCAGCGCGTCGAGGCGCGCGCGGAACAGCTTTCCGCGGAGGAGACCGGGGCCGATCCGCGGATCCCAAAAATCCTGCCGCCGCAGAGTGATGAGCTCGGCCGCGAGCTTCGACGCGTCGAGCCCGGAGGCCCACGCACCGGTGACGAGAGCGCCGGCGCTCGACCCCGACACGCGGCTGGGGAGGAGACCCGCGTCCTCGAGGACGGTGAGCACCCCACAGTGCGCGAAGAAGCCGAAGAAGCCAGACGACATGGCGAGGGCAAAGGGGCCCTCACGGAGCCAGTTCTCGAGGGTCGGGGTCTTCGTCATGGGCGAGATTGTTGTGTATACCTCGCGCCGTGCCTGACGAAAGCCTCCCCTTCCCCACGCGACTCTGGTTCGCGTGGCTCGGGTTCTTCAAGATCCTGTTCGACGCGGACTTCGCCGCCCGCGCGTGGGCCGTGCGCGAGCCGCGCGCGCTTCCGATCGCCCCGAAGCCGGAGAAGCCAGAGCAGCCAGCGAAGCCAGTGACGGCAGCTCGAGCGCCGGAGAAGGCGGAAGAAGCGGTGCAGGCAGCAGACCACGGCGACGCGCTCCAGCTGCTCGCGCTCCTTCAGCGCGAAGGCCGTTTGGTCGATTTTCTGGAGCAGGACATCGCCACGTTTCCGGACGCCGACATCGGCGCCGCCGCTCGCGTCGTCCACGAAGGGTCGCGGAAAGCGCTTCGCGCGCACGTGAAGCTCTCGCCGGTTCGCAGCGAGGACGAAGGGGCGAAGATCACGCTACCCGCGGGCTTCGATCCCGGCGCCGTGAAGCTGACGGGCAAAGTCGAGGGATCTGCGCCGTTTCAAGGCGTGCTCCGGCACCGCGGTTGGCGCGCGATCTCGATCGAGCTGCCGACGGCGGTGAGCGGACACGACGCCCACGTGATCTGTCCTGCCGAGGTGGAGCTATGAGCAAGGAATCGAAGGCCGCGTTCGTCGTCGGGATCGACCTAGGAACGACCCACTGCGCGCTCGCGTCAGCACCGCTCGCCGGCGAAGGGGTCGAGACGGAGTCGTTCGGTGTGCCTCAGCTCGTGGCGGCAGGCACCCTCGAGCCCAGACCGCTGCTTCCGTCGTTCGTGTACTTTGCACACGAAAGCGAAGGGCCACAGGCGTTGCCCTGGGACTCGTCGCGCACCTTCGTCGTCGGGTAGCTCTAGCCACTCCGAAGCGGCGCGATGCATCGCCGCCTCGGCCCACAGGACCAGCTGAGCATCGCTTCGAGGACCGTTGAT
>CAXSGV010000492.1:0-1416 GCA_964236615.1 uncultured Polyangiaceae bacterium
GGTCCCTGCCACGTACGCCCCTCACGACGGTTGTGTCAGTAGAGGCCGAGATAGGCCATCACGTCCGCGAGATCGGGGTCGGCGAGCGCCTCGCGCGAGAAGGGCGGCATCACGCCTTCGACGCCGAGAAACGAGCCGTGGCGCACCTTTTCGATCACGGCCTGGCGAACACCGGCGGGACCGTAGATCTCGTGCGCGACCACAGTGTCCTCGGGCAACACCGCGGCCAGCGCCGCGCCTGACGCGCTCTTCAAGCGCCGCGCGCCAGTGTGGATGTCGCCGTGGCACTTCGCGCACGTGAGCGACCACACGTTGGCGCCGCGCGTCGCGTCGCCCGGTGGAAGATCTTCGGCGAGGCGCACCACGGTGAAGGGCTGTGCGTCGGAGAGCGCGCCACTGCCCTCGAGCGATCCGAAAAAGGCATACAGCTCCTTTGAGGTCTCGGCGGTGTGGTCGAGCCGTGGTCCCTGCATGAAGCGCACGACGCACTCGTCGACCGCGTCGCCTGGCGTGAAGATGCGGCCACCCCAGAAGCTCGGTCGGCGGAGGACGCCGGCGAGCGGAGCGCCCGGCATCGCGCGACCTGCACGCGGAGGCTGCGGGGACTCGTCGTGGCAGGTCGTGCAGGAGAACGCGTTGTCGAGCGAGGGCGACAGCGAAGGGCTCGCCGCGAGCACGCGGCCGCGATCGGCCGGTGTGCGCTCACGCGTGTCGACGCCGCCACTCGTCGAGCAGCCGAACGCCGTTGCGGTGATCGCAACCGACGCCGCGAGCCAGGGGCGCATCATGGACCCTCGGGTGTGAACGCGACCGACGTGGGCTCGGCGCCGACGAGGAACGTGTTTCGGGTCGCGAGCGTGACGGGGTCGATCTCGAGCAGCGCGCCGCTCGCCTCGCACACGACGAACCAGCGATCGCGCCAGCGGGCGGTGCGGCCTGGCTTTCCGCACTCGCCCGCACGGAGCTCGCGGCTCGCGCTCTTCGACCAGACGTCGTCGCTGCGGCTGAGGGCAAACAGCTGCTCGGGCTCGCGCGTTGCAAGGACGAAGTGCGTTCCGTCAGCGCTCGACGCGGGGGCGAACGGCGAACCGCCCGAGGTGCCGATGACGGCGAGGGGCGTGTGCGTCGCAAGATCGATCACGCGCACGTCGTAGCTGGCGCGGTCCGCAACGAACAACGCCCCGCCCGCGGCGACGCCGACGGCGATGGGACCGTAGCGCGCGTTCGTCGGCGAGGTCTGTGGATCGGGCCCGACGGGAAACGTCACGAAGGGCATGGCGGGATCGTCGAGCTGAAGCTCGGCGATCACGTCCTCGCCGTAGCAAGCGATCCACGCGCGGGTGCCGTCGGCCGAGACCGCAATGCCTGCGGGTAAGATGCACGCATCGCGCGAGGCGAGGGTCGCTAGCGTCGACG
>CAXSGV010000492.1:1426-5399 GCA_964236615.1 uncultured Polyangiaceae bacterium
ATGACCGGCGCGCGCATCGCTTGGGTGTCCGCCTTCGTGTCGATCGCCGCCTGGATGCGCGCGACGTCGTAGTGCGTGACGACGAGCTTCTTGGCGTCCGGCGTCAGCGCGGTCTCGTAGGCGGCGGCGCTGAGCGGGACACGCTGGCGCGTGGCGAATCGCGTCGCGTCGAGGCTGCCTAGGGCCGATCCGCGTTTGGATGCATGCGCGGCGTGCGGTCCAAGCACGAGATCCGGCTGCGAGAACACGACGAACAACCGCTCGCCCGTTGGATCCATCGTGAGGTGCTCGGGCCCATCGACCTCGACTGGATCGAGATCGAGCGGGTAGCGCCCAGCGATCTCGTTCGTGACGAGATCGATCGCGGTGACCATGTCGTCGCCTCGGGTCGCGACGAACGCCATGGTCGCGCCGGCTCTCACGCGCACGGGGGCCTGCTCCGGAAACGCGGCGTCCAGCGCAGGTGTGTCGTGCAGTACCACCGTGGGCGCGTCCTTCGTGCACGCGAGGATCACGAGCATCGAAAGCGCCGCGGCGGCGAGAACGGGCTTCACCTCAGCACGGGCTTTTCAACGCGACGCGCCCGAGCTCGCCGAATGGATCCACGATCGGCCGCAGCACCTTCACCTGCGCGAGCTGGTACCGAGCTTCGCCGAGGAGAAGCCCCGCGAGCGGCGTGTAGACGAGATCCCACGCCGAGGGGCGCACGCCGTTGGCTTCGAAGCCGTACTCCCAGGTCGTGCTCGCGATCGCTGCGAACGCGAGCGAGCCCGGCCAGCCGAAGTTGCACATGCGCGCGTGGACGTAGAGCTCGCTGCCCATCATGCCGTGGCCGATCACGTTGATGGTCCACGGATCGTGGTCCCACTCGAACGCGCGCGCACTCGTGTCGAAGATCGGAAGCTTCGTGAAGGCCTCGGCGTAGTGCCGTGGAACGTCGTCCGCTTGCGCGAACGGCAGCGGGTAGAGCACGCTCTCGACCGTGCGGAGCGTCGTCAGAAAGACCGCGGCGTGCGCGATCGGCGGGCCCCAGATCGGGGATGGAGGAGCCGGCGCTGGCGTGGCGACGGGCGGCTGCGCCAGCTGCGACAGCACCAACGCCCACGCAATCAGAACGAGCCCCGCCAGGTCATGCCGTACGCGGGCACGTTGCCCTCGGGCGTGGCGCTCGAGCCGATCACGCCGAGGTTCGGTGCGCCGTAGTGCCACGCCTGTTCTTTCTTGTCGATGTTGCGCGTGAGGTAGAGCACGAGCGCGCCGCCGCCGATCGTCGCGCCGGCGGTGGCGGCGAGGAAGCCGCGCGCCTTGCCTGGCGTGACGTCCTCGAAGAGGAGCGGGCTTGCGAGCGCCGCGCCGCCGAGGCCGCCGAGACCGGCACCGAGATCGACGAGCATCACACGTGAAGGCGAGGCCCGAACGAACGTCGCGAGAACGCCTGCGCTGACGACGCCGATACCCGCGCCATAACCCGCGCCGGTGTACGGCTTGAAGTCGACGGTGGTGCCTCGGTAGAAGAGCTCGCCGAGGCCGCCGAGCGCCATGCCGAACGCGCCGCCCGAGTTGACGATCACGGCGTCGCCTTCGTCGATGTGACTGCGCGTCAGCGCGAACACGCCGAGCCCGAGACCGAGGAAGCCGCCGCCGACGCCCCACGCATACCGATCGTTGAGCGGCTGCACGTGACGGCCGTTCGCGATGAAGACGCCGGCTGCCGCACCCCACCACGCGCCGCCGGAGAGAAACCACGCGTCGCCCGTACCTACGTTCCATTCTTCGGCCGCAAGGAGGCTCGCGCCAATGCCCACGCCGGTGCCGAGCGCGAGAAGCGGGTAGAGTACACGCGGATCGTCGTTGCCGCTTGCGCGTTGCACGCTGTACGCGACATAGGCGCCGAAGAGCGCGGCGTTGACGGCGAGCACAGGCCGGCCCGGCGAGCGAAGCGGGCTCATCACGCCGTAGCTCGCGACGTCGTCGACCTTCACGAGCTCGCGTGCGCTGACAGCTGCGCGCGCGGCGGTCGCGGCGGACATCACGTCGCGAAGCATGACGAGACCACGCACCGAGACGTCGGCGCCCTTCACGGTCTCGACGCGCACGCGGAGCTCGCGGCCCTTCGGTGGTACGGCGACGATGCGGACGATGAACGTGTCGCCGCCGGCGTACTCGAGCCGCGGGCTGACGACCCACGTTCCCGCGCTCGGTCCGGCGGCACCGGCGTGGCTTGCACGCTCGAGCATGTCGCTGTCGCGCGTGTGACCCGAGAGAGGTCCGGCGTCGCCGACATGCAGAGTGAAGCCGAGATCCTGCGCCGCGTCGCGCAGCGTGGCGTCGAGCTCCTGCGCGCGCGCGAACACGGTCTGCTCGGCCTCGGCGGGCCGGTGCATGGGGAGCGTGCCGGGGTCGTCGCCCGCAGGCGTCATCGCCGGCCACATCACGACCGAGCCATCGGCGAGCGCGGACGTGCTCGCGGTCAGCGTCGCAAGGAGCGTCCCTGCGCTCACGCCAAGGGCGAGTCGGCGGATGGATAGGCGGGTGGGGGAACGGCGCATCGGCATTCTCAAAACATGACGACGCCGCTCAACCAGACATTCACGACCGTCGTGTCGTCGACACTGAACCTGTGGCCGGGAGTGTCAATCTCCGGGCGATGGTTCGGGTTGGGAATGCCCGTGATGGGCTGGGGTCCGCTGCCGCCGTTGGTGACGCCGTGGCAGGGTCCGGCCGAGGCGGCGTCCTTGTTGAAGTCGGGGTTGCACGCGTCGGCGCCGGTGACGAAATGCGCTTGGTGGAACTGAAAGCCCATGCCCGCAGTGAGCTTCACGAGCTCCCCCGACTGCCAGGTCACGCTGCCCGAGGTCCCGAAGCTACCAAAGGCCTGTTGCTCGGTTATGCCTGTAAAATACACCTTCTGCGCTTCGTTGTCCGCGACGCTCGAGAAGCCGTCGGGGGCGAGGTGGTAGCCGCCAGGGTTCGGGTTGCGCATCGACGACGCCTGCGAGGAGCCGAGCGCGTCGAAGAGCTCGGAATACTCACGGCCCGGCGAATGGTAGGTGCCGGACATCTTCGCGTCGAACGAGAGGCGCTGAAAACGATCCTTTCGCTCGTAGGGGATGATCTCCACGCCCATGGTAAACTTGCCGATGAGAGGCGGGTGGTTGACGAGCGCGCCGCGAGGCTTGGTCGTCGCGCCGAAGTCGGTGTCCTCGCGGGGGAAGTCGGCGAGGAACCAGAAGCCGGTGTAGGGCTCGACGTATCCGTAACGGCGCGAGAAGACCGTATGCGCGACGAGTGACGTCATCGCGCGGCTGATGCCGGGCGCGCGCGTCTTCTCTTTGTTCTTCGGGTCGAGCGGATCGGGGCACTGCGGCAAGCCAGGCGCGGGGTTCGCAGTGCACGCGTGCGTGGGCGTGCCGACGCCGAAGCGGCCTTCGACCCCGACGACCCACGTCGGCTTCGTGAAGTCGCGCTGCTGGTTCATGAGCGCGTAGTTGAGACCGACCGAAAACCAGTCGATGCCGCTGCGCGTGGGGCTCGTGTGCGGCACGCTGAAGAGCTGCTCGCCGCTCGAGTCTTGCCGGCGCGATGCGTTGCGGGACGAGCCATCGAGATCGGTGAGCTCGCGCGCGTCGCTCAGAATGATCGGAAAGCGGAAGAGCAACGCGAGATCGCGAAAGAGCCCGACGTCAGCGCCGACGTTCAGCGTGGTGATCGATTGGTTGTAGGAAGCGACATTCTCGTTCTTCGACGTGAAGCCACCGGTCGTGAGCCCGGGCTGCGCGAGCGCGGTCTCGCGTCGGATGTTGGCGTGCTTGAAGCTCTGCTCGAAGCCGAGCATGAGCGACAGATCGAACGGGTCGTCGCCGTCGAAGGCGTCGATGACGCTCGTGTTCTCGCCGGTCTCGGAGAGGAGACGGGGCTCCTTGGCGGCGACGGGCTCGTCGGCGCGGGCCGTCCTCGCGGGCGCAGCGCTCGT
>CAXSGV010000493.1:0-5387 GCA_964236615.1 uncultured Polyangiaceae bacterium
CGGGCTCTTGATCGTGCCGGGGCAGGGGAGCTTCGTTCTTCTCGGCGAGGTGGTCACGACACTCGACCTCCCGCCCGGAACGCCGATCGCCGAGCGTTGCGGCAGCTGCACACGCTGCCTCGATGCATGCCCGACGCAGGCTTTCCCGCGGCCGTTCGTGCTCGATCCGCGACGGTGCATCGCGTACCTCACCATCGAGCACCGCGGCAACATCGAGCCTGTCGACCGCGAGGCCATCGGCGAGCATCTCTTCGGCTGCGACGACTGCCAGACCGTGTGCCCGTTCAACGCGTCGGCGCGGCCGCGCGATCCCGCGCTCGTGGCGACGTTCGCGCCGCTCGCGACCTGGTCGGCGGTCGATCTCACCGCGCTACTCGGTCACGACGACGCGGCGTTCGGCGCGGCGCTCCTCGGCAGTCCAGTGAAGCGCGCGACCAAGGATGGCCTGGCACGAAACGCCGCGATCGTGCTCGGAAACCGCCGGGAAGCGGGTGCGCGCGCCGCGCTCCTCCTTGCGGCGGCGGAGCACCCGTCGCCCGCCGTGCGCGAGTCAGCTTCCTGGGCAGTTGCGAAAATCGACGAATCAGCGCAAAAGCGCTAGGACTTCGTGAGGGGTGAAGAAGAACCATGCAGGTTGCACGTAGCTTGTCTTGCGCGGTGGTGGCGGCGGTCCTCGCGTGGTCTGTCTCTTCGGTCGCACAAGAGTCGTCGCTCGACGGGCTGCGCGCGTCCGCAAAGGCGGCACCGAACGATCCCAACGCCGCACTCTCTCTCGGCCGCGCGCTTCGCCGCGCCGGTCACGACGACGAAGCGATCGTCGAGCTGCGGCGCGGCGCGAGCCTATGGAACGGACGGTCGGGTGAGGTGTCCGTCACGCTTCACTACGAGCTCGCGCGCGCGCACATCGCCAAGCGGGATTTTCCTCAGGCGATGGTTCAATGCAAAGTCGCGGGCGGAATCGCCGGTGGCGCGTCGGCCGGTCACGCGTGCGCGGCCGAGGCGCACCTCTTGTGGAAGCGCGCCAGCGAAGCGCACTTCGAAACGGCGGCGGCGCTCGCGGCAAACGCCAAGAGCTACGAAGCCAAGGTCGCCGAAGCGCGCGCGCTCGAGCTCGAGCTCAAAGAGGGACCTGCCGAGACGCTTTTGCGCGACGCGATCGCGCTCAAGCCCGACACGGTCGACGCGCACGTCGAGCTTGGGCACCTCTTGCTCGCGATGGGCAAGGGCGACGCGGCTCTCGTCGCGCTCAAGCAGGCCGTCCTCGTCGATCCGCTCAGCCCCGAAGCAAGCTACGAGCTCTCGCGCGCGCTACCGCCTGGACGAGAAGCCGTCGCCGCGCTCGAAAAAGCACTACACGAGCGACCGGCCTACGCGGCCGCGGTCTACCACCTCGCCGAGGTGCAGATCGACGCGGGCCGCGTCGCGGACGCGCGCAAATCCGCGACCCTCGCTCTCAGGCTCGATCCGCAGGACGCGACGATGCACGTCATCGCCGGCCGCGTGTCGCTCGCGGAGGGCAAGCCCGACGACGCGATGACCGAGGCCAAGGCCGCACTCGGCATTCTCGCGAATCTCGCCTCGGCCAAGCTCCTCATCGCCGACGCTTGGGCGAAGAAGGGGGAGATCGATCTCGCGGTCGAGAGCTACCAAGCGGCGTGGGGCCTCGATCACAGCGATCCCACGGCGCTTGTCCACGCGAGCGAGGCCTGCCACGCGCAGGGTCGCGACACGAGCGCAAAGGCGTTCGGCGACAAGGCCACGCGCGAGTTCCCCACCTGGGGGCCCGCCTGGGTGGCGCTCGGCGACGCGCTCGCAAGTATCAAGGAGCCCGCCGCGGCGAAGACGGCCTACGAGACGGCGCTCAAGAACAAGGGTCCCGTCGATCGCGCTTCGGTGGAGAAGAAGATGCTCGCCCTGAAGTGAGGAGCACGGCATGGTGACGCGCGATGCCCCCGATGCATGAGCTCTCCGCGCGCGTGCTCGCGCATGAACCTCGCGCGGCAGCTCGCGCGATGCGCCTCACCGACGATCGCGTCGGCGACTACGCGACGGTGCTGAAGGATCTCTTCTTCCACACCGGAAAGGCGTTCGTCGTCGGCGTGACTGGCAACCCCGGCGCGGGAAAATCGACGCTGTGCGATCGCCTCATCGAGGCCTACCGCGCCGAAGGCCGCACCGTCGGTGTCATCGCCGTCGATCCGACGAGCCCCTTCTCCGGCGGCGCGATCCTCGGCGACCGCATTCGCATGGGTCGTCACGCAACCGATCCCGGCGTGTTCATCCGCTCCGTCGCGACGCGCGGGCACATGGGCGGGCTCTCACGCTCCGCGCGCGACATGGTGCGCATACTCGATGCCTATGGCTGCGACGTCATCCTCGTCGAGACCGTCGGCGTCGGGCAAGACGAGCTCGAGGTCACGCGCACCGCGCACACGACGCTCGTCGTCATGGCCCCCGGCATGGGCGACGACGTACAGGCGATCAAGGCCGGCATCCTCGAGTGCGCGGACGTGTTCGCCGTCAACAAGGCGGACCGCGAGGGGGTGGACGCCACGGTGCGCGATCTCGAGCTCATGATCGCGCTCGGCGGCGACACGATGCTGGGCGCCTCGAAGTCACGTGGTCATCAGGTCGCCGGCGACGCGCGGGTCGCGCTCACCGGTCGCACCGGCGCAAGCGGCTCCGTCGAGGCCGCCGAGGCACCGCTCCCCGCGCGCTGGACGCCGCCGATCTTGCGCTGCGTTGCCACGCGAAAGGAGGGCATCACCGAGATCGTCGCCGGTCTGGAGCGCCACCGCGCGTGGCTTGCGGGCACCGAGAACGGACGTGCGCGTCGCAAGGCTCGCCTCTCCGACGAGGTTCGCGAAGGTCTTCGCGAAGCACTCATCGAAGCCGCGACGCACGCGCTCGGCGACCGTATCGAGGTGGCGGTGCGCGAGGTCGACGCGCGCGCGAAAGACCCTTACACCGCGACCGAGGAGCTGGTCGCCGAGTTCAAGCGCCGCTGACGCGTCCGCGCACCGGTAGTCGCGGACCGTTCGTACACGCGCTTGTTCGGGTCACTTCCCGATGATGTGATCGAGCGCGCGGAGGGCGACGCGCACATGCGGCGGCAGCCACTTGCGCCCCGCCTCCTGCTCGACCGCGACGATCTTCGCGAAGCGACGATCGGCTTCGTGGCGGCGAGCCGCGATGGCATCGGAGTGCGCGTACTCGGCGCGCAGCTCCTCTTGGGTCTTCGGCACCTTGCCGCCGTGCTGGTCGCGCGTGCGTACGAAAGCGACTGCCTCGACGAGCTCGCCGGCGTCGACCCAGATCCCGTGCAGATTGCAGATATCGACGACGATCGACGATTGCGCACCGAAGGTCACGCGGTCCATCGGCTTCCTGCAGTCGGGGCAGGAGCAGGGCGCGAGGAGCGCTTGCCGTGGCAGCTGCTTGGCGCCGGGCTTGCCTTGTGAGGCGGGCGGGGGAACGAACTTGGCGAGCAGCGGGTCGGCGGCGCCAGGAGTGGCCGTTCGATTCAAGACCTCGGTCCACGCCGAGACGCGCAGGAAGCATCCGCCGCACCCACCGCACTGGAGGACTTTGACGCCGTCGTCGAGCTGGACGCCGGCGAGCGCCGCGCCGTTGCAACGGGGGCACGCCGCGGCGTGCTTGACCTCGAGCGAGGCGCCGCACGCGCAGCGATCGGTGCCGGCGAGAACGATGGCGCGGCAGGCGACGCACTGCAGTCGTTGGACCTCGGCGCCGCACGTGTTGCAGGGGAAATCGCCGCGGCGAATGGCGCCGCAATACATGCACCGTCCCGTGCGCATCCAGAAGATCCTAGCGTATAAAGAGCGGGTCATGCCGCCCTCGTCGTCGCCCAAGAAAATGCGGTCCGTCCTCGCGTGCGCGATCGGATTCACATCGCTCGCCTCGCTTCTCTCGTGTGCCACCGACCCTCCGGTAATCGTGCACACGGCCCGCGTCGGTCAGACGTCGGAGCTCGAGATGGGCAAGCCGGCGCGCTTCGAGCGCATCACGGCGCCGAACCAAGAAGGCCACCGGGCCGGGTACTTCGCGATCCGCGACAAGACCGACTGGGATCTGTTCTTCGCCGACGTGTCGGGGCACCCGCTGTCGAACGACATCGAGTTCGCGACCGAGAGCGTCGTCGCCGTCTACGCGGGCGAGCCCGATGTCCTCTCACTCAAGGTGACGCGTGCCATCGACGCCGAGCACGGCATCCACCTCTACCTCGCAAAGGTGCTTCCGGGCGAAGGCTGCACCGTTCCCGAACCGAAGCATCAGGCGTTCGATCTCGTGAAGATCAACCGCAGCGACAAGCCGGTGCACCTGCACATCGACGCCGAGCGCAACGACGCGTGCGGTGCGCAGCGCGCGCCGACCGCCAAGGTGGCGTGCCGCATTCCGCCTGCGACCGAGTGGTCCGAGCGGCTGACCGCGGCGCTCGGATCGAGCGTCGAGTGCCAAGCGACGGTCGAGCCGGGCGTGCGTCCGGTCGTTGATCGCACGCTTCGCTTCCGCGAGATCGCAAAGGGCTCGGGCGCGAAGGTGAAGTTCGCGCAAGGCGGCCTCTACGGAAAATTCACGGTCGATGCGATCGGCAAGTTCGTCGTGCACGTCGAGGCCACCGACGACGGGCAGCGAAAAGGCGAAGGCATCGCCACCATCGACGTCGCGCCGCCCACCGCGGACACGTACGCGGCGATCGCGTGGAGCAAGTACACGGCGCAGGACGACATCGAGACTTTTCCGCGCGTCGAGCTTCACGCGTACGAGGCCAACCCGCCGCCTCCTCCTCCGGAGCCCGCAGCTGCACCTGCTGCGTCCGCGTCATCAGCGTCGTCAGCGTCGTCGGCGTCGTCGGCGTCGTCAGCGTCGTCGGCGGCTGCCGCGGTAAGGCCGAAGCCGGCCGCGCGCCCGCCGGCGCCGAAGCCGCGTGCTCCGTCGCGCAAGGACTGCTCCTACGAGTCGACCGACAAGCCGTCGTACTGCCAGGTCTCGAAGTGGGGCATCACGACACTCACGCGCCTCCACGGCGACACGCCCGGCCGCTACACGCTCTCGGTGAAGTACCTGGACGAGCGCGTCGAGAAGGGTCCCATGCTGTGCGTGCGGCTGTTTTCGAAAGGTGGTCTCACGAGCGAGGCGTGCGATCCCGTCGCGCGCAAAGCCGGCGCCACCTGGGAGGTCGGCATCGTCGACGAAGCCACGGGTCAGCCCGTGCTCCCATCGTCGGCCGCGCCTGCTCCGTCGGCGCCTGCGCCGAAGCCCGTACCCGCGGCACCGTCGGCGCCTGCTCCTTCCGCACTGCCGGCGCCCATGACGTCAGCTGTCCCCAAGAAGTAGGCACGGGCTGCGCTGTTGGCGACGGCGCG
>CAXSGV010000494.1:0-2249 GCA_964236615.1 uncultured Polyangiaceae bacterium
ACGAGCTGCTCGCGAAGCTCTTCGCGTACTTGCGCGTCGAGCGCGCCTAACGGCTCGTCGAGCAAGAGAGCTTTGGGACGCGGAGCGAGCGCACGGGCGAGCGCGACACGTTGCCGCTGCCCACCCGAAAGCTGACGCGGGAAGCGCTTCTCGTAACCTTGCAGCTGGATGAGCGCGAGCAGCTCGGTGACGCGCTCGGCAATCACGTTTTTGGCGGTTTTCCGGATCGACAGGCCGAACGCGATGTTGTCGAAGACGGTCATGTTCCCGAAGAGCGCGTAGCCCTGGAACACGAAGCCGACGCCGCGCTCGCGCACGGGGATCTTGGTGGTGTCGACGCCGTCGATGGAGACCGCGCCCTCGTCCGGCTCCTCGAGGCCGGCGATCACGCGGAGCACGGTGGACTTTCCCGAGCCCGAAGGACCGAGCAAGCTCGTGACCTTGCCCGACGGGGCTTCGAAGCTCACGCCGGCGGCGGCCGCGGCTTCACTCGACGCGCCGAAGCGCTTCGTGAGGTTCTTCACGATCACGCTCATGGCGACACCTCGACGTCGGGAACGGCGGCGGCCGGAACAGGCCGCGCGTCGGCACGCGCCTCGCGGTCCTTCGCCAGCCACTCGACGAAGGTCGTGAGCGCGACGGTGGTCACGGCGAGGATCGTCAGAAGCGAGGCCACGGCGAACGCGCCGACGAACGCGTACTCGTTGTAGAGGACCTCGACATGGAGCGGCATCGTGTTCGTCGTGCCGCGCACGTGCCCGGACACGACCGAGACCGCGCCGAACTCACCCATCGCGCGCGCGTTGCAGAGGATCACGCCGTAGATGAGGCCCCAGCGGATCTTGGGGACCGTGATGCGAAAGAAGATCTGCCAGCCGCTTGCGCCGAGCGTGAGCGCCGCCTCCTCTTCGTCGCTCCCCTGCGCTTGCATCACCGAGAGAGTTTCGCGCGCGACGAGCGGGAACGTCACGAAGGTCGTGGCGAGGACGATGCCCGGCACCGCGAAGATGATCTTGATGTCGTGATCGCGCAGCCACGGGCCGAACCAGCCCTGAGCGCCGAACATGAGAACGAAGATGAGGCCCGAGATGACGGGTGACACGCTGAACGGAAGATCGATGAGCGTGAGGAGGACCGCTTTGCCGCGGAACTCGTATTTCGCGAGGAGCCACGCGGCGCCGACACCGAACACGGTGTTCATCGGCACCGCGATCGCCGAGGTCATGATCGTGAGGCGCATCGCGGAGAGCGCGTCGTCTTCGAGGATCGCTTTGAAGTAGGCGGCCGGTCCCTTGTCGAAGGCAGACGCGAACACGACCGCGAGCGGCACGAGGAGGAACACCGCGAGGAAGAGCAGCGCCGCCGCGGTGAGGCCCCAGCGGACGAGCGCGGGCTCCGACGCGACGCCGGTCTCGCGACGGCTTGCCACCGATCGAACGCGCGGAGGTGCGCCGCTCATCCGTGCCCTCGCCGCGTCCAGCGTTGGAGAACATTGACGAGAAGGAGCAGACCGAACGACGCGATGAGCATCACCGAGGCGAGCGCGGTGGCGCCCGCGTAGTCGTATTGCTCGAGCTTCGTCATGATGAGGAGCGGAACGATCTCGGTCTTCATCGGCATGTTGCCGGAGATGAAGACCACAGAGCCATACTCGCCAAGCGCGCGCGCGAATGCGAGGGCAAAGCCGGTGAGGATCGAGGGCAGTAGCGCGGGCAAGATGACGCGGGTGAAGGTCTGCCAGCGCGTCGCGCCGAGCACGGCCGCTGCCTCTTCGAGGTCCGCGTCGAAGTCCTCGAGCACGGGCTGAATCGTGCGCACGACGAACGGGAGACCGACGAACATGAGCACCAGCACGACACCCACCGGCGTGAACGCGACCGAGATGTGCGCGCGGGCAAGCACGCTGCCAAGCACGCCGTTGGGCGCGTAGGCGGTGGTCATCGCGATCCCCGCGACCGCGGTCGGCAGCGCGAAGGGCAAATCGATCATCGCGTTGACGATGCGCTTACCGGGGAACTGGTACCGCACGAGCACCCACGCGACGAGCAGACCGAAGAGCACGTTGAGGAGAGCGGCCATGAACGATGCGCCGAAGCTGAGCTCGTAGGCCGCGATCGCGCGATCCTCGGTGATGGTCTGCCAGAGCGCGGGGCCCTTGATGGTGCTCGCCTTCAGGAGGAGCCCTGCGAGCGGTATGAGCACCAGCAACCCGAGGTAAAGGAGGCTGTAACCCAACGTCAGGCCGAAGC
>CAXSGV010000494.1:2307-5377 GCA_964236615.1 uncultured Polyangiaceae bacterium
TGCGGCGGCCCCTGCGGCATGATGAAGGCGTCGCGCGACCTCCGTCAAGACAGAACCATGTCCGTTATAGTAAACGCCGGGCTACTTGGTGGACGTGGCACGGGTCGCGTCGAGCTGCGCCACCAGCTTCTTCGGGGCGACCGCGCTGTAGCTCTCCTCGATCCATTCCTCGAGGAGGTCGAGCGGAACATTGTCCGCTTTGGTGAAGGAGGCGCTGACCCATCCCGCCTTGCCGAGCCCATAGCCCGTGGGCGACGCGAACGGGAGCGAGAGCGCCGCAGCCCCCGAAAGCGGCAGCTTGACCGAGAGACCGAACACGGTGTCCCCCTCGCCGTGGCCGTGGCCGAGGAACACGAACACCTTCTTCGCGACCTTCACCACCGTCTCGCCCCACGGAAAATCCTCGGTCGCGCCCGGAAAGCCGAGCGCGTGAGCGCGTGCGCGCGCAAGGGGCGCACTCTTCTCAAGCGCCGCCTTCTTCGTCGCTGGCTTCTTCTTGGCTAGCGGCGCCTTCTTCGTCGCTGGCTTCTTCTTGGCTAGCGGCGCCTTCTTCGCGGCGGCCATCGCAGGCTCAGAGCGCGCGAACCGCGAGGAGCGCCTTGGCGACAGCCTCCCAGTCGTAGGTGGGAAGACCGTTCGCTTCCGCCTTCAATGCCCAGGAGCGACCGACCTCGCGCAACGCGTCGACGCGCGTCTTGCCCCACTCGCTCACGACGAGCGCGTCGGGCGAGCTGCTGTTCCGAGCGTCGACGCGCCAGTCGCCGGCCTCGTCGTCGTTCTCGCGCGGGCAGATGCCGACGGTGAGTCGCTCGCCGTCGCATTTCAGGTCGTAAACCATCCCGCGCTTGGCGCGGAACTGGTTCGTGATCTTCACCGTCTCGGTGTCCTTCTTTTCCTTCATGGAGCTCGCCTTCCGTTCGCCGTACGCTCGGCCGTTTCAAAACATCGGGGTGGCGAGCCAGTCCCGCTTCGCTTTTTGGTAAGTGGCGCGCGCGGCGAGCGCGAGCTCGTCCGCGGTCAGCTGCGCCATGCGTCGGCGTGCAAGCTCCGGCCCGAAATACGCTGCAACCCGCGCACGTGCCTCGGGGACGGTCCCCGGCCAGCCACCCGAAATCGGACGGCCGTCGCGCCGCATCTCGTCGCACCAGAATCGCGCCCAGCGCGTGCCGAGCGTGAGGGCCCCCTCGGTGAGGAGGAGACGACGGGCTTCGGGAGCTTTCACCAGCTCGTTACCAGGGCACCGCGACCAAGCGCGGCGAATTCCAAAAACTGCAAGACCCGAACCTAGCACACCCCATGCCGCATCGGTGGCTGATGCTGGGCAGCGTGCGTCACAGCTTCAGCGCGGCGTGGCCGCATGCTTCGTGACCTCGGCGCGCATGCGACCGCTCAAGACGAAACGCAGCATGCGCAGCTCGGCGCGCGTGTGCCACGCGTGGTTCTTCCACGGGCTCGTCACGTTGCCCTCGAAGAGCCGGTGGCTCGCGTGCGCGAGCGCATAGTCGGCAAGTGGCGCGGCGAGCAAGAAGAGGGGCTGCTTCTTCGCGAGGGCAAGCGCCATGAAGCTCGCTGCCGACAGTGTGCCGAGCGCGTGGAGCGCGTGGGTCTCGGACTTTTGGTGCATGCGGACGTAGTGGGGCCAGAAGTCTTCGAACGTGGTCACGTCGTACGGCGAGGTCATGCGGCCTCCGCGCGCGCGAGGAGCGCGTCGATGGCGGCGCACGCGTCGGCGTTGCCGCGCTTCATCCGCCCGTCGGTGCTCGGGTGGCAGTCGCCGACGCGTTCGCGTCGACGCGCGCCGCGCGCATGCCGAGCCCGAGCGACTCGAGGTAGGCGGCGTTGAGCTCCTGCTCGGCCTGGTGGCGAACGGGCACGCTGAGCACGGGCTTGCCGAGGTAGATCGCCTCCGACAGCGTCGTGAACCCGCCGTTCGAAACGACCGCGCGCGCGCTCGCGAGATCCTGGATGAAGCGCGCCTCGTCGAACGCGCGCATGTGGACGTTGCCGTCGCGGCGCTCGGCTCCGAGCCCGTAGACGACGAACTCGGTGCTCGGCGTCGCGCGAAGGGCGGGCAAGAGGTTCGGATCGCCAGACGCGGTCTGGTAGACGAGCACGTGGTCGCCGGAGGTCGTGCGAGCCTGCTCGATCTCGGTGCGCACGACCGGCCCGACCAACGTCGTCGTCGGCGCGTACCGCGCACGAACCTCGGGAAAGAAGAACGAGGTCACGACGAAGTGATCGCAGCGCGGCGTCTTCGCGTGAACGAACACGCGCGTCGCCGCGAAATCGGCCGCGAGCGTGCGGCGCAAACTACGCGTGTGGTGGAAGCGATCGAGGACGTGCTGGTGGTCGAACGAGATGATGGGTCGCTCGAGCAGGCGGCCGATGACGTAGGCAAACGAGTCGAAGTCGGTGACGACGACATCGGGATCGAAGTCGATACCGTCTTCCATCCCGACTTCGATGTTGTGGGCCAGCGCCGAGCGTGCGTCGCGCACGTTCTGGAGGAGCGTGCGCCGGCGGTGAACGGCGCCGCGCTCGTAGGCAATCCGGAGCCCGTCGATGGCAACCGTGTCGGCGTGGTGCTGTCGGAGCACCGCCACCGCGCGGCCCGACGCCGCGATCTTCACCTGGTGCCCCGCTGCAACCAGATGCTGCACGAGCGCGCGTGCTCGCATCGTGTGGCCGAGGCCTTCTCCCGTGACGCCGTAAAGGATCTTCACGCTGAATCGAACACGAGGACGCGTGCGGGCATTCCGTTAACGACGCGTGCTGTCTGTGGTCGAACAGGCGACAAAACGACGTGTCGTCGCTTCATTCCCGAAAATGGAGGCTGGCGGGTCGAGGCCGCCTTCAACAGAATGAACAGTTGGCTGTCCGCGCGTTTCGAGCACGTGCTGCTCGCGCATGGAGCCAGGAGGTTCTGACTTGTCTTTGATGCCGCGCCGCGCCCGGTTTGCCGTGCTTGCCGTCTGTTCGAGTGTCTTGTTTGCCGCAGCCTGCGGCGGCGGGGGTACCGAAGACGGCCCCTCGACCTTCGTTCCGGATGGCGGAATCGACGGCGAGGATC
>CAXSGV010000495.1:0-5351 GCA_964236615.1 uncultured Polyangiaceae bacterium
GGTTGATCTCGGTCTTCGGCAGGAGCTCCTTGAGGACGTCGTCTTTCGTGCGCCGAAGCAAGAACGGACGCACGACCGCGCGGAGCTCGGTTGCTAGCGGGCTCGCGCGATCGGTCGCGATCGGCCGCTCGTAGCGCGTCTCGAAGCCTCTGACCGTCCCGAGAATTCCCGGGTTCGCGAAGGACGCGAGCGACCAGAGCTCACGCAGCCGATTCTCGATGGGCGTGCCGGAGAGCGCGAGCCGCATCGAAGCGTCGAGCAGGTTGGCTGCGCGCGTTGTCGCGTTGTCGGAGTTTTTGATGTTCTGCGCCTCGTCGAGGATGACGGTGCGAAAGCGGATCTTCGAGAGAAAGTCGGTGTCGCTTCGAAGCAGCGCATAGGTGGTGACGATGAGATCGTTGTCCTCGATTCGCGCCGCGCGAGCTGCACGCGCGTTCTTCGGAACGCCGTGAAGAAGGAGCACGCGCAGATCGGGCGTGAAGCGCGCGGCCTCGACGAGCCAGTTCGTCGCGACCGACGTGGGGCACACGACGAGCGACGGCCCTGGACCTTCGAGCTCCTTGCGACGAAGCAAGAACGCGAGCGTCGTGATCGTCTTTCCGAGACCCATGTCGTCGGCAAGAATTCCCCCGGCGCCGAGCGCTTGGAGGAACTGCAGCCAGGCGAGGCCGTGGCGCTGGTAAGGGCGAAGCGTCGCGTTCAGGCCGACGGGCATGTCGGGTTCGGTGGCCACGGCGAGCGCGCGCAGACGCTTGCGAAGCGCGAACACCGCCGCGTCGATGCGACCGTCGTTCTCTTCGACCCAGCGATCGAGGCGACCGAGCTGGTGGGGCGCGAGCTTGGCCTGCCCCGTCGCACCGAGGATCTCGCCCGCTTCTTCGGCGAGCTCGGCAACCGAGGCGGAGATCTTCGCGAGCGTGCCGTCGCTCAGCTGTACCCAGCGGCGCTTCAACATGAGCGCGTTGCGGACCGCGGCGAGCTCGACGGGGAGATCCTTCGTGTCGAAGTCGAGCTTGGTGCTGAGCCAGTCGCCCTCGAGCACGATACTGAGGCGCGGCTTGATGGGCTCGCCGATGCGGATGCTCGCAAGCTGCTGTGTGAGCTCGACCTCGACGGGCGGATCGACGATGCCGCGAAGCGCGAGCAGCCCGCTCTGCCAGAACTCGACGGCGGCCTCGCCTTGGATGCCGAGGTCGCGTGGGGGCGGACGCTCTTCGAGCTCGGCCGGCTCGTCGTAGTCGACGAAGGTGCCCGGCCGCACGAGGCCTGCGTTCTCGATCGCGATGCGCGCTTCGGCCTCGGTCTCGAGATCGCGTCCGTCGTCGGTGAAGTGTGGCTGCGGTTGTCCGCTGAGATTTCCGACGAGCGGGATCTCCCGCGTCTTGTAAACCGCGACCAGCTCGCCGTGTACGTCGAGCGCGTCACCTGCGAGACGCAGGACGATACGCGGCGTCTCGAGCGGCGGAAGGCCGAAGGTCTCGTGCGCAGGCAGCGCGATGCCGCGGCCGCGCGCTACGCGGAACAAGCGCTCGCCGACGTCTTGCAGTCGGCTCGGCGGGACATGGAGCATCGGCCGCTGCACGAGCCCCTTCACCAGATCTTGATCGACGTCCTTCACGACCGGGAAGATCGAGCCGGAGCGCGTCCATACGTAGGGGAACGGGCCGCGGTAGAACGCGGCCTCGGTGAAAGGCACGCTGAGGGTGCCGTCCTCGGTCTCCCAGTATGCGGTCAGCTCGGCGAAGGGGTCGGCCTCCGCGAGGAGGAGGCGCGGCCGCACCGGCACCGAACGAAAGTCGAGGACGCCGCGGAAGCCCGCGCCGTAGATGCCGCCATGCAAGCGCATCGCTTCGAGGGTGAGCGACGACTGCACGCCCGCGGTGAAGACGCCCTTCTTGCCGGCGCGGTCTTCGCGCACGAACTGAAGCACGCGGCGATCGCGCGCCGAGAACATCGTGAGGGTCGTGATCTCCTTCGCGTCGATCAGCTTCTTCTCACCGCGGCGGCGCACGCTGATCGAGAGAATGTCGTGGCGAAGGCGAACGTGCTCCCCGTAGCGAAGCTCCTCGTAAGGGTCGCCGCGGCCCACCGACTGCACTGCGATGTCGACGGCTTGCCCCTGCTGCACGGGGGCGAGCCAGCCTTCGAACGACGCGTCGAAGCCGAGCTCGAGGTTCAACGCGAAACGCGCCGTGCTCGCACGCGCAATCGCCTCTTGATCGATGCGCCCTTCGAACACCGCCAGGCGAAGGCGGCGCGAGAGCGCAAGATCGACGGCGACGGTCGCCATGTGCACGCAGGGCCCGAACGGGTTCATGCAGCGCGAGCAGGTGCCCTGAATCTGCCCGTCGGTGCAGGTGATCTGCACCTCGGTGTGCAGCGCCTTCTTGATCCGTTCGTCGGTCGACTCGTCGTACTTGGGCTTGTCGAACTCTTCGACCAGCGCGGCGAACACGGCGTTCCCTCGCCGCTCGGGGGGAAAGCCGTAGAGCAGACGCCCCTTCAGAGCGAGATCGAAGGCGCGTTTGCCGACGAGACGGCGCACGCCAAGAGGTTCCAGCCCTTCAATCCACTCGCCCTGCGGGGCCTCAGACGCTGACATCGAACCGGGCATTGTACAGTCGTTCGCCCTCCCTATGGTGGACGGCAGCGCAATAACGGCAACGGACATGCAGGCGCTTGCTCATCCAGAGACCCACCGAAGCGAGCGGTTTGCGGCGTATTCTCGTGGCGTGCAGCGCCACTCCATCTTCGAGCTCCTCTCCTCGTTCTCCGTGTGCGCCTGCGTTGTTCTCGCCGACGCTTCGTGCGGATCCCCGGCGCCACCCCGAGCGCCCATCGCCGAAGTCTCGGTGAACCAAGCGCCCGAGCCCCCGCCGGATCGACCTTCGACATTGTCCGTAGCCGCGCCAGGGGCCAACTCGAAGGACCCGGCCGCGGACCTGGTCGTGCGCGAGAGTATCGATGCTGAACCGTCTTTCGCTGGCGCGAAGCTCGGAGCGCCCAAGGCATCGTTCAAGAACCTGCGCGAGGAGAATCGAGAGATCAAGAGCGCGACGCCGGTGAACGAGGCGGGCCTGGCGTTCTCGGACTCGACCTACACGTTTCGAGACGGCTCTCTCGATTTCGCGAAGTTCACCGGGCACGACGCGGCGCTCTGCACCAAGACGGGTGTGCACTTGAAGCGTCGACTCGGCGAGCCGAGCAAGCACTCGACCGACGGCAGCGAGCAATCCTACTGGCGCGGACGTCACGCCCGGCTCGTCTTCGGTAGCCAGGGCAACGTCTGCACCGTCTTGCTCTTCGACGATCAATCCTTGATGAACAAAATGGTCGCCCCGTAGCTCTTCAATTCACTCGCCCTACGGTCCTCGGACGCTGAGATCGAACCGGGCATTGTACAGTCGTTCGCCCTCCCTATGGTGGACGCCAGCGCGATAACGGCTCTGCTCGGCCCGACGAACACGGGAAAAACGCACCGCGCCACGGAGCGAATGCTCGAGCACGACACCGGTATGATCGGGCTTCCGCTGCGTCTTCTGGCGCGTGAGGTCTACGACAAGGTCAGCGCCAGGGTCGGTGAAGCCGAGGTCGCGCTCGTGACCGGCGAGGAGCAGCGCATTCCGCCGAGGCCCTCCTACTGGGTGTCGACCGTCGAGGCGATGCCGGTGGAGCGCGAGGTCGACTTCGTGGCCGTCGATGAAATCCAGCTCGCCGAGCACGACCAGCGCGGGCACGTCTTCACTTCGCGCATCCTCTCGGCGCGCGGACGCAAAGAGACGTGGCTCCTCGGCGCAGGCACGATGCGGCGCGTTCTCTCCGAGCTGGCACCAACGGCGCGCATCGTGGAGCACCCTCGCCTCTCGCGGTTGTCGTTCGCGGGTAGCGTGCCACTCGCGCGGCTGCCACCACGAAGCGCGGTCGTCGCGTTCTCCATGTCGCAGGTCTACGAGATCGCCGAGCGACTCCGCATCCGGAAAGGCGGCGCCGCAGTGGTGCTCGGCGCGCTCTCGCCGCGGACGCGCAACGCGCAAGTCGCGATGTTCCAGGCGGGCGAGGTCGATTACCTCGTGGCCACGGACGCCATCGGCATGGGGCTCAACCTCGGCGTGGGCCACGTGGCCTTTGCAGCGCTGCGCAAGTTCGACGGTCACGAGGTGCGGACGCTCGAGGACGCAGAGCTCGGGCAGATTGCTGGCCGCGCCGGACGCTGGATCGAGAACGGCACCTTCGGCACGATCGCGCCACTCGAGCTCGGCGCCTCGACGGTGTCGGCGATCGAAGAGCACCGCTTTCCCTCGGTGACCCGTGTCCGGTGGCGGAACGATCGCCTCGATTTCAGCTCGATCGACGCGCTGACCGCCTCGCTCGCACAACGGCCAACGCGTGGCGTGTTGCGGCTCGTGGGCGACGCCGAGGACACGATGACGTTCTTGCGTCTCGTCGCGCGGGAAGACGTCGCGCGCGTGGCGAGGGGCGAGGCTCAGGTGCGCTTGCTCTGGGACGTGTGCACGATCCCCGACTTCCGGAAGCTGCTCCTCGAGGTGCACGTCGAGCTCCTCGCCGATCTGTTCTTGGAGCTGACGACGCGCGGGATTCTCAGCGACGACTGGATCGCGGCGCAGTTGCGCGGTCTCGACGACATGCGCGGCGACGTCGAGACGCTCGTCGCGCGTATCGCGTCGACGCGAACCTGGACCTACGTGGCGAACCGAACCTCCTGGATCGCGTCGCCCGAGATGTGGAACGACAAGACGCGCGACCTCGAAGATCGCCTGAGCGAGGCGCTTCACACGGCGCTGGTCACACGGTTCGTCGACGTGAAGCGCTCGAACGCGCGGGCGGCGCGTCCACGCGGCCGGCACCTGAACGCCCCGCCATCGACGCCTGATCTGCCGCCCGACGTGGACGGCGGTCACCCGTTCGCGGGTCTCGCCGCGCTGCGATCGCGGCTCGTTCCCGCGGCACCGTCGTCGCGCAAGCTCCTCGACGATTCGAGCGCGAACGCCACCGCCGAGCTCCTGATCGAGGCGCCGCACGAGGCCTTCGTGCTCGAGGCGAGCGGACACATCGTCCACGTCGAGTCCACGCGTGTGGTCGGCGAGATCGTGCGCGGTGTCACGATCGCGCAGCCCGACGTGCGTCTCTTGCAGACGCGCATCGACGACGATCTCGGCGCGGGTGCGCGAAGCCGGCTGCAGCGCCGTCTCGTCGCCTTCGCGCGCGACGTCGTAGGCGATCTGCTCGGCGACGTGCGCGCCGCCGCCCGGCGCAACGCGAGCACGCACGCGCGTGGTCTGTTGCACCACCTCGAGCAAGGCCTCGGCACCGCGAAATTCGAGGCCGTCGCC
>CAXSGV010000496.1:0-5345 GCA_964236615.1 uncultured Polyangiaceae bacterium
TGGTATATGTATTGAGATTTATTAGTGTGACGCTCACGAACAGCACAATCACCCCACGGGTCATCGACGTTCTCCTTCGCGGGGTGTTGAGCCGAATGTCCCCGCCACGGTAAATGGATCTCATGATCCGCGCGCGGAGGGCCAAAAATTCAGATCATGCAAGCAAAATGTGGAGGAGCGGATCCTTCATCCACTTCGCAGCGACGACACACGTGCGCGTTCGGCTCGAAGTGCGCGTAGCTCCGCAGACGTCGGCACGTAGAGGCTCCACGCGATCATGAAATTCACGGTCAGAGCCAAATTGCAGAGAGAAAGCATCCACCACCGCGTGTCTGCATTCGCGCACACGACGAAGAAGCCTACGAGGTAGACAAGCGCGCTCCACATGAGGCGCCTCTCGATCGCGAGCGTCGCCATCGACGTCACGACGAAGTAGTTGAAGAAGTGGAGCGCCTGCGTGACCTCGGCCGAGAGCCCGAGCAGCTGCGCACCGAGCTCCATCGTGAGCTGTCCGGCGAACGCAAAGAGCGTGATCGCGATCAAGCGACGGTTGATGAGCGTCTTCGACAGCGACTCGCGACCCCAGTACGCCATCCCCGCCACGATCGCCGCGAGCAGAATCGACGAGCCGCGCGCGAGCGTGTGCGTGAATGGGCCGTAGTGGGCCTCGTAGAATCGGCCGATGAGAGGGAAGAGGACCCAACCCACGCCGAGCACGCTCGACAAGAACAGCCGCGTTCGCCCGCCGACGTTCGGATCGTAAGCGCGCACCAAATTGTCGGCCTGCGAGCGCAGGTCCGCGCTCTTCACGAGCTCGGCCTTCACGCGGGCGACCAGCGCGGGCGGTGGTTCGTCCAGCTCGGCGAGGATGGCGTCGGCGTTCTCTGCCGAGCCACGTGCGATCTCGAACTCGGTCATGAGCTCGGTCGCGATGCGCAGCCCGGACTTCGCGTCCTCGTTGTCGGGCCACGAGCGAAGCGCCTGCCGGAAACCGAAGCGACACGCGCCGAACAGGTTGTAAATGCGCGTACGCCGCTGCGGTCCTTCCTCCTCCTGCTCGACGCTGCCGTTGGCGGTAAGGAGACCGCGCAGCTCGGCGAGCCGCGCGTCGGCTTCGAGCGACAGCTGCGACGAGCCCGCGTGACGGAGGAAGTCTTCGAGCGCGAAGCGCAGCGCGTCGACGCTCTCGTAGCGGCCTTCCGGGTCGAGGTGCATCGCGCGCCGGCAGACGTCGGCGAGCTCCGGAGGAACGCCCGCGGGGAGCGCCGCCTTCGACATCACGATGCTGTGGACGATGTGCCGGAAGGTCTCGCCTTGGTGCGGCGCTTTGCCCGCGAGGATCTCGAACAGGATCGCGCCGAGCAAGTACACGTCGGTGCGCTCGCTGATCCGCGGTGGGTCACCACCCAGCATCTCGGGCGCCATGTATGCGGGCGTGCCGGCGACGTCGCGCGCTTCGGAGGCGAGCGGGATGCGACCGCTGCCATCGTCCTTCAAGCTGACCGCGATTCCCCAATCGACGACGTAGACCTCGCCGAACTCGCCGATCATCACGTTCTCGGGCTTGAGATCGCGGTGCACGATGCCGCGCGCGTGCGCGAGGCTGAGCGCGTTCGAGACCTGAACGAGGATGCGCAGGTTCCACTCGAGGAGATCGGCGGATCCGAAGCGCTCCTTCACGATTGCCGCATCGCCCATGAGCGCGCCCCACTCGACGCCCTCGATCTTCTTGAGGACGATGATCGGCGCGCCGTCGACGTCGAGGCCGAGATCGTAAACCGGCACGATGTTCGGGTGCTCGAGCGAGCCCGTCACCCAGGCTTCGCGCAAGAGCCGCAGGCGCGCGCCGTCGGTGCGGGCGTCGGGCTTGAGCGTCTTCACGGCGACCTTGCGGCCGAGCGAGAGCTGGGTGGCGAGCCGGACGATGCCCATCCCGCCCTCGCCGATTGTCTTCTCCATCGCCAGGCCCGCCGAGATCGTCGACGCGCCTTCGATGAACAAGCCCGTGAGCGCGCGGCGCCCCGGGGTGTCGGCGCGATCGCCTCGAATCGCTACGGTCGTGGGCTCGATCGTGGCCTGGGGATGCAGCGCGATCGTGGTCTTCTGCGCGAACAACGTGGGGTAGCGCGAGCTCACTTGCCGATCGAAGTCCTCGTCGGCGACCGTCATGTCGAACCCGATGCTCGCGGGGGGCTCGTCGCGCTTCGTCACAGCGCGAAGGCTACCATCCCGGCGCGCGTGACCCGCGACGCGTAGAGCCCGGGTGCTGGGGAGCCAATGTCTCAGCGGGTGGACGGTTCGGTGTCCTCCTCTCGCGCGCAGACGTGGCCACAATGGGCGCGTTTTCGGCGGGAAGCGAGCGGACGTGATTTTGCAAAGCCATGGATTGTGGAATCCCCCAAAGATGACTCGGGCCTGATCGACATCTTCGCGATGCAGCAAAAAGCTGCCGACGAGCGAGCCGAGGTGCTCGCTGCCCAGAACCTTCAGCCAATCGTTCCCGCGCCGCTCAGTGAAGTGCCGCCGGCCGTGTCGCGTGACACCAGCGCCGACCTCGCCGAGTTTGCGACTGCGACGATGGGGACGTCGTGGGTCAAGAAGGTTCGACCGACGTGGATCGCGGGAGGGGTGGGGGCACTGATTGCCATCATCGCGCTCGTTTCGTTCGCTGCCGGCGACTCGAAGGACGCGAAGGCGGCCGCTGCCACGACGGCTGCTGCACCTGTTGCTCCGCCTCCGCCTGCACCCGAGCTTCCGAAGACGATCCCCGCGCCGCCTCCGGTTGCGGCGGCGGCTCCTACGCCCGAGCCCGCGAAAGAAGTTGCGAAGAAGCCCGCGTCGAAGAAGCACGCCAAGGCGAAGAAGTCGGGTGGCTCGAAGCTGCAGAAGGTCTCGAGCTCGGGCACCTGACCGCCGCAGCACCTGCCGTCGCGCTACTTGCGATCTTTCCCGACGGGCTCCGGAAGCGGGAGCACGTCGCCGCTCGTGCGCGACACGTTGTCGATGAAGGTCGTGTCGGCCGAGACGATGACGTCGAGCGCTGGCGCGAGCTCGGGTAGCGTCGCTTCGACGCGCAGGTTCGTGCCGTCCTGGACGTGCATGCCGATCAGGTTCGCTTCGACTCGGCTCGCGAGGACGGTTCCGCCCGCGGTAGCGAACGCGAGCGCCGCGCCTTTGCTGTGGGAGAAGACGCTGCGCGTGGCGATGAAGCGCGCATAGTCGAGCCCTTCGACGGCGTGACCGAAGCGACCGTCGTCATCGGTGCCCGTGTTCGTGAGGAGCGACTCGGTGAACGTGACATGCGTGCCTTGTGCGAAGAGGAAGATGCCGACTTGACGGTTGTCGGCGACCACGACGTGATCGAGATCGACGTGCGCGCCGAACTGCGCGTTCACGCCGCGACCACGCGCGCCGGCGTCGTCGGGCAGCGTCGCGCGGAAAACGCTCCGGCTCGCCTTCACGACCGTCCCGGGATCGCTGGCGTGCATCGCGGCGCGTCGGCTCGCGATCACGCCGGAGTCTTCCATGGTGAGGCTCGCGCCCCCTTCCGCGACGACGCCGAAGCCTGCGCTGCCGTCACCGGCCGGAAGCGTGTCGCGGACCAGGGTGGTTTTCATCGTCACGTTCGAGCCCGTACCCGCTGAAAAGACGCCGGCGGCGGCGTTCCTTCGCACGACGCTCGAGACGAGGTCGATCGTGCCCCCTCGTTCTGCATGAACGCCGATCCCGAGCCCGTCGCTGTCGGCGACCTGCGCTACCGGTGCAGAGCGCGTGTCTTCGATCACACTCGATTCGAGCGCGCCCAACGAATCCGTGTCGAACGCCACGATGCCCACGCCAGCGTTGCGCAGGAGGGCCACGCGCGTACCCGTGACCTTGCCACCGTCTGCGATCTCGATGCCGTAGCCAGTTGCCGAGGTCGACGTGGGCTGGGTATCGCCGACGAGAACGTCGGTGAGCGTCACCGACGACGGCGCCGAGAGTGATGTGATTCCGAAGCCGCGGTTCCCGACGATCGCCGTGCCCTTGATCACGGCGGCGCCGAGCTGGACGTGGATCGCCGCGTCGGCGCTGTCGGGCGCGCCGCCTTCGTGCACGACGCTGGTCGTCATCGTCAGCTCGCCCGCGCCGCCGGCGTAGACGGCGTCCTCTCCGCAGCGCGAGATCGTCGCGTTCGTGAACGTCGCCTTGGCACCCGCAGTGATCGAGATCCCGACGCCGATGGGTTTGCCGACGGTATCGACACCGAAGGTGACGCCATCGATGGTTCCACCTTCGAACGTGAGCGCGCTGTTCTTGTCGGCGAGCGCGATTGCGGCGGCCCGGCTGCGCTCGAGTGCGGAGCCGTGCGCCTCGAGTGTGCCGCCCGTCAGAATGCCGGCGGCGTAGCCGAAGGATCCGCCGGCGGCGCCGCCGTTGCGCGTCTTGGAGCTGCGGACGACGACGCCGGTGATCTTCGCGTGGCCGTTGCGCTGCAAGTAAAGGCCGGCCTCGCCGTTGCCGACGAAAGCGGTGTCTGTCGCGTCGACGAGACCATCGTAGCCAACCGACGCGCCATGCCCGAAGCGGTCGGTCGCGTCCGGCAGGTTGCCGCGCACCGAGCTCGCGCGGATCTTGATGACCGAGTCCTTGTCGGCCGCGAACAGCCCGACCTTGCGGTTGCCCTCGACGACCACGTTCGTGAGATCGATCGCACCGGCCTTCTCGGCCGAGACACCCAGCTCGAACCCGCGCACTGTCAGGCCGCTCACGACGATGCTGCGCGTGCCGCTCGTCGCGAGCCCGGGCTTCGCGGCCGCGCTTCCTTGCACGATCACCTTCTCGGCACACCGACCGACGAGCTCGACCGCGCGCGTGAAGAGCAGCGGCGCGGCATAGGTGCCTGAGTCGATCGCGATCTTCGCGCCGAACGGGGCGGCGGCGACGGCGCTCGCGATGGATGCGAAATGCGTCGCGTCGAGCTGACCCGCCGTGAAATCGTCATCGACGAACAGCGTCGCGCCAGCGGGCGGAAAGGCGGCTCCGCAGTCGCCGATCGGCGTGCACGTGAGCGAGCCGAGCTTCTCGTACGTCGCGCCGGTGCAGTCGGCGACAGGGAGCACAGCGCGGCATCCCCATCCCGACGGATCGGCCTCGAACCCGGCGCCGCACGCGGTCGTGCCGACGGGCTGGCACTTCGTGTTGCCGAGCACGGGCATCGTTCCCACCGGGCATGCGCCTTCAGGCAACACCTCGTTGCAGCCCCACGCGCCAGGATCCGCAGTGAAGCCCGCCGGGCACGCGCGCCAGCCGACATCGATGCAGGATGCACCTTCGGTCGCGACGCTGTTCGCGGGATCGCACGG
>CAXSGV010000497.1:0-5330 GCA_964236615.1 uncultured Polyangiaceae bacterium
TGGGCCAAGTCGGAAATCGAATACCTGGACGGTGACGCGCCCGATGCGCTCCTTCAGGTGTTCGAAGACACGACACGCACCATTCTCTCGAAGAACGACAGCCCCGACGTCGGCTTCACGTGGAGCGTCAACCCGTACCGCGGCTGCTTTCACGCGTGCGCGTACTGCTACGCCCGACCTGGGCACGAGTACTTGAGCTTTGGCGCAGGCACCGACTTCGATCGAAAGATCGTCGTGAAGCCAAAGGCGCCCGAGCTGCTGCGCGAAGCGTTCGACAAGCCGTCGTGGAAGGGCGAGCGCGGCGTCTTCAGTGGGGTGACCGATTGCTACCAGCCGCTCGAGGCCACCTACCGCCTCACGCGGGGCTGCCTCGAGGTATGTGCCGAGTACAAGCAACCTGCGTTCGTGATTACGAAGTCGCCGTTGATCGAGCGCGACATCGACGTGCTCGTCGAGCTCGGCAAGCGAGCCGACGTCGGCGTGACGGTCAGCATCCCGTTCTGGAACGTCGAGCACGCGCGTGCGATCGAGCCTTTCGTCGCGACCCCCCAGCGACGCATGCACACGATCGAGAAGCTCGCGGCTGCGGGGATCCCCGTCGGGGTGAACGTGGCGCCGATCATCCCCGGGCTCGGTGACGAGGACATCGCCGACATTCTCCACGCTGCGAAGGACGCCGGCGCCACCTTTGCCGCCTCGGTCATGCTGCGCCTTCCGGGCCCCGTGAAAGACGTGTTCGTGGAGCGGCTCAAAGCGGCTCTCCCGCTCCGCGCCGACAAGGTCCTCAACCGCATCAAGGACGTGCGCGGCGGCAAGCTCTACGATTCGCGGTTCGGTGTGCGCGGCACCGGCGAAGGCGTGTACGCGGACGCGATCGCGTCACTGTTCGACCAGACCGCACGGCGGCTCGGACTACTGACGGGCGACGAGAAACGCCGCGAGCCGCGCGACACGTTCGAGCGCCCACTCGGTAACAAGAAGCAGCTGGCGATGTTCTGACTCGCCTACCGTTCACGCAACGATGTGATGTTCCGAGCCGCGAAGTGGCGCAGATTGTCTTATGGTAGGCGCCATGCGTCGCACGGTCGTCGTCGGAGCGCTGGTCGGGCTCGTCCTGCTCGCCCAGTGCGCGCCTTCGCTGTCGCCGCCCGAAGGCTCGATCCCAACGGCCGCAGTCGTGAAAGCTCCCCCGGCGCCGCCCGCACCGCCGCCCATCGACGACGCAGTCTACGACGACGACGCGGCCATGGCGCAGGACGCCGAGGACGTCGTCGACTACACGTTGAGCGCGTCGCTCGATCCCGCTGGGCACACCGTGCATGGTGAGGGCCAGATCAAGTGGAGGAACACGAGCAAGGTCGCGACGAGCGAGCTGTGGATCCATCTCTACCTGAACGCATTCAAGAACCAGAAGAGCGTGTTCTTGAGCGAGCCCGTCGGGCGCGGCGCACGCGGCAGCATGCCGGTGAAGGACTGGGGCTACATCGACGTGAAGAAGCTCGCCTTTCGGGAGGCGGGCGGCGTCGATCTCTGGCCGGGTGCGGAGCTCAAACGCCCTGGCTCCGAGGACGAGACCGACGCGCGCGTCCCCCTTCCCCGCGCCGTCGCGCCCGGCGAGACCATCACGCTCGACGTCGTCTGGGACGACAAGCTACCGACGGTCGTCGAGCGCACCGGCTACGACGGCTCGTTTCACATGATTGGGCAGTGGTTCCCGAAGATCGCCCGGCTCGAGCCCGATGGAACGTGGGCTCATTTTCCGTTCCACCACCTCGCCGAGTTCTACGCCGATTTCGGCACCTACGACGTGACGCTCGACGTGCCGGCGCCCTACATCATCGGCGCCACCGGACCCGCCATCGAGACGCGCATCGATCGCGGGCTTCGGCGCATCGAGCGCCACGTGCAGAACAACGTCCACGATTTCGCGTGGACCGCGTGGGACAAGTACCAAACGATCAACGAGAAGATCGACGGCGTCGACGTCACGATGCTTCACCCGCCGGGTTTTCGCGTGGTCGCCGAGCGGGAGCTGCGCACGATGCGCTTCGCGCTGCCGCACTTCGGCAGTCACTACGGGCGCTACCCCTACTCGGTGCTCACGATGGTGCACCCGCCGTCGGGCGCGACCGAAGCCGGCGGCATGGAGTACCCGACGCTGATCACGACGGGCGGAGCCTGGTACATGCCACCCGGCGTCCTCACCATCGAGCACGTCACGATCCACGAGTTTGGTCATCAGTACTTCTACGGTCTGCTCGGATCGAACGAGGTCGAGTGGCCGTTCCTCGACGAAGGCCTCAACACCTACGCCGAGGGTGAAGGGCTCGGCGCCTGGCGCGGCGACGGCTCGATCGTCGACCTCTTGGGCCTCAGTGTCAGCGACGCCAACGTCCAAGCCGTCGTCGGCAACGACAGCGCGCACGACCAGCCGGTTGCGCAGCCGGCGTACGCGTTCGACACCGGCTCGCACTACGGCGCGCTCGTGTACGAACGAACCGGCGCTATCTTCGAGACCCTCCGCCGCACCTACGGTGACGCGCTCGTCAAAAAGGCGCTCGGCCGCTACACGCGCAAGTTCCGCTACAAGCACCCGCGGCCCGACGATCTCATCGCCGTCTTCGAAGGCGTGCTCGGCAAGAAGCCGGCAGCGCTTCTCCGCGCGGCACTCTTCGACAAGGCTTGGGTAGACTACGTCGTCACGTCGATCGGCTGCCGCCACGTCACGCCCGCGACGGGCATCTTCGACATCGGCGGAAAGCGCGAGACGGTGACGACCCCGAGCGGAGCCGGGGATCCCAACTGGGAGGGGGCGGTCCTCGTCACGCGGCGCGGCACGCTGTCCTTCCCCGTCGACATCGAGCTGACTCTCGAGGACGGAACGAAGCAGCGCGTGCGTTGGGACGGCGAAGGCGACAGCATTCGCGTGCCGTACTCGGGCTCGCTCGCCTTGAAATCGGCAGAAATCGATCCCGGCCACGCGGTCTTGCTCGACGAGAAGATCACGAACAACTTCGCCGCCGCCGACGCCTCGGCGACGCACGGCGCGCCGCGCACTGCCGAGCGCACCACGTACTGGGCCGAGCTCTTCTTGCAGGGCTTCTTTCCATGATGCTCGGCAAGGTAGACGCCGCGGACGATCGCATCTCCGCCGCGCCGAGCGACGACGGCCTCGTGCTGCTCGCGAACAAGGCCATGCGGGGGCGGCGACGGCCCGTGATGATCGCCTTCGTGTGGGCGTGGTACGCGCTTTGGGGCTTCATCCTCGCGTGGCCGGCCTCGCGACTCGTCGCCGACGCGTATGGCCAGCACCCCGCTGCCGACGCGCCGATTTTCAGGCCGGGTGGCCTGGAGCTCTTCGATGTGGTGCTCCACTCGCAACGGGCGTTCGCCACGTTCCGCGGGCACCTCTTGCTCGTGCTTCCGGTCGTCCTCGTCCTTGGCTTGCTGCCGCTCACCGCGCTCATGACCTCGATCACGTACACGACGCGTGACCGCCGCTCGCCACGCTTCCGTCAGCTCGCCGCGCGCGCTGCCGTGTCCTTCAAGCCGATGCTGCTTCTCCTGCTGCTCGCCACGATCGTCGAGCTCACGCTGGTGGGCGTCGGCTCGGGCCTCGGCGTATGGGCAGGTGGCGGGCTCACATCGAGCCTCGGCGACGCGCGCGCCGATCAGATCGGCGTCTTGATTACGGCGGTATTCTTTGTCTTCGCCATGGCCGTTGGTGTGCTGCACGATCTCGCGCGCGCGGCTGTCGTTCGCTTTCAGGTCTCGGGTCTACGCGCCGTCCTTCTCGGTTGGAACGCCTACATGCGCCACCCCATCGTGTCGTTCTGGGCGTGGGCGTGGCGTGCCGCGGCCGGCATCGTGCCGATCGTCGCGGGGTCGGTCGTCGCCGAGCGCCTCGGCGGTCGCGGGGGCGCCAGCTTTCTCATGCTCGTGGCGATGCACCAGCTCGTCATCGGCGCGCGGGTTGCCCTCCGCGCGTCGTGGCTCGCGAAAGCAATACGCGCCGTCGACCACGCTCACCGTGTGATCCGCTCGGCGCGTACCTCGAGCTCGATCGAGCCCGCGCCGCCGTCGGCTACTTCGCCTGCAGCGAGCGGAACAGTTGCTCGTACCGACGAGCGGGCCGTTCCCATCCACGATCGAGACGCATGACGCGACGAACGAGCGCGGGCCACGACTTGTGAGCGCGCGCGGCGATGGCGCGCTCGGTGGCGCCGAGGAGCTCGTCGGCCGACTCGTTGTCGAAGAGGAAGCCGGTGCCCGTCTCGAGGTGCGCGTCGCAGTCGACGATGGTGTCGACGAGCCCGCCGGTGGAACGTGCGACCGGAAGCGCGCCGTAGCGCTGCGCGTAGAGCTGCACGAGGCCACACGGCTCGTAGCGGCTGGGGACGAGGACGATATCGGCGCCCGCGTAAATGCGGTGCACGAGCGGCTCGCTCGCGGCGCGCTGAAACACGACGCGGCCGTGTGACTTCGTCGCGAGCGCCGTGAGCTTCTCGGCGGTGGCTTCATCGCCGTCGCCTGCGATGACGACGATGGCGTCGGTCGCGCGGAGAAGCTTCGGCACCATCGCGAGGACGAGGTCGATCCCCTTTTGCGTCACGAGGCGACCGACGCTCGCGATGATCGGATTGTCGCTGCCGACCGGAAGACCGAGCTCCTGCAAGAGCGCGCCGCGGCAACGCAGCTTGCCCGTCGCGTCCTCGGCGTCGTAGCGCGCGGCGAGCGCGGGATCGGTGGCCGGGTTCCAAACGCTGTAGTCGACGCCGTTGACGATGCCCGCAAGCGCAGTCCCGCGCGCGCGCAAGACACCCTCGAGCCCGTGACCGCTACCGTCGGTCTGAATCTCGCGTGCGTAGGTCGGGCTCACCGTGGTGACGGCGTCCGCCGCGAGGATGCCCTGCTTGAGGAAGTTGCACTTCCCGTAGAACTCGATGCCTTCCATCGTGAACCGATCCCAACCGAGGCCGAGCTCGGGGAGCGCCTCGCGCGGGAAGATGCCCTGGTGCGCGACGTTGTGGATCGTGAGCACGGTGCGGGTCGCAGCGAGCGCGGGGACGTTGGCGTCGCTCTTTCGGATCTCGTCGAGGTACGTCGGGACGAGCGCGGCCGGCCAGTCGTTGCAGACGATCACGTCGTACGGGTTGCCGGCGGCCGCACGCTGACGCGCGAGCTCGGCGGCGGCGCGAGAGAGAACGCTGAAGCGAACCGCGTTGTCGGCGTAGTCCTCGCCGCGCTCGCCGTAGACGCCAGCGCGATCGAAAAGACCGGGTGCGTCGATCAGCACGAGGTCGACCTGCGATGCGAGGCGGCCGTCGAAG
>CAXSGV010000498.1:0-5323 GCA_964236615.1 uncultured Polyangiaceae bacterium
CGGAACTCGACGGCGCCGTCGATGGTGACCGGGAAGCCGTCGGCGGACAGGAAGCAGATCGACTCTGCGCTGATGAGCGCTTGGTTGGCGGCCATCGCGCGATCGCCGAGGAGCGCGATGATGAGAACGAAGCCCACGAACCCTGCGTGGTAGAGCACGCGCTCGACGAACGCCGGCGCGCCGATCCGCATGACCTCGTTCGCTTCGGCGCGGAGGCCGCTTCGGCGACCGAGGCCCGCGCTCTTCATGCTCTCGGTGCGGTGAAGCGACACTGCGCGGCCGCGACGCGAGAGCGCAAGGATCGCGAGTGCTGCCTGCAGCGTGAAGGTGAACGCCGTGCTCATCGCGCAGCCACGAGGACCGAGCGCCGGCAGGCCGAAGGCGCCGAGAATCAAGACGCGGTTGAGCGGGATGTGGATGGCGTTGGCGAACGCCCCAATGACGAGCGGTGTGCGGGTGTCGCCGCCGGCCTGAAGGACGGCGATCGCCGTCACGCCGATGAAGACCATGGGCGAGGCAGCGAGTGTAATTTGCAAGTAATCGCGCGCTGCCGCGATCGCCTCGGGGGACGAGCGCGGAGCGAAGGCGTGGAGGTGCGCCACGACGAACGGCGACGCGATTGCGACGAGCGAGCCCATCACGGCGGCGAGCCCGAACGACACCCACGCGGCCCGCCGCGCCTCGTCGGGCCGGCCCGCGCCAACGTGCCGCCCGACGCGCGCGATCGTGCCGACCTCGAACGCGGCAAAGATGCTCCACACGCTCCACTCGAGCGGACCCGCGATCTGCATCGCCGCGAGCGAGACGTCGGCGTGGTGACCGAGCATCACCCGGTCGACGACGAAGACGAACGTCTGGAGCAGCGAATGGACGATGGCCGGAAAGGCGAGCCGCCTCACCTCCCCCGCCAGAGCTGGATTCTTCCCCCGGATGAATTCGCCGAGCGTCAGACGGCGAGATCCTGAAAGCGCCGCCGAACCAGGACGCTTGCCGCATCGGCAGCGCAGTTGCGGCAGTAGGCGTAGCGCTCGACGAGCCGCTCGATGGTGGCTTCGGCGTTCTTCCTTCGAAGAGCCTCGAGACCGGTGCCCTCGTCGCGCACGACCACTTCGATATCCCTCGCGCGCTGCGCCACCGCAGGGCGGCGCTCACCGAAGATGGTGTCGCGCATGCGCTTCAAGTTGTTCGGAAACACGACGCTCGGGTCGACCTTCTGCCCCGGATGGTCGATGGCCCACGCGGCGATGGCGCTGATCATCTGCTTTCGCATCTCGTGCGCTTCGCCCTTGATGTCGAGGAGTCGCTCGACCTCGCGCATCATCTTCTCGTCCGGCTCCTCGTACTCGCCGGTGACGCGGTTGCGAATGCGCTCCTTCTTCGTCCACACGCTCACGTGCTGGACGTAACGCTCGAAGAGCTCGGCGTACTTCTCGTCTTCGATGAGGCCGCTCGACGCGTAGAGCTCGTGCTCCCACGTGTCGAGGAGGCGGCTCGTGAGCGCTTCTTGAAAGAGCTTCACGTCGTGGTAGCCGCCGAGGATGGCCTCTTGCTGCAGCCATTCGAACTCGCTCTTGCGCGTGCAGAGCGTCTCGATCTCTTCGAGGACGGCGAGCGGCGACAGGCACCGGTAATTGGATGACTGCGCCGCATCGAGCAAGACGACACGCATCTCGCGCGGACTGGCGCCGACGCGGCCTTCGTAGATCGGGTAGGCGTCGCTCTCGGTCCAGACGTCCTTGATGTTCGCGCGCAGGACCTTCTGAAGATCGGAGTCGAGGCGATCGGGTGTGCGACCCGTCGCGTAGAGATCGAGCTTCTCGACCGCCGTGAGGCTCGCGAGCGCCGAGCCGAGCGAGCGCGCGTAGCGATCGGCATTGGGCTTGCGCATGCGGGTGAGCACCGCGAACATCGCGGCCATCATCGTCGCGTGCGGCGCGACGTGCCGACGGACCTGCGGCGCGACGTGCGCGTCGTAGATGGACTGCTCCTGCAGGTAGCTCCGGAGGTAGGGCGTGCGCACGAGCTCGATGCGGCCGCGGAAGCTCGCGAACTCCGGGTGCTCGCGGAACGCGTCGAGGTGGAGCTCGTTGGCGCTCCCCATCATCACGCAATTGAGCTGCACGTTCTGCTGCGTGAGCGCGACCTCGTTGGTCTCGATCGAAAGCTGGAGGTACTTGAACGCGTCGAGCGGTCGCTTGAGGATGTCGGAGAACTCGAGCAGCCCGCCGGCCGCGTCGATGAGCTCGCCCTTGGCCTCGTAGAGCGTGATCGCCTGGAGCGACGCGGGTAGCGCTGCGAGCGAGCGATCGGCCGTGATCTGCCGCTCGCCCGCGTCGACGCTCATCTGGGGTCCGATGGTGACGGCGCCCGTGCGGTACCGCTGCGAGATGAAGTAGCGCTCGACCTGAACATGCTTGAGCACCTCCGTGTACGAGCCGTGGTAGCTCGACAAGAGCGCCTCGAAAACCTGCTGGCTCTTGTGCGAGAGCTGACCGCGCAAAATCCAGTCGCCCGGCGGCTCACTGCTGCCTTCGAACATCTTCTCGAGCAGCGCCTTGCGCTCTTCGAGCGGGAAGAGGAAGAGCGGATGATCGCGGACCTCGACGAGGAGCTTCGCGTCGATCTGATCGTCGGCGAGCTTGGCGTAGGTCGACGCGGCTTCTTTCGAGCCGCCTTCGCTCTGGTTGCCGAAGCCGAGCGCGCCACGCACGGTCTTGTTCGACGGAAAGACCCAGTTGAAACGGTAGAGCGCGCCGATGTCGAGCGAGGAGTAGTTCTCGAGCGCGCGCATCAAGCAGCCGACGATGGTGCTCTTCGCCGAGCCGTTCGGACCATGAAGCAGCACGAGACGGCTCGGACGCCCTTCGCGCACGAAGTTCGACAGCGCACGGTAGACCTCACCCTGTACGTGCTCTTGTCCGATCAGCGCGCCGCGCGGAAGGGCCGCGCCTGCGGTCGCTGCGGGCGGCGCATTGAGCGCGAGCGGCTCCCAGGGAATGTCGAACAGCTTCCAGCGCGTGAACTTGCCCCACGGCTGCTCGACTTGCGTCGTGCCGTAGTGATCGAACACGTCCCGCAGGTAGCGGCTTGCGTCGCGCGCGTGACGCGTGGGATCGGTCGCGAAGAGGTCGAGGTACTCGGCGAAGGAAAGCACCCTCCGCCCCGTCTCGAAGCGGCGTTCGACGTTCTCAGCCACGCCGCGGATCTGGGCGGCGATATCGCGCTCCTTGTCCATGCCCATGCAGACAAGCCTACCAGGCTCTCGCCCGTCTTACGCGACGGCGACGGTTACGCGACGTTACGCGACGGCGACGCTTACCCGACTACTTGACGGCGACGGTCGTCGACAGCTCTTGCGTCTCGAGCTGGCAGCTGTCCTTCGAGCAAACGCTCATCTTGTACGTGCCGTTGATCGTGACGTTGCCCGCTTTGTCGGCGGCGTACTTCACGGTCATCGTCGCCTTCTTCTCGTCGTCGATCTTGAAGTCGCCGGCGCCCTTCGAGAACACGTTCGGCCCCGCAGCATCGCTGCCCTTGAAGGCAACGCCCTGGCCTTCGGCCTTCAGCTTGTACGGGTACTCTTTGTTGATGTGAAAATCCCCGGTCGCCTCGAGGACCACGGTGAGCTTGCACTCTGCCTTTGCCTTGCAAGGCTCGGCGGTGATGTCGAGCTTGAAGTTCTTGCCGTCGACATGGCTGCCCGCAGCGAGCGTGCCTGCCTTTGCGGCAGCCGGTGCCGCGTTCTCCCGCGGGGCGGCGCTCGAGTCTTTGCTACAGCCCGTCGCGATCACGAGGACGGTGAGGGCACCTGCGGCGAAGAGGCCGAGGGCGCGCGCGTTCGGAACGAGGGGTCCGTGGTTCATGGTCTTCCGACTGAGCGTCTGCATCGCGGTCACCTTACTGGGTTGGCTGGGCATGAGCGACAGAACACCGCTGAAAATCGTGCACATTCGAGGCAAAGGGCAAGGGACGGATGGTTCGACACCGGAAAGACGGCCGGCCCCTTCCGTTTCTTCAAACAATTTTACTTCACGTAAAGCTCGAGCTGCGGCGGGGCCCCAATTGGCGCCGGCGACGTCGGCTCGCCCGTCACGGGACCGACCTTCGTCGGCTCGGTCGCAAAGAGCGGGCGGCTCGTCCCTTGAGCTTCGGGCCCAGCGTTCGCCGACGTGGAAGCGCCACCCAACGCGAAGGAAAACGCGACGCCCGTCTCTGTCTTGCTGTCGGCCACGAGCGCGATGCCCTGATCGTTTCGATCATGAGAACGCCAGCGCTGGACGAGATCTTTCACGTCGACGCGCACGCGCACGCGGCCCGACGAGGTCACGGTCGTGACGGGTGAGCGCGTCTCCTCGATGCGCGGTTGGCGTGCCCACGAGATCGTGCGCGGGTCCCATGCGTCGACGATGCGCGTCGCATGCAGCGCGATCGGGCCTGGGTCGGAAAACCCGACATCGGCGCGCTCGAGAAGCAGGTACGCCTCGACGACCGTCGTCTCCTTCGCGAGCGGTACCTGGAAACGAAGGTAGAGGCGCGCCTCGCCGTCGCCTTCGCGTCCGAGCGTGAAGGACGTGGGCAGCGCGCCCTCGCGCGCGGAGTCGACGGAGCGGACGTACGCGACCGCGATTGGGTCGACGACGAGGCGACGCGTCTGCTGGATGGTCGGCGTGCCCGTCGTGCGCTGGCAGCGACCGGCGACGCACGCCGCCTGAGGTCCGCACTCGCTCGGGAGGCTGCACATGCGCGCCGCGCTCACGCAGCCCGCGGATCCGAGACCCAGCACGGCGGTGGCCGCGCCGGCGGCGAACGCGAGACGGAGCACGGCGCGCATCGGTGCACACGATACCGCGAAAACGGCCCCCGAATGCACTAGAGTCCCTGGTGCATGTCGGAGGTCCTGCTCAGGGTGGACAAGCTCGTGACGAGCTTCAACACGGAAGCGGGCAGCGTGCGCGCGGTCGACGGCGTCTCGTTCGAGGTGCCTCGCGGCAAGACCGTCGGCCTCGTCGGCGAGAGCGGTTGCGGCAAGAGCGTCACGTCGCTCTCGATCCTGCGCCTCATTCCGCCGCGCGGGGCGAGCATGCGCGGCGCAGGCTCGATCGATTCGGGCGTGATCGAGTTTCGCGGCAAGGATCTCCTGAAGCTCAGCGAGCGCGAGATGCGCGACATCCGCGGCAACGAGATCTCGATGGTCTTCCAGGAGCCGATGACGAGCTTGAACCCCGTCTACACCGTGGGCGCTCAGATCGTCGAAGCCATCCGGCTCCACCAGAAGAAATCACGGCGCGAAGCGAAGGCGCGCGCCATCGAGATGCTGCGCCTC
>CAXSGV010000499.1:0-5316 GCA_964236615.1 uncultured Polyangiaceae bacterium
GTTTCGGCAAGATTTCTTGGGGGGCGACGTCGCCTTCACCAAAGAGCGTCGTACCGTCGGCGCGCACGAGATCTCCCGACGCAACCCGCCAGTTGATCTGCCCGAAGTAGTCGAACTGCAAGTACGACGAGAACGCGCCTGCGGTGCGTCGACCGAACACGCGCACGTTCGCTAGGCCGACCATGCCGAAGGGGAACCAATCGCTCGCACTACCGTCGCGCGCGAGAAGGAGCGCCGCCCTGAGATCGGTGCGCGCGTTGGACGACCCGACGTCGTACGCGTCACCGTTCGACGCGTGCCTCTCGAACAGCGCGAGCCCCTCGGCGACCGCGGTCGAAGGCGTGTCGAAGAGGCCGACCGTCTGGTGGTAACCCGTGCTGGCGCCGAGCTTCGCGGGCGCGCGGAACAACGTGGTGAGGTATTCGGCCGCGGGCTCGGTGCCGCCGTTGCCGGTGCGGTGATCGAGAATGACGCCCTTCGCGTGCACGCGAAATTCCTCGATCGACTCCTCGTAGGCGTTGCTGCTGCCGTCCGTGTACACGCTCTCCCAGATCATCCCGTAGAAGTCCTCGCCGGGCGGGCTGTTCTCGAGCCGACCGTGGCGGACGAGGCCGTTCCGGTGCGTGACAGGGTCGGGGTTGCCGCTCGCGAGATGGTACTTCGGGCGGTGATCGCACTCGGGGTAGTCATCGGGCTCGACCGCGGGCAGATCGCTGATCGACACGGTCTCGGGGGGCGCGCACGTGCTCGTGAGCGGGTCGCACTTGATCCACGTGATCGTCACGGCCCAGCGACGGATCAGCATGCGCAGGCGCTCCATCGCCTCGGCGTGCACCTCCGGATCGTCGGCGTGCCAGTAGCCCCAGTCGACGTCGTCGAGCGAGTCAGCGAACTCGATGGGGTGCATGCCGTTGATGGCGACGATGCGATCGCCGGCCTTGAGACCCGAATTCTGTGTGAGCCCCACGTGCGAGACGATGACGTCGGGCAGCGTGGCGTGCTTCGGTGCGGTTGCGTGGGAGAGATCGCCGTCGCCCTCGATGACGCAAATCGGGAAGGCGCCGCGTCCGTTCACGCCGACGGTTCCGTTCATCGTCGTGTGCCAATCGCGTAAGCGGTGAAGGCCGGTCGCGAACCCATTCCAGAAGCTCCATGGATCGTTCGCGGAGCGCATGGTCTCGAGAGCCGCGATCGCCTTCGGAAGATTGTTCTGCCGCGTATAGCGGCCGCCGAAGAAGAGCCGGAAGCGATCCTCGAGGTAGGTGACGACGCCGTCTTTGAGCTTTTCTTCGGGGAGCGGCGGCACGTTGGCCGCGCCATCGCGGCACCATCCGGCGGCGCAGAATTCGCCGGCACCGCAGCGCGTGTCGTTGTCGACGCTGCACGTGCTCAGCCGGCGCATCTCACCGTCGGGAACGACCTCGAGCGCGTCGACGTCGGCGCCGCTCGCGAACATCGTGATGTCGACCTTGGGTCGGCGCGCGCCCTCGATCGACAAGGACGACGTCGCGACCTCGTACCAGCCGTCGCTCGTGACGCGGCCCGTGGGAAAGAAGCGCGCGCTGAACGATGGCGACCCGCCGTCGTCGGGGTATTCGACGATCACGTCGGCGACGACGCGGTTCGTGCGCGCAAAAAATGTGGCGCGGTAGGACTGATCGATGTTCCGGATCGGCACCGGAACGTGACGACGTTCTGCCCGGTGTCGATGCGCGCCCAGCCCGAGCCTTCGAGGGCGTCGTTGCCCTCTTTGAACGAGAGGCCCGCTTGTGTAGCGGACGAAGCGCTCTTCTCGAAACCTTCGGCGACGATCGCCGATGCCGCGAACGCAGCGTTGCCGTTCGCGTCGAAGTGAATCACTTCTTTGCCGCGCCTGCATCGCGAGAAATTACTGCGGTGGACTTGCCCGCATCGGTCGCGGGCTTGACTGCAGCGGCTCGTGGCGCCGCGGCGTCCTTCGATGCGGAGGCGTCCTTCGGCGCGCCGGCATCCACGGGAGCGGGCGGCGGCGGAGGAGGCGTCGGGTCGGGCATGGGCGCCGGCGTCGCGGCCTGCATGCTCGCGCTTCCGCCCTTGTGCGGCGCCTTGATGAAAGAGTCCGGCGGCGACGCGATCGCCTCGCCGGGCGCCATCGGGACGTTCTCGGTGGAACCGCACGCGATCGCGAGGAGGACCACGAGCGCGAGCGCAGGAAGCATCAAAAAGGAGGGGGTTTTCACGTGGCGCGAACTTTACCCGTGACCTCCGCGATGGTCGAGCCGTCTTGGGGCATCGTAGAATGAACCCCTTGGCCTCCCGAATCGAAGACTACGCGCTGATTGGTGACTGCCAGAGCGTCGCGCTCGTCTCGAAGACCGGCTCGATCGACTGGCTATGCTTGCCTCGGTTCGACTCCGAGGCCTTTTTCTCTGCGCTGCTCGGCAGCGACGAGAACGGAATGTGGCGCATCGCCCCCGCGGACGCGGTGGTGGCGACGACGCGGAAGTACGTCGACGGGACCCTGGTCCTCGAGACCACGTTCGAGACGGCGGATGGTGCCGTGAAGCTCGTCGACTTCATGCCGATGCGTGGGAGCTGTCCCGACGTGATGCGCATCGTCGTCGGAGTACGCGGCCGCGTTTCGATGCGCATGGATCTGCGGTTTCGCTTTGGGTACGGCGCGATCGTCCCCTGGGTGCGCCAGCGCGAAGGGGTGCTCTACGCGATCGCAGGGCCCGACGCGGTGCGCCTCGTCTCGCCCATCGGCACCCGCGGTGAGAACCTCTCGACAGTCGCCGACTTCACGGTCAACGCCGGCGACCGAGTTCCGTTCGTGCTCACGTGGCACCCGTCGCACGAGGCGCCGCCGCCGATCCTCGACGCCGAGGGATCCCTCGCAGACACTCTTGCGCACTGGACGCGCTGGTCGTCGCGCTGCACGTACCGCGGGAAGTACGAGCCGATGGTGAAGCGGTCGCTCCTCGCGTTGAAGGCGCTCACGTACGCGCCGACGGGCGCGATCGCGGCGGCGGCGACGACGTCGTTGCCCGAAAAGATCGGAGGCGTGCGCAACTGGGACTACCGCTTCTGCTGGCTGCGCGACGCGACGTTCACGCTCTACGCGCTCCTCGGCGCGGGCTACACCGACGAGGCCGCCGCGTTCCGCGAATGGCTGCTCCGCGCGGTCGCCGGGGACCCATCGCAAATTCAGGTTCTCTACGGCCTCGCAGGCGAGCGCCGGCTCACGGAGCTCGAGCTGCCGTGGCTCGGCGGGTACGAGGGGAGTAAGCCGGTGCGCATCGGCAACAAGGCTTCCGAGCAGCTCCAGCTCGACGTGTACGGCGAGCTCATGGACACGCTGCACCAAGGCCGCCGCTTCCAGCTCGAGGCCGACGAGGCTGGCTGGCGCTTGCAAACGAACTTGATGGAGTACCTCGAAAAGATCTGGATGCAGCCCGACGAAGGCATCTGGGAGGTGCGTGGCCCGCGACGCCACTTCACGCACTCCAAGGTGATGGCGTGGGTAGCTCTCGATCGCGCCGTGAAGACAGTCGAGGAGTTCAAGCTCGAGGGTCCAGTCGATCGGTGGCGTGCGGTGCGCGATCAGATCCACGCGTCGGTTTGCGACGGCGGCTACGACAGCGAGCTCGGGTCGTTCGTGCAGTTCTATGGCGCGAAAGAGCTCGACGCGAGCCTGCTGCTCTTGCCGCTCGTCGGCTTTCTGCCGCCGAACGATCCGCGCATCGTGGGCACCGTGCGCGCGATCGAGCAGAACTTGATGCGCGACGGGTTCGTCGAGCGCTACACGCCGCACGAAGCGGTGGATGGTCTTCCGAAAGGTGAGGGCGCGTTCCTCGCGTGCTCGTTCTGGCTTGCCGACAACTACGTCTTGCAAGGACGCCACGACGACGCCACGGAGCTGTTCGAGCGCTTGCTCGGCCTTGCGAACGACGTTGGCTTGCTCGCCGAGGAGTGGGATCCGCTCGCACGCCGTCAGCTCGGCAATTTTCCGCAAGCGTTCTCCCACGTGTCGCTCGTCAACACTGCGAAGAACCTCGAAGCCGCGGGGCAAGGGCCAGCGGCCCAGCGCGCGACCTTACCCCCCGCTACTTGATGGGCGGCGGCGGCTGCTTCTTGTCGTCCGAGATGCACGACGAGAGATCGAAGAGCATGAACTCGAGCGCCTTCTCTTGCGGCGAGAGGCCCGAGGTCGTGCAACCCGACGGGTACGCAGGCCCGTTGGCGTCGCCGGCCGAGACGTGGAGATCGCTGTAGACGGCGCGGCCGCACTGCTGGTCCGCGGCGACGTCGACCGGCGTGTTGAAGCTCACGTACTGAACCGCGGTGACGTTGTTGTCGTTCGCGTTCGGCAGGGTGATCCACTGCTGCGCCTTGGCGCTGTTGACCGCGTCGAGGTTGTGACGCGCTTCTTTGATCGAGACCTGCCCCGGCGTCACCGAGCCGCCGACGTTGACCATCCAGTCGCGGAAGGCCGCACCCTTCGGGAACGTCGTGTCGATGGTGCCCGTCGAGGGATCCGGCGGATCGGTGCGCATGTTCGCGCTGTCGCCGCTGCCGTTCGGTGCCCACGTGCCGATCGTCGGCATGGGCGCGGGGCCATGCGAAAACCAGTAGTGGTGCCAGTGCGACGCGAACACGCGACCGCCCGCGTTCAAGTAATCGCGCATCGCATCGAGCGCGGGTTGGGGCTTGGTGCCGGTCGCGATCGTGCCTTCGCAGGAGAGCAGCACGATGTCGTATTTCTTGAGATCCGCCGTGTTCGACCAAAGCGGCTGTGCAGCCGCGAAGTCCGCGCCGCCGTTCATCGAGCCGTTGAACTTCTTGGTCGGGCTGCCGCCGTAACCGGCGTAGAGGTGCACGCGACCGGTACCCCCCTTGGTCGCAAACTCGGAGTCGTCGAGGCCGATCTTGTTCTTGCCGAGCAAGCACTCGAGCGTGTCGGCACCGCCGGTCGTCAGGGCGATGAGCGGGATGTCCCCCTCCTTCGAGTTTCGCGGGAGCCGCGTCACGTTCTTGTCGGTGAGCGGCGTGTCGACGCACTTGGCGACGCTCGGGATCTTCACCTGGCGGCGCCACTTGCCGACCTGGATGACGAGCGGGATGTCGTTGCCGACAGGGACGCGTGGCAGCTTGAATTTGCCGGCCGCGTCGGTGAGCGTCGCGGTCACGGGCGAGCCCGAGAGCGTCGAGCCGCACTTGTCGCAGGTCGCGCCGGTGGTGATCGGGTCGACGGGCGCGTTCGGCACGTAGACGACGACGTTGTAGAGCGGGACGTTGCCGGCCGGATCGTAGACCGTGCCGCTCAACGTGGAGTCG
>CAXSGV010000500.1:0-5301 GCA_964236615.1 uncultured Polyangiaceae bacterium
ATCTGAAAGAGCATTTGCAGCGCGGCCTCGCGACCGGAACGACGAGCTCCCAATCTCAGAACCCCGCGCTCTCGAGTGCCGCTGCGAGCGAGACCATTTCGATGGCGGTCGTCGCCGCGTCCCAACCCTTGTTGCCGCCCTTGGAGCCCGCACGCTCGACGGCCTGCTCGATGGTGTCGGTGGTGAGCACGCCGAACACGACGGGCACACCCGACGCGAGCTGCGCCGACTGCGCGCCGCTCGCGGCCTGGCCAGCGACGTAGTCGAAGTGAGGCGTCGCGCCGCGGATGACCGCGCCGAGAGCGAGCACCGCGTCGACCTTCTTCTTGTTTGCGACGCGCTGGACGACGAGCGGGAGCTCCCACGCGCCGGGCACACGCACGACCGTGATGTTGGTGGCATCGACGCCATGGCGCACGAGGCCGTCAATCGCCCCTTCGAGAAGACGGTCGACGATAAACGAGTTGAAGCGACTCGCGACGATGGCGAAGCGCGCGCCGGCGGGTGCGACGAGCGAGCCTTCGATCGTCCTGGTGCGCTCTGTCGTGCGCTCTGTCGTGCGCTCTGTCGTCATGGCGGAAGTGTCCCTGAGGATGCCGGTGCGGGCGGTAAGTCCATCGAGTGGAGGGCGACGCGCTCGACAACATCGAGCCCGTAGCCGTGAATGCCGGCAATCTTACGCGGATTGTTCGTCAAGAGCCGGATCTTGTGGAGCCCGAGGTCGAACAGCACTTGCGCGCCCAGGCCGTACTCGCGAAGCGGGTGATCGGCTGTGTCGACCGCGTTTTGAAGCGCTGCATGGCCTGCGAGCTCGGCGACGACGTTGCCGCGCGGGGGCAGGTAAACGACGACGCCGCGTCCAGCCGCCTCGATCGTGCGGATGGCCTCACGCAGGTTGCGACCCCCTTCGCGGGGCGTGGAGGCGAAGGTGTCGGCGATCATCGAGCCCGAGTGCATGCGGCACAGGACCGGATCGCCTTCCTCGCTCGTCAGCGCCGCGGGATTGCCCTTCACGAGGGCGAGAAGCTGGCGGCCGTCGGTAGAGGCTTCGTAGACGATCGCACGCCAGACGGTGCCCGTCGCGTCGAGCATGATGGATTGCTCGGAGACACGCTTCGCAAGGCGTTCGGTCTGCAAGCGGTACTGAATGAGATCTGCGATCGCGAGAATGCGCAGGTTGTGACGCTTCGAGAACACCTCGAGGTCGGGCATGCGGGCCATCGAGCCATCCTCGTTCATGATCTCGCAGATGACGCCCGCGGGGTTGAGCCCGGCGAGGCGCGCGAGATCGACCGAGCCTTCGGTCTGACCGGTGCGCACGAGCACGCCACCGTTGCGTGCGCGAAGCGGAAAGACGTGGCCCGGCGTGACGAGATCCTCCGGCTTGCAGTCGGGGCTCGCGGCGAGCCGCGTGGTGACGGCGCGGTCGCCGGCGCTGATGCCGGTCGTGACGCCGGTGCGCGCTTCGACGCTCACGGTGAACGCGGTGCCGAGCGCTGGGCCGCTGCGGCCGGGGGTCTGCATCATTGGCAAACCAAGGCGCGCGATCTGCTCTTCGGTGAGCGTGAGGCAGATGAGGCCGCGGCCGTGCGTGGCCATGAAGTTGATGGCCTCGGCGTTCGCGAACTCCGCGGCCATGCACAGGTCGCCTTCGTTTTCGCGGTCCTCGTCGTCGACGAGGATGACCATGCGGCCATTTCGGACCTCGTTGATGGCAGCGTTGACGCGTTCGAGCAGCTTCGGATCGATGTCGATGAGGCCGGGCATTAGGTTGTCTCAGTAACGTTGGAAGCACGAAGAACGTAGCGGGCGAGGATGTCGACCTCGAGGTTGACGCGGTCGCCGGTCGCCAGCACGCCGAGCGTCGTCATCTGCGCGGTGTGCGGGATGATGACGACGTCGAAGTGGTCGTCCGAGACACCGTTCACGGTGAGGCTCACGCCGCTGACGGTGATGGACCCCTTCTCGGCGATGAAGCGCGCGAGCGCACGCGGAAAGCCGAACACCATTTTGGTCGATGTGCCGACCGACGTTTTTTCGAGAAGCGAGCCTGGCGCGTCGACGTGACCCGTGACCATGTGCCCGCCCATGCGACCGCCGAGCTGCATCGCGCGCTCGAGGTTCACCGCGCCGTCGACGGCGACACTGCCGAGCGTGGTGCGCGCGAGCGTTTCGGCGGAGGCTTCGATCTCGAAGCTGCCTGGCGCGATCGTCACGACAGTGAGGCAAACGCCATCCACGCTGATCGATTCACCGAGCGTGAGCGGCCCCATCGCGCAGCGGATCCGGAGGCGAGCGCCGGGCCCGTTCTCGATCCGCGCAGCGAGCGTTCCGAGCTCTTCGACGAGGCCTGTAAACATCTTCGTTGTCGCCTCTCAGTACTTTAGGGTCGAAAAGCCGTAAAGTGACTCGGTGCCCCGCCGCGTTTCTGGAGTCGCTGGCGTCACCGAGCGCGGCGCTGCCGTGGCGGTCGCGCTAGCCGTTGCGCTAGCCATCACGAGCGCGATCGCAGGCTGTGGACCCAGCTTTCAAGCCATCTACGAGGGCGACTCGCGCTTCGAGCACTGCTACGCCCTCGAAGAGAACGCGGGCGTGGCCATGCAGCAGAAAGGCGCCTGCTGGCAAGAGTGGCTGCGGTACTACACCTACGGGCAGACGCGCGACCGGGTCGAATACGCCGCGTCGCGGAGCCGCGCGCTCAACGCCGGCGTCGGGCTTCCGACCGACGAGGCGATGATGGGCGCCGCTCCGGGTGAAGGACGACGGATCGGAACCGCACCAGCCCCCACGAACGCGTTCGCGCCTCCCCCGAAGACGCTCTCGGAGCTCGATGGTGGCGCGGGGGGCACCAATCCGGCGAGCGCGCCGAGCACGTGGGGCGCCGCGCCGATGCCGACGTCGAGCGGAGCGAGCCCAGTGGCGTCATCTGTCGTAGCGCGGCCACCACTCGAAGACTGCACCGATCGCTGCGGCGTCACGTGGACGTCGTGCAAGTCCGATTGCGTCAGCAAACCCGACAAGAAGAAGTGCGACGGCTGCGACAAGACCTACAAGGCCTGCATCAAGGCGTGCGCCCGCTGACCGAAGGCGCGGCGCTCAGCGCGCGGCGTTGAGGATCCTGGCGGCGTGAAGCGCGTGGTACGTGAGAACGAGATCGGCGCCAGCGCGGCGGATCGAGGTGAGCACCTCCATCATCGCGCGATCGAGATCGAACATGCCAGCAGCGGCGGCGGCGTGAAGCATCGCGTACTCGCCCGACACGTTGTACGCGGCGAGCGGCAGGTTCGTGGCCTTGCGCACGTCGCGCAGAACGTCGAGGTAGGGGAGGGCCGGCTTCACCATGAGCATGTCGGCGCCCTCGGCCTCGTCGAGCGCAGCTTCGCGTAGCGCCTCGCGCGCGTTGCCAGGATCCATCTGGTAGCCGGCGCGGTCGCCGAACTTCGGCGCGCAGTCGGCGGCGTCGCGGAAGGGACCGTAGAACGAGCTCGCGTACTTCACCGCGTAGCTGAGGATCGCGGTCGACTCGAAGCTGCTTTCGTCGAGCGCACCGCGAATGCGGGCGACGCGGCCGTCCATCATGTCGCTCGGCGCGATGACGTCCGCGCCGGCCTTCGCGTGCATGATGGCCATCTTGGCGAGGACCTCGATGGTCGCGTCGTTGTCGACCTCCATCTCGCCGTTGCGGCCCTTCGTGAGGATGCCGCAGTGGCCGTGGTCCGTGTACTCGTCGACGCAGACGTCCGTCATGACGACGAGGTTCGGCGCGGCGCTCTTCATCTCGGCGACGGCGCGCGGAACGGGGCCATCGGGATCGAGACCACTGTCGCCCCGCGGGTCCTTGGTCTTCGGAAGCCCGAAGAGGATCACGCCGCCGATGCCGAGCGCCGCGATCTCGCGCGCCTGCGCGGCCGCGGCCGAGACGGGCTGCTGCGATATGCCGGGCATCGTGCGAATCGGCGACGGCGCGTCGAGCGCGGCGTTGAAGAACATCGGGTAGATGAAATCGCTCGGGGCGACCGTCGTCTCGCGCACGAGGGCGCGCATGGCGGCGGAGACGCGGAGTCGACGCGGACGAATCACGGGAAATCCAACGCTCATGGCTTGCCTCATTCCTCGAATACCACGGAATCAGCGCTTGTCCGGAGCGCCGCCCCGTAGGATGGTACCGTCCCGAAATGCGGTCCGTGCGCGCTCTCCTCCTCGTCGGGCTCTCATTCGGCACAGCCGCGGGCTTCATGGCCTGCGGCAGCCGCACGGGCCTGCCCTACGACGAACCCGAAGAAGTGGCTACGAACCCCGACGGCGAGTCGATCGACGCACGCGTGCGCGATGCGCGGCGCGATCAGACGTCCGACGTGATCGACGATCTTCCGACGATCGACGTGCGGCCGAAGGTCGACGTCGATCGCACCGACTGCCCGGACGCGGACGCGACGCTCGTCTACCTCGTCACCGACACCAACGTGCTTCTGAGCTTTTACCCGCCGACGGCGACGTTCAAACGCATCGGCAACATCGCGTGCCCTGCGCCCGTCGGCGCCACGCCGTTCTCGATGGCGGTCGATCGCCACGGCGTTGCGTACGTCCTCTTCTCGCGCCGGACGGCCACGAATTCGAGCGCTGGGTTGTTCCGCGTCAGCACGGCGACCGCGGCCTGCATCTCGACCCCCTTCCAGAACAACCAACAGAGCTTCGACACGTTCGGCATGGGCTACGCGTCGGACTTCATCGGCGCGGCCGAGACATTGTTCGTCGCGTCGGACGAGGGCAACAGCCTTGCCGGCAGCGGCCGCCTCGGCAGCATCAACACGAACAACTTCGTCCTCACGAACCGCGGCACGTTCAACCCCCCGGTTCTGCGCGCCGAGCTCACGGGCACCGGCGCCGGTGAGCTGTATGCATTCTACAGCGAAGATGGGACCGGCACGTCCAACGACTCGTTCGTCGGTCAGATCAACAAGCAGACGGCGCAGGTCATCGCCGCCGATCGCATCAAGGGCATCCAGCAAGGCTTGGGCTGGGCCTTCGCGTTTTGGGGCGGCGACTTTTACCTCTTCACGTGCCCGCCTTTCGGCCCCACCGGATCGTGCAGCTCCTCCCACGTCACGCGTTTCCGGCCGAGCGACAAGTCGGTTGTGCAAGTCGGCACCTACCCCGGCGTGATCGTCGGTGCGGGCGTCTCGACCTGCGCACCGCAGTAGACGAGCGAAAGCGAGAGGGATGGGATCGCGGGGGAGGGTGGTGTTCGTCGGTGCAGGACCCGGGGACCCTCGTCTCCTGACGCTGCGCGGGCGTGACGCG
>CAXSGV010000501.1:0-5281 GCA_964236615.1 uncultured Polyangiaceae bacterium
TGAAGGTGCACGTGGGGACGGGCTGGCGTTCGACGAGCGGCGGCGGAAGCTCCTGCCCGGTCTTGCGCTTCTCGACCAGGTCGAGGCACGTGCTGGGGTCAGGTGCGTCGAAGACCTCGAGCTGGAGACTGTCCGTGGCGACCGCGGCGCTGACGGAAGGGAACGTGACCGTGATCGACCCTTGCTGCGGCGGATCCGTTCCGGCGCTGCACGCCACGACGGCGCTACTTCCAAGGACGGACAAAATCGAACCAAGCCACTTCATTTCAGCACTCCCGACGTGATGCGATCGACCGTCTTGAATTGGCCGTTTTCGACTTTCCAGATGATGTAGTTGCCGACCACGTCCCCGCTCTCGTCGAAGTTCACGTCACCCGATGCTCCGGTGTAATCGATCTCTTGCCCCTTTTGCAGGGCCTGGAGCGCCTCGCCGAGCTGGGCGGGGCCGTAGCTCTTGGCGCTCATCGATTTGCCGCCGCGCGAGACGTCGAACAGCGCGTCACGGATCTTGACGGGATCCGTCGTACCGCCTGCCTTCTGCACGGCAAGAGCTGCGAGCACCGCGGCGTCGTAGAAGTTTGCAACCTGGCCGCCGAGATCACTCTGCGCTTGCTCGAACGAAAACTGTGCAAGATACAAGTTCTTGAAATCCCCGTACTGCGTGGTCTCGGGGTTGGGATCCGGGTTGGTCCCGTAGACGCCTTCGACGACCGTCGGCGAGCTCGGGTCGGCTTTGTTCGTTCGGCCGTTGACGATCAGATCGCTCGTGTAGGAGCCGTCGGTGCCGATGATGAAGAACTCTGGCGGGAGGACGGCCGGGTTCGCCTTCTGCGCCGCGCGAAGCTCGCGGACGAACTCATCGCCAGCAGGATCGTAGACGATGATCGCCATGCACTCCGGCGAGGCGGCGAGGACCGCGGCGAGCTCGGTTTGGTAGCTCGCCTTCACGTCGGTCGGGATCGGTTGGTCTTTGACGACGGTGCCGCCGCGCTTTTTGAACTCGGCCTGCACCGCCAGTGAGAACGGGTTGCCGTAGGAGTCGTCGTTGTGGACCACCGCGAGCTTGCGACAGCCCGTCGCGCCCGCCTCGGCCGAAGGTCCGTTGTAAGCGAAGACCGCAAGCGCTTTGCCCTGCAAGTTGTCGTTCGGCACCGTGCGGAAGAAGTAGCGGTCGCCCGACGGTTGCATCGTGCTGAGGTCGGGCGACGTCGCCGTCGCCGAGAGCTGGATGACCTTGCGCGTGAAGGTGTTGAACGAGCCGGGCTTGCCCTGGTCCGCGACCTCACCCACTTGACCGCTGCCGATGGGGCCGAGGATGGCGACCGCGCCCTCGTCGAGGAGCTTCTGCACGTTGCCGCGCAGCGTGTTGCCCTTGTCGCTCGTGTCGTCCATCACGTGGAAGACGACGCGCCGTCCGAGCACGCCGCCGAACGAGTTGATCTGCTGCTCCGCGACGCGCACCGCGTTCTGCAGCGGCACCCCGGTGCCCTTGAGATCACCGGTCAGCGCAATGGTCACGCCGATCGTGATGGGGGTGCCGGTGTCGGGCGCCGGCGTATGCGCGACCTCGCCCTGGCACGAAATGCTCTGCATGCCGAGCGCTGCGACGCCGACCGCGATCATGCTCGCCGCGGCCTGCCGACGGAACCTACCCACTGAGCCCATCCCCATCACAGGGTAGAGCCTACTTGAAACTCATGTTCTTCGTCGTCGTGTCGCCACTCTTGATGGTGACCGAGAACTCGTGCTTCTGGCCCGTCTCGTCCTCGGCCACGAGGTTGTGCACTCCGGCGGGCATGCTCCTCTTCAAGATCGGCGTGTTGCCGAGCACCTTGCCGCCCTCGCTGACCTTCGTCCATGGGTAGGTCTGGAGCGTGAGAAAGCCCTCTTCGCCTGCGGGCGCGGCGACGGAAGCCGTCGTCACCGGCTTCACGGCGGTCGTCTGCGCGTGCGCCGTGGGCCTGGTTCCGCTGCCGGGCGAGGTGTGGCTCGTCGGTGGTGTGTGCGTGGTCGACGGCGCGGGGATGAACGTCACCCCCGATTCCGAGGCGGATGCGCCCGGCCCCGAGCCCGTTCCCACGCCGTTGACCGGAGGCGTCGTCGCAGTGGGCTCGGTCGTGGCGATGGGCTCGACGGGCTGCTTGTTGTGGATGCCGAAGTAGACGAGCGCACCGACCACCATGACGAGAAGCAGCGCGACGCCGACGAGGAGCACGATGACGATGCTCTTCTTCTTGTCGTTCGCCTGCGCTTGCTCCTGTGCGTGGAGGATGTCGGCGCGGGGCGGGATGCTCGGGCCCATCATGCTCGAGGATCGACCGAAGTTCGGAACGATGCCGCTGCCGCTGCCGTTGTTGACGCCCAGCTTCATCAGGCTCGACGAGTTCACGCCGTTGTTGAGGCGCTTGATGGCATCCGCGTTGAGCGCAGCCAGCTCCTCGGTATTGGAGGCGTGCGTCACCTTCTCCATGTGCTCTTGGATCTGGCGCTGGATGTCGTGGCGCGTACGCTCGAACATGCTCGTGATCTTGCGACCAATCTCGTCCTGACGAACGGTCTTGCCCGTCGACGCGATGAAGCCGTCGAGCGCGTCACGCATCTCTTGTGCGGTCTGGAAGCGGTAACGAACGTCCTTCTCGAGCGCGCGCGCGACGATCGCGTCGAGCTCGGGATCGACGTCGGGACGGGCTGAGGAGACGGGTGGGATCGGCGAGTTGAGCAGGCGATGCAGCGTGCTTGCGGCCGAGTCGCCCGTCATCAGACGCTGGCGCGTGAGCAGCTCCCACAAGACGATGCCCATCGCGAAGATGTCGGCGCGGCGATCGCACTTGCTGCCGATCGCTTGCTCCGGGGACATGTACGCGACCTTGCCCTTGAGCACGCCGATCTCGGTCTCGGTCGACGAGAGCGCGGCCTTCGCAATGCCGAAGTCGACGAGCTTCACCTGCCCGCCGTAGGTCACGAAGATGTTGTGAGGGCTGATGTCGCGATGGATGATCTCGAGCGGCCGACCGTCGTAGTCGCGCGTCTCGTGCGCGTGGTGAAGGCCGGCGAGAGCTTCGGCGATCATGCGCGCGCACAGCGTTTGATCGAGCGGGTCGTTCGCCTTCACCGACGAGCGAATGACTTTGTTGAGGGCCTGACCCTCGAGGTACTCCATCGCGATGAAGTAGTTTCCGTCCTGCTCGCCGACCTCGTAGGTGTGGACGATGTTCGGGTGATTGAGACGCGCCGCGAGGCGGGCCTCGTCGAGGAACATCGTGCGGAACGCGGGATCGTCAGCGAGCGCGCTGCGCAGGCGCTTCACGACGGCGAGCTTGTTGAATCCCATGGGGCCGCGCGCGATGCTGAGGAACACGTCGGCCATGCCGCCGCGGCCGAGGCTCGCGAAGAGCGCGTACTTGCCGAACGTCGCCGCCGCCGCGTTGGCCGGTAGACCTTCGACGCCTTGCGCTTCCTGGCCCTGTTCGGCCCCCGTGGACATTTCAAATATGGAATATCACACTCTCGCGGACGTGGCCGTTGGGGGGCGTCGGTTTGGCGCCGACTGCGCCACCTCGCTCTACGTCGCCGCACATAAGGTGGTAGCGTTCGCGCCGATGCGTGCTCCGAAGCGCTTGCTCGTCGCCCTCGCCTTTGCGTCGCTGTTTTCTGCCGGGATCCTCACGTCGCGCTCGTTCGCCGCGGCCGACGACCGCTCGGCGACCGAGTCCATCTTGGTCGAGCTCGAACACGACGCTGCCCACAAGACCATGACCGCCGACGCGGTCCGCCGCTCGCGCGAAGCCCTCGAGCGCGGCACGCGGATGCGCCAGTCCGGCGACGAGGTGCACGCGAAGATCGCCGACGGCATCGCACGCGAGCACGCCGAGACCGGACGCGATCTCGTGCGCACCACCTACGCAGAGAAGAAGGCCTTCGACGCGCGACGCGACGCCACCGACGCCGGCGCGCACGCCGAACGCGAGCGCGCGCTTCTCGAAGAGGCGCTCGCGCAGAATGGACGCCTTCGCACGCAGCTCGAAGGCCTCGAGCGCGAACGCAAAGAAGAGCCCGCGAAGACCGCGAAGGTCGGCGCTTCACTCGACGCGGGCGCGCCGTTGCAAGCGACGCCGCTCGGTGGACGCAAGCCCGGCGCCGACGGTGGTGCGGCACCTCGCGGCGCGGGACCGTCGAGCGGGATGCCGACGCGCGGCAGTGGCTCCGGCAACACGAGCCTCGATGGAGGTGGACCGTGAGAACGTGGATTCTTGCTGGCGCGCGCCCCCTGATGGTGGCCTTCGCGATGAGCGTCGCGGCTTGCGGCTCGAGCACGCCGAGCTCCGTAACGGCGATGAACGAGGTCGAGCGCACGCGCAATGGCGCCGCCGCGCGTGAGGGCAAAGAGCTCGCACCGCAGACGTACGCCCTCGCCGAGGAGCACCGCCGTCTCTCGCGTGAAGCGCTCGATGCCGGTGACGAGACAGCGGCCTCGCTCCACGCGGAGCGCGCGCTCGCGACCTACCAGCACGCGCTCGTGCTCGCGCGCCGCGCACGCGCTGAAGGTGAGCAGTCGAGTGCGACCAACGCGCTCGCGGCCGCAGCAGCCGAGACCGAGAAGCTGCGTCAAGCGCGCGCCGAGCTCGATCGCGAAGGCGACGAGCTCGACAAGAAGCTGCGCATCGCGCGCGAAGCCGCCGTGCCCGCGAGTGGGCCCGCCGATCCGCAACGCGAGGCCGCACGTCTCGTCGCCGCGCGGGCGCTCGGCGTTCAAGCGCGCTTGCTGTGCGGCGCGGCGCGCCTCTTGAGCACGTCGTTGCCGGGTCTCGCCGAGAGCGAAAAGGAGCTCACGGACGTCGAAAAGAAGCTCGAAGGCACGCCCAAGCCGACGCCGATCGACGCGGCCGCACGCGTGCGCGCGTCGTGTCTTTCGGTGCTCACGCGCGCGCGTCGCACGTCCGACAAGACCGGCGTGGGTCAGGCCGACAAGCTGCTCGCCGAGCTCTCGGCCGCGGGGGGTTGGTCACCAGTCCGCGACGTGCGTGGCGTCGTCGTCACACTGCGCGACACGTTCAAAGGCGCGGCGCTCACGCCCGAGGCCGACACCAAATTGAAGGAGCTCGGTCGCGTGCTCGCCGCGCACCCTGGTCACGCCGCGCAGATCGTGGTCCACGACGCGACCACGCCGAGCGCCGCCGAAGCAGCCCTCGCGACCCAACGCGCCGACGCCGCGGCGAAGACGCTCGGTGGTGCCGCGAACGCGCCGGACAAGGTGAAGGCCGAAGCTGCCGGCGCGCGCGCG
>CAXSGV010000502.1:0-5258 GCA_964236615.1 uncultured Polyangiaceae bacterium
CCAGTCCGTGCGGCCCTGGTAGTCGGGGGTGAAGTCGCCGCTCATCACGACCGTCACGACGCCCGTGCAAATCAGCGCGCGTGGGATGTCGACGCTGCCGCCGTCCTTCGTGCCGGCGTCCTTGACGCCAGCATCGAAGGGCAGCGGCTTGCCCGTCACGTGGACTTCGGACTTCGTGAGGAGTTGGTTGATCACCTCGACCTCGACATCGGTGAGGCCGTCCGTCGGGAACCCGCAGAGCTCGGATGCAATCGACGCCGCGTCGCGGAGCTCGGCCTTCGTCTGCTTCTCGACCTCCTCTTTCGGCGGCTTGTCGAGAACCGCCGACGTGACGCCCACGCCCTTCTTGCAGCTCTCGCAGCCCACGCCGAGCGCCGCGACGGACAAGAGCAGCAAGGGCACGACAACGACGCGCGCGAGGGCCGACATGACGGTCTCCTCACTCTAATGGTAAGCGTCACCCGTGACAGCGCAGATCAAGACGTGCCCCGAAGACTTCATCGTCGACGAGATCCCCGCCTACGAGCCAACCGGCGACGGGGCGCACCTCTACGTCACGTTCACGAAGCGCGATCTCACGACCGACTTCGTCGTGTCGGCAATCGCGCGTGGCGTGAAGGCGAGGCTTCGCGACATCGGCGTGCCCGGCATGAAAGACAAGGTCGCGATCACGTCGCAGACGATCTCGATCCCGTGGGTCGACGGTCTCGACGCCGCCGTGCTTGCCCTCGAGATCCCCGGCGTCACGATCACGAGCGCCAAGCGCCACAACAACAAGCTCAAGACGGGTCACCTCCACGGCAACCGTTTTCGTGTGCGCATCTCGAACATCGACAAGGCCGAAGGTGATCGCATCGTGAGCGTGCTCGAGCGCATCAAGCTCGAAGGCATCCCGAACGCGTTCGGCGCCCAGCGGTTCGGGCGGTCAGGCGACAACGCCATCCGCGCCAAGGCTTGGCTCGAAGGCAAGGAGGCGGGGCCGCGCGATCCGCGCCAGCTGCGGTTCTTGTTCTCCGCGCTTCAGTCCGCCGTATTCAACGAGGTGCTCGCGCGGAGGGTCCAGCAGGGCACTTGGGCGACCGTCGTCGAAGGTGACCTGGTGAAACGACGTGATTCCGGAGGCCTGTTTCTCTGCACGGATGAACAGCAGGATCGTGAACGCGCGGCAAAGGGTGAGGTGTCCGCGACCGGGCCCATTCCCGGGGTGAAGATGCGCCCGGCCGAAGGAGCACCCGGACTCATCGAACGCGAGGTTTTCCAGCAAATCGTGGGTGACGCCCCCGACTTTGCAAAGACCGCGAAGCTCGGGGAAGGAACGCGCCGCGTTCTTCGCTTGTGGGTCGAAGAGCTCACCGTTTCGCGGGAACAAGACGACAGCATCTGGGTTTACTTTGTGCTACCGAAGGGGGCTTACGCCACCACCGTCATCGCAGCGGCATGTGACACCGCGTTCGAGACCGCATCCGAGAGCAACGCGCGCGACGACGGCGACCCGACTCCGACCGAGGAACCGAATCGATGATCGAGCGAGTGAAGAACGCGATGGTGGGTGCCGGCGCGACTTGGGTGCTCTGGCTGATGTTGGCACTGAGCGTCATCTCGATCGCGATCATGCTCGAGCGCGCGTGGCTCTATTGGTCGCTGCGCGACGACATCACGACGCTCATGCGCGAGCTCGGTCGTCTCCTTCGTGCAGGCGATCTCGAGGGCGCGCGTCGCCGTCTCGAGCAGTCGCCGAGCGCCGAAGCAGCGGTCGTCGTTGCAGGCATCGTCGAGGCCGAGCAAGGCGCCGACGCCGCCCAAGAGGCCATGGCGGGTGCGAGCTCGCTCCAGCGCGCAAAGCTCGAGAAGCGACTCGCGTACCTCGGCACGCTCGGCAACAACGCACCATTCATCGGCCTCCTCGGCACCGTCATCGGCGTCATCGGCGCGTTCGAGGAGCTCGGCAAGGTTCGCCAAACGCTCCCCACGCCGGGTGCCGTCGCCGGTGCTGCTGCAGCCACGGCACAAGCCGTTGCGCCGCAAGCCGTCATGACCAACATCGCCGAGGCGCTCGTCGCCACCGCTGTCGGCATCCTCGTCGCCATCCCCGCGGTCGCAGCGTTCAACACGTTCCAGCGCATCGTCAAGACGACGGCTGCCAACACCGACGCCCTCAGCCACGTGCTGCTCGCACACTTGAAGGCAACCGGCCCGAACGCCCCCGCGCCGTACCGCGGTGGAAACACACCGCAGAACCGCCGTGTGAGTGACGCGCCGCCACCCGCGAAGAAGCGCGCGACGGTCGAGGACAGCGACAAGGACGAGGCCTGAGATGGCCGGCGGCGCGCAGTCCGAAGGCGACGAGTCGATCACGGCGATCAACGTCACGCCGCTCGTCGACATCACGCTCGTTCTCCTCATCATCTTCATGGTGACGGCGCGCCTGATCGACAACCAAGCCGTGCTCCTCGATCTGCCGAAGGCAGCATCCGGCGCCGAGGTGCAGGTCGTCTTCAGCATCGTCCTCGCGGCCGACGGCTCGGCGCAGGTCGACTCGCACACGGTCCCCAACGACGACGCGGTGCTCGCGCTCGCCAAGGAGACCCACCAGCGCAACCCCGACGTGCGCGCGGTGATCAAGGCCGACTCCTCGGTCCCGCACGGCCGCGTCATTCACGTGCTCGATCTTCTCAAGCAGGCTCAGATTGCGAAGATCGCTTTCGGTGTCACACCCGTCTCACCGATGGCGCCCGTCCCGGTGCCCCCGCCGAAGCCCTGACCGAAGAACCGCCGAACCCGCGGCGCCGAGCGCGAACGCGGACCCAGAACAGCCGAATCAAGATGCGAAACAGCTACCCGCCCCACGAGCCCGAACGCGCCGTCATCCCGTACGGGACCGATCCGCTCGATCGCGTCCTCTACCTGGGTGGTCGCGCGACGACGACGATCGTCGTGGCGCTCTTCCTCGCGCTCGGTCTTCATGGCGTGGCGGCGGCGCGTGCAGCGCTCGTGTCTCTCGAGCTCGTTCGCTGGTCGCGCGACATGCAGGCGCGCATCTCGGACCGGCTCGTGTCGAGCTACGACATCGAGGCCGTCAAGCCTCCGGAGCCCCCGCCGGCGCCCGAGCCTCCGCCGCCCGAGAAAGAGGAGCCCAAGGCGCCGCCTCCACAGGCCGCGGCGAACGAGCCGCCTCCGCCTCCGCCCGCCGCCGCGCAAGCCGGCAAGATCATCGCCGCCGAGCCCGATCCGAACGATCCCGTCGATCTCACGGGTGGCTTCGTCAACGGCAATGGCGCGTCGTTCACCGGTGGGGTCACGCAAGCCGGTGGAACGAGCCTCACCCCCGTCACCAACTCGAACGCACGCGCCAATGGCGTGCCTGGTGGCACTGGCGGTCCGCAAGCGGCGCCCGTGGCAACGGCCGTCGGTCCCGATCGTTCGCGCGCCGCCGGCCTCAGTGGCTCGAGCGACTGGAAGTGCGACTGGCCCGCCGAGGCGGACTCCGAGCAGATCGACGACGCCTTCGTCATGGTCGAGGTCATGGTCGGGCCCAACGGCCGCGCGCAGAAGGTCAACGTCCTGAAGGACCCCGGACATGGCTTCGGTCGAAACGCGCGCAGTTGCGCGATGCGCGAGAGTTTCACCGCTCCGCTCGACCGCGAAGGCAACCCCATCGCGGGAATGACCAAGCCCTTCCGTATTCACTTCGAGCGATAAGAGCGCTCCCTTCGGGGGATAGAGCGGTATGACGGGGTGATGCCGACCTACGTCCTGATGACCAAGCTCGATGACTCTGCGTTGCGCGATCGCCGGCGTTCAGGCGACGAATGGAAGAAGCGCGTCGAGAAGCTCGCCAAAGGAATCAAGTGGCGCGCGCACTACGCCCTCCTCGGTCCGTACGACTTCATGGATGTCTACGAGGCCAAGGACGAAGAGACGGCCTTCAAGGTCAGCATGCTTTCGCGCGAGCTCGGAGCGACCGTGGCCGAGAGCTGGCCCGCGCTGCAGTACGACGATTTTCTCCCCATCGCGAAGAGCGTCGAGAGCTCGGCCGAAAAGGCGAAGGGCTCGCCGAAGACGGAGAAGGCCGTGAAGTCGGAGAAGGCTGCGAAGTCGAAGAAGAAGTCGAAGAAGTGAGCAGCAACCGGCTCCTTTTCTCGATCGCGTCGTACGCGTACCTCGAACCCGAGTTCCTCGCCGCAGGCGTATTCGATCGCGGCGAGGTCGAGCGAAAGAGCTTTCCCGATGGCGAGCGCTACCTGCGCGTCGTCGACGAGACCCGCGGCCGCGACGTCGTCTTGCTCGGCGGGACACCGACCGATCTCGACTGGCTCGTGCTCTACGATCTCGGCTGCGCGATCTCGCGCGCCGGTGCTCGCTCTCTCTCGATCGTCATGCCGTACTTCGGCTACGCCACGATGGAGCGCGCCGTTCTGCGGGGCGAGGTGGTGACCGCCAAGACACGCGCGCGTCTCATTTCGGCTATCCCGCCTTGCGAAGGCGGCACCCGCATCGTGCTCTTCGATCTGCACACCGACGGCATCGAGTTCTACTTCGACGACAGCCACGTCACGCACCACATCTACGGCGCGCCCATCATCACTTCCGCCGTGCGCGCGCTCATGGGCGAGCGCCCTTACGTTCTCGGTGCGACGGACGCTGGCCGCGCGAAGTGGGTCGAGAGCCTCGCGCGCTCACTCCTCGTCGAGCCGGCGTTCGTCTACAAACACCGCGACTCGACCTCGGGCGCGCTCGCCGTCACCGGAATCAACGCCGACGTTCGCGGCAAAGAGGTCGTCATGTACGACGACATGATCCGAACCGGGTCGTCGCTCGTCCAAGCGGGGCGCGCGTACCTCGCGGCCGGCGCGACGAAGGTGCACGCCATCGCGAGCCACCTCGTGCTCCCCGCCGCGTCGCTCGAGAAGGTTCGAGCGTCGGGCGTGCTCGCGAGCGTCAGCGGCACCAACTCACACCCGGGCAGTCTCAAGCTCGCGGCCAGCGCGCCCGGCTCGGTGATTTCCGTCGCGGCATTGCTCGTCAGCGCGCTCGATCGGCTTTGATCCGCGGGGCGCGTGACCTCCAAGCGCGGGCGATCGTCCCGGATTGCTGCGCGGCGGAAGACGTCGTAAGTCGATGACCATGACCGGCGAGGAAGACCCGCGATCGGAGCTCGCCCGCGTGGCCGCCTCCCTGCGCGCGTACCTCGAGTGGCAAGAGGACACCGGCGCGATGGGCATCCCCCGCGCCCCCAAGCGCGTCTCCACACCCCAAGC
>CAXSGV010000503.1:0-5256 GCA_964236615.1 uncultured Polyangiaceae bacterium
CGTCGATCAGAAAAAAGTGAAGCGCGGTACGCGAGAAGAACAAGAGAAGTCGCGCGCATTACCTAGTCCTCGTCGATCGTGCGAGATGTCGCAAAATAACGGTGGCAGGCGGGATCGCGGCCTGCCACGGCATTCGAAGCGCCACCGCGAAATGACGGCGACACCGTGGTGTAGAGTGCGAGCCGCAATGCGTTTTCCTCGAGTCTTCCGAGCCCGCGCGCTCCCTTGTTTGCTGTCCTCGTTTGCCCTCGTCGGGGTGACCCTCGCTGTTCCCGGCTGCGGAAGCGCGCCCCCGCCCGTCGCGTCGGCTGCCTCGATCGCGAGCCTTCGCTCCGACGGAAAGAGCTCGAGCGACGGCGAGGTCGTCGGGCGTTGGGCGTTGGCCGAGATGGTCTCGCCCGGTGGCCTCGCCTCCGAAGCTGCCGCGGCCGAAGCGCGCCTCGGCAAGCTTCACCACGAAGGGATGTACGCCAGCCTTGCGATCGCGCTCTCGCGTGAAGCGCACGGCGAGCCGAAGCCCGCAGCCGAGGCCTTCCTCGCCACACTCAAGGCCACGCAGAAGAGCGACGACGCCGACGCCCCGCTCGTCGGTTGGTTCGCGGCCAACCGCCTTCACGAGCTTCGCGGCGCGGTCGCGGATCTGTTTCTCCGGCACAAGGCCGAGATCGACGCGCTCACGACGCGCCCCGGCAGCCTCGGCTGGCGCGCGGTCGCCGAGCTCGTCGACTGGTCCACGAGCGAGGCGCTCGACAAGGCCGAGGTCACAGGCGCCGCCGCCGACGCGTGGGTCACCGCGCGCGTCGGTTGCTCGCGCAACGTGCGCATCGCGGGACCCTTCGGAAAAGGGACCGCCGTCGATAGGCGTCGCGCGTTCGCGGCCGAGCGCCCCGGTCCGTGGCCGCCGTCCTGGGCGCCCGACGCCACGCGCGGCACACCGCCGCACGTCCTCAAGGTCGAGCAGCACCGCTGTCTCGCCGCCGCGACCGAGCAAACCGACGAAGGCGTCTTCTATTCGGAGACGTTCTTCACGATCCCCACGGAGCGCGATCTCATCGTCGCCGTCCAGGGCTCGGTGCAAGTTTGGGTCGACGACGCGCCCGTCGTGGCACGCGATCTCCGCGAGTGGGGCGTGTGGCAACGCTTCGGCGCGCGCCTGAAGGTGCCCGCGGGGCGCCACCGCGTGCTCGCGCGCATCACGCACGACGCATCGAACATCCGCGTGCTCAACCCCGACGGCACGCCCGCGGGCGTGACCACCGACGCCGACGGCATGGCGACGTACGGCGTGGTGCCGCCGCAGATCCTGGACGACCCCAATCCGCTCACGCAAATCGTGAAAGCGCGTGCGGCGAGCTCGCCGCTGCAGGCCTTTCTCGCGGCCAACGTCGCGCACATCGAAGCGATGGACGACGTCGCGAGCGCGCTCATCGAAGCGCACGTCGAGCCCGAGAACGCAGCGGCTCTCGCGCTCGATGCCGCGGCCTCGTTCGCGCACAACGACGCCGCGTACCCCGACGACGTTCGCCGCCGCAACGAGCGCCGCCTCCGCATGCGCGCGGTCGCAAAAGATCCGAAGCTCTGGTTCGCGCGCGCGTGGCTCACGCTCGACGACGGCGAGCAGAAGGGTCTCGTCGAAGGTGTCGCACCGCTCCGCAAGCTCGCCGACGAGTTCCCGAACGAGCCGGAGCTGCTCGAGGGCCTGGCGCGTTTGTATGGTCGGCTCTCGTGGCGCGGCGAGCGCATGACGACGCTCGTCGATCTCAGCAAGCGCTTCCCGGACGACGTGGGCGCGCTGCGCCTCTACTCGAGCGCGCTCGAAGAAGACGGGCCGCTCGCCGAGGCCGACGCGGTCGGTACGCGTATCAAGAAACTCGATCCCGACGCCGAGGTCGATCTCGAACGCGCCATCGCGCGCCACGACTGGAAGGCCGCCGTGGCCGAGCTGCAGCGCATTCAGAACCGTCGTCCCGATCGCAAAGAGATCGCGGGGCGCATCGCCGACGTGCTCGAGCGCGGCGGCGATCCCGACGCGGCCGCGCAGCAGCTCGTGAAGGCGCTCGTGAAGAATCCGGAGGACGCGACCGCGCGCTTCCGACTCGCCGACAAGGTCTACGCGAAGGGCGATGTCAGCGCGCTTCGCCGCGCGCTTGCCGAGGCACTGCAGGCCGGCGCCAGCGGCGAGGAGCTTCGCGAGGCCATCGCCCTCGTCGAGGGGGCGACGCACCTCGAGCCGTACCGCCTCGACGGGCGCGCGGTGATCAAGGAATTCGAGCGGTGGGAGAAGACCGGCAAGAAGATGGAAGGCACGGCCGCGCGCGTGCTCGACTACTCCGCGCTCTGGGTGCACCCCGACGGGTCGAGCGAGATGCTCGAGCACGAGATCCAGCGCATGCAGTCGCAAGAGGCGATCGGCAAAGAGGCCGAGCAACCGCCACCGCCCGGCCTCGTGCTCCGCCTTCGCGTGATCAAGCCCGACGGATCGATCCTCGAGCCCGAGCCCGTCGCGGGCAAACCGACGTTGACGATGCCGCACCTCGAAGTCGGCGACTACCTCGAGATCGAGCACATCTCGCCGACACAGGGCGACGGCGAGAAGGGCAAGCGTTACCGCGGCCCGCAGTGGTTCTTCCGCGAAGCCGACAAGGGCTACTGGCGAAGCGAGTTCGTCGCGCTCACGCCGAAGGATCGCCCGCTCGACATCGAGACGCGCGGCGCAGTGCCCGCTCCGAAGGTGAAGGACGTGGGGACGTTCACCGAGCGACGCTGGCGTGTCGACGAGAGCCCGCCCGCCGCGGAGGAGCCCGACAGCCCGCGCCCCCAGGAGTTCTTGCCGAGCGTGCGCATCGGTTGGGGGGTCTCGCTCGAAGAGACCCTCGCGCGTCTCGTCGACGTCGCCGCGGACGAGACGCCGCTCGACCCGCGCCTTGGCCACATCGCCGAGACCATCGTGAAGGGCGTTCCCAAAGGGGACACCGAAGAACGCGCGCGCCGCGTCTACCAGTACGTGCTCGATCAAATCGAGGAGGGCCAGGAGAGCGACGGCCGTCGCGTCGTCACCGGCCGAAGCGGCGCGCGACAAGCGGCGTTCATGCACCTCGTGCGTCAGCTCGGCATTCCCGTCGAGCTCGCGGTCGTGAAGAACCGGCTCGCGATCCCGGCGATGGGCAAGATGAGCGAGGTCGAGATGTTCGACAGCCTCGTGCTGCGCGTCGCGACGAACAAAGGCGTGCGCTGGATGACGGTGCGCGACAAGTTCTCGCCGTTCGGTTACCTCGCATCGGATCTGCGCGGGCAGCCGGCGATTCGGCTCGTTCCCGGCACCCCCAAGGAGACCACGGCGAGCACCGGCTCGCTCGACGGCGTCGGGTTCGAAGGCCGCGCGACGCTGCGTCCCGACGGATCGGCGACGGTCGATCTCGCTCAGAGCTACACCGGCAAAGTCGGCACCTCGATGCGCAATGTCTTCGACAAGGTGCCGGAGATGCAGCTTCACGACTTCGTCGAGAGTCGCCTCGTCGGCCGCAATTTCCCGGGCGCACATGTGCGCGATTTCAAGATCGAGAACAAGACGAACCTCGAGAAGCCGCTCGTCGTTCGACTCCACCTCGAGATCCCGCAGTTCGCACGTCCCGTCGGTGGTGGGCTCTCGCTGAAGTCGCTCTTCCCCATGCGCATCGCGCAGCTCGCGCAGCTGCCCTCGCGGCAGACGCCGCTCCTCATCGGGACGAGCTCGCACGTCGAGGTGAAGTTCGAGATCGTCGTCCCCGAATCGATGCGCGTGCCAACGAGCCTGCCCATCGGTGAAGCCAAGGACGGCGAGCGTGTCGTGCGCGTCGCCGACGTCGTTCACGGGCACGCGCTCTACCTCGATCGCGTCGTCGACATTCCCGCCGGCCGCGTGCAGCCCGGCCCCGAGTACGCGAAGTTCCAGAAGTTCACGCAAGACGCCGATCAGCTCGTCGAGCGCGACATCCTCCTCGGCAAGTGAAGCGCCTCCTCTTGCTTGCCGGCATCGCGGCCGCGGTCGGGTGCGCCACATCGTCCGACGTTCCGAACGCGAGCACGGGCGATGCTTCCCCCGCGACGGACGGCGCCGCGACCGACGCGGGCACGAGCGACGTCGAGGTCGACGCGAGCGCGAACGACGCATCGGATGCAGGCTCCTGCCCCGCCGCCGGCACGCTCTCGGGGACACACGCCCCGGCGTTTTCCTACGGCCGTCACTACCCAAACGGGGATGCTGCGGTGGCGTACGCGTACGGCGTAGACGGCATGTGGAAGGAGATGAAGCCGCTCGAGTACACGACGAACTATTACGCGGAGTACGCAACAGCCAATCACCCGGAAGGAAAGTCCGCGCTGATCGCTTACGCTAACGGGACGCACTTCACGACCGCGCGCGACGCGAACGGGCACCTTCTCGGTGACCTCGATCACAGCGGCGAGATCGACTCGCCCAACGGAGGCTTCGCGTTCCACGAGCACAACGGAAAGGGCGTTGGCGGTGCGGGCAGCGGCACGCCGTTCACGAACTTCTGGTTCGATGACAACTGGCTCGCGCGCTACATGAGCTCCGCGTACGGACGTCCGCTTCCGAGCGGCCTCAGCGACTACAGCGACTTCACGCGCTGGCGCATCCTGGGTGGCGACAGGGCGGCGTGGACGCCGTATGGCTCGAGCTTCTTCGACACGCTCGCCCTCGACGGTATCTACGATCTCGCGACGGGTAACGTCAGCGGCGCAACGTCGAAGTGGGACGCCGTTCGTGACAAGAGCGGCTTCACCTACGACGGCGCGAACCAGCGCTATGCCTACCCGTCGATTCAAGAGCCCTACCATATGGGCCTATTCAAGATACTCACCGACCAGCTCATGGAGGCGCCCGCGTTGAGCGCGACCAAGCGCGCCGAGCTGCTTCAACACTCGATCGCGCTGCGCTCGGATCTCCTCTCGACCCAAGAGACGGCGGGCGCGAGCGCTCTCGGGTGGCGTAGCGACATCGTGAGCGCGACTTCGCTGATGAACATCGAGAGCCTCGCCATGGGGGTGCTTGCGCTCGGTGCGCGCGCCGACACGGTCTTCGAGGCCGGCAGCGCCCCGCTCAAGAGCGAAGCAAAGGGGTACTTCGTTCGCCCGCACCACGTGCTCTCGGCCGTCACGGGCACGTCGACCGCAGGGCTCCTCACGACGGGCCCGGGGTTTGCGGCGCCGCCCGGCAGCTACGAGGTCGACTTTTTCCTCCGCGCGCCGTCCCCC
>CAXSGV010000504.1:0-3426 GCA_964236615.1 uncultured Polyangiaceae bacterium
CCTTGCGCGCTTGCTCCGTCAGATCGCGGCAGTACTTGTCGAGCGCCTGGAATTTCCCCTCGGGATCCTTGTCCGTGACGCGCTGGCTACCGCGGACGGACGCGAGCGACTTCAGCAGCTTGTCGTAGGTGACGCCGCCGGTCTGCTCGAGGAGCGCCTGGATCTCGCGATCGTGCCGACTGAGCGCGAGGATGTAGTGCTCCACCGACACGAAGTCGTCCTTGAGTGGCTTCGCTTCGTCTTCGGCTTTGCGAACGATCTCCAGCGTGCGCCGCGAAAGACCGGGCTCGTTGCCACCACGCACGTGCGGAAAGCCGAGCAGCCGCTTTTCGACGGCGGCGTGCAGCGCGGAGACATCGCCACCCGCGTTCTGGAGGAGCGGACCCGCGACGCCACCCTCCTGATCGAGCATCGAGAGCAGAAGGTGCTCGGGATACAGCTCGGGATTGCCTGCGCGCGCCGCGCGTTCGAGTGCGTCGCGAAACGCCTCCTGGCTCTTCGTCGTCATCCGATCAGGTCGCATGGTCGTTCCCCTCGCGGCCGTTCGAGGACCAGCCGCTTCGGACCGCAAGGTAAGTCGCAGGCTCGGCTCGGCAAGGCGCAAGCCAGTTGGCGTTGTCGAAAGCGGCCGCGCGTTTTATTGCGGAACGCAGCGGCCTTCGACGTTCGACCAGAGCTGCGTGACGAGCCAGCCGTCGACGCCGCGGGGGACTGGCGTGTTGCAGACATCGGCGATCTCGACGCCGAGCTTGCGGTCGGCTTCGTTGTCGCTGAACCAGCCGTCGACCACCGAAGGGTTCGTCGCGACCTCGGCGATCTCGTGCGAGAGCGTGAGCGCGCTTCGTCCGCTACGACACGGCGGGATCACGGCGTAGGCCTCGAGCCCGTCGTGCGCGTGGTAGCCGCCCGAGTCGATGCACGTCTGCAGCGTGCGCGAGCCCACGTTGCCGAGGCTGATGTTCACGCCGTTCGGGAGCATGAAGAGGTAGCTGTCGCTCGCCGGGACGAGCGGGCCGGCGTCGGACGCCGAAGCTGCGTCGCCTGCGTCGCTGACGCCGGCGTCCACCGCGCTCGGATGAAGCAGGGCACGCACGCGCTGGTCGAAGTCCGTGGTGCTGACGAGGCCGTCGACGACGAGACCAGGCGGAAACACCGTCGCGAAGGGGACGCGCACGCTGGGATCGAGCGAGCCCGCTTCGATCCCGTACTCGCGAAGAAGTCGCCACCAGCTGCTCGTGAGGAGCCACGTAGCGAACTCGTCGACGTTGGGCGCCGCGTCGACGCCCTCTTCGCCGATGTAGACGATGCGCAGCCGCATCTGCTTGAGCGTCGGACCGCCGTGGTAGAGGAGGCGATCGACGCGACCATCGCTCGCGCCGTCGCCCGCCGCGTCGCGCGTCGACACGCCGAAGCCCGCGTCGACCCCGGCATCGACAGGCGGCGGGCTCGACGCGCTGGTGCACGCGCTCGTGCATGCGCTCGCGGCGAGCACGACCGCGCTCGCCATGACGACGCCCCCGAGGGATCGCCGTCGCATCGCTCTAGATGTCGAGGTTCTTCACGTTGAGCGCGTTGTTCTCGATGAAGAGACGGCGCGGCTCGACCTGATCGCCCATGAGGATCGTGAAGATCTGATCGGTCTGCACCGCGTCATCGAGACGCACTTGCAGCATCACGCGCGCGTCCGGGTTGAGCGTCGTGTCCCAGAGCTGCTCCGGGTTCATCTCGCCGAGACCCTTGTAGCGCTGAAGCTGCACGCCCTTGCGACCGCGCTGATCGATGTAGTCCCAGAGCGCTTCCGCGTCCTCGATCTCGTTTTCCTTCTTGGTATCGATCGCGGGGTCATCGGGGCTGATGGCCGCGTTGCCGCGACCGAGCTCGCGCGCGAAGAACGGCGCGGGACCGAGCGAGCGTACGTCTTGCTCGATGGCGTAGAGCTCTTCGTACTCCGCCGACTCGACCAGGTTCCAGTCGATGACGGTGGGGCGCGCGGCCGAGCCGGCACGCGGCACGATCGAGATCGTGGCGGCGCCGTGCTCGACCTCCCAGTCCACGCTGATCGTGAGCGGGAAGATGTCCGGGTAACGCTTCTGCAAGCGCTCGCGGATCATGGGGACCGCGGCTTCGACCTTCTTGCGCTCGCGGAGCTCGTTCTTGCCGAGGCCGCTCGTGCGGAGCACCGCCGATACGATCCGGCCATCGGCGCGGCGGTCGATCTTCGAGAGCGCGCGCCGGAACATGCGAAGGCGCTCGGCGAGACGAAGGAGAGGCTCACCCGAAAGCGTGATGCCCTTGCTCGCGCGGATCGCGAGGCCGTCGACGCCGTGCTCGAGGAAGTAGCGATCGAGCGCAGGCTGGTCCTTGAGGTACTGGTCCTTCTTGCCCTTGCGCACGCGGTAGAGCGGCGGCTGTGCAATATACAAGTACCCGCGTTCGATGATCTCCGGCATCTGCCGGTAGAAGAACGTGAGCAGCAGCGTTCGAATGTGGCTGCCGTCGACGTCGGCGTCGGTCATCAGGATGATCTGGTGGTAGCGAAGCTTCTCGATGTCGAAGCTGCCGCCGGCCTCCGGGCTGCCGATGCCGCAACCTAGCGCGGTGATGAGCGTGCCTATCTCGACAGACGAGAGCATCTTGTCGAGGCGCGCGCGCTCGACGTTGAGGATCTTGCCCTTGAGCGGGAGGATCGCCTGGAATTTGCGGTCGCGGCCCTGCTTGGCCGAGCCGCCGGCGCTGTCGCCCTCGACGATGTAGAGCTCGCTCAGCGTAGCGTCTTTCGACTGGCAATCGGCGAGCTTGCCGGAGAGGGACGTGTAGTCCATCTGCCCTTTGCGAACGACCTCGCGCGCCTTGCGAGCGGCCTCACGCGCCTTGGCGGCGATGACCGCCTTTTCCATGATCTTGCGCGCGGTCTGCGGGTTCTCTTCGAAGAACTGACCGAGCTTGTCGACGATGACGGTCTCGACGATGCCCTTCACCTCGCTCGACACGAGCTTCGACTTCGTCTGCGAGTCGAACGAGGGATCCGGGTGCTTCACGCTGATGACCGCGGTGAGCCCTTCGCGAATGTCCTCGCCTGTGAGCCCGCTCTTCACCTCTTTGAACAGGTTCTGCGCGGCGCCGTACTGGTTGAACACGCGCGTGAGCGCCGAGCGCAGGCCCGTGAGGTGGGAGCCGCCGTCCTTGTTGTGGACGTTGTTCGTGTAGGGAAAAATCTGCTCCGCGTAGGAGCTGTTCCACTGCAGCGCGACCTCGATGACGATCGGGTGCTGCCCCTCGGGTGGCGTGTTCTCGGCGAGGATGTAGACGACCTGATCGTGGACGGGCTCTTTCGTCTTGTTGAGCAGCTCGACGAACTCGCGGATGCCGCCCTTGAACTCGAAGACATCCTGACGGCGCACAGTTTCGGGACCGCCGGCGACCTCA
>CAXSGV010000504.1:3436-5232 GCA_964236615.1 uncultured Polyangiaceae bacterium
CGGCTCCTCGACCGCGATCGAGACCGCAAAGTGCGGGATGCCGTGGAGGAAGTTGCTGGTCCCGTCGAGCGGATCGACGATGAAACGCGGCTTGGACGGATCGCCGGCGACCTCACCGCGCTCGTCCTTCAACGTGATGACGAAGCCCGCGTTCAGGAACGAGAGCTCGCGCAGACGGCTAGCGAGCATGTCGTACTGAATCTCGACCTGCGTGAAGATCTCGTGGTCGGGCTTGAAGGTGATCTTCGTGCCGGTGCGCTCGGTGTCGCCGATGACCTTGAGCGGAGTGACGGGCGCGCCGCGTCGGTACTCCTGAAGGTGCACGTGGCCTTCGCGTTTGATCTCGAGCTTGAGCCACTCGCTGACCGCGTTGACGGCGCTGACGCCGACGCCGTGGAGACCGGCGGAGACCTTGTAGCTGGAGTGATCGAACTTGCCCCCAGCGTGGAGGACCGTCATCACGACCTCGGCCGCGCTGACGCCCTTCGAGTGCATGCCCGTGGGAATGCCGCGGCCGTTGTCCTCGACCGTGAGACTGCCGTCGAAGTGGATGGTGACGTCCATCTTCGAACAGAAGCCGCCGAGATGCTCGTCGACCGAGTTGTCGACGACCTCCCAGACGAGGTGGTGGAGGCCGGAGCCGTCGTGCACGTCGCCGATGTACATGCCCGGACGCTTGCGCACGGCCTCGAGGCCTTCGAGGACGGTGATGTTGTCGCTGCCATAATCCGACGCGGGCGGCGTGCTCGGGTTGCTGGAGAGCGGACCGGCGACAGAGGGAACGGGTGCTTCGGGCGGAACTTGCGTCATTGCTCGGTTTGATTCCTACGTTTGATTCGCGCGTTTCTCGGAGGGATGAAACATCCCAGGAAAGACGAACAACACGCGGTACGGCGTTTGTTCTTTCCCGTTGCGGCGAAGGGCGAGGAGTATACCCCAAACACGCGTTCAGAGCCAGGTGAGAAGCCGTCCGATTCGCGTGCTTTTCCACGGATTTGCCCCGCCACCAGCGGCGCTCAACCCGTCGCGAAAATGCGGCCGCTTTTGACGCTGAAATCCACGCGATCGGCTGCGTTGCCCAGGCCGCCTGTTTCAATCAGCTCAGGGCGCGTCGTTGTGAGGAAAACTTGACCACGCTGCTCGCTCAAAAAGGCGAACAACGCCGCGGTCCGCGATCGATCGAGCTCGCTCGACACGTCGTCCAGCAAAAGGACAGGGCGCACGCCACGCGCGCGAGCAATGACCTCGATCTCGGCGGCCTTGAGCGCCAGGACCACGGCGCGGTGTTGCCCTTGCGAGGCCACCCCTCGGACACGGTGACCGTCGATGGCCAGCGTCAGGTCGTCGCGGTGCGGCCCGATGGTGGCGCTGTTGCGACGGGCATCCTTGGGGCGCCAAGAGGCGAGCGCATCGCGGTACGAAGACGCGTCGGGCGGGGCGTTGGAGGCGTACGAGGCCGTGAGCGTCAACCCCGGCGCGGCGATGCGCGCGAAGCAAGCCACGGCCGCCACCGACAGCTCGTCGGCCGCTCGCTGCCGCGCAGCGGTGACTGCTAGCCCGTGACGCGCGATTAGCTCCTCCCAGTCGGGGAGATCGGTCGCGTGGGGCCCACGCACTTCGAGCGCACGTTGCCGCTCACGAAGCGCGCGTGTGTACGCGTCGAGCTCCGCCAACGACGACGGGTTCATGTAGAGCCCGATGCGATCGAGGAGACGCCGTCGCTCGCCGCTCGCCCCCATGGAGAGCGCTACCTCGCCCGGATGAAAGACGACGACCGGGGTCGAAACGGCGTAGGC
>CAXSGV010000505.1:0-4340 GCA_964236615.1 uncultured Polyangiaceae bacterium
ACCGGAGATCGCGGGTCGCGTGCCCTTGTCGGCAATGGCGAGGATCGACGCCAGACCGAGGCGCCGGCCTTCGGAGCTGTTCATGGCTTCGGGCGTGGGCGTGAAGATGCGGAGCTGCGGGCCGAACGCGATCGGATCGAACGGGCGCACCGTGACCACCGCTTGCGCGGCGCGCGCAGGCTCGATCGACACGAGCGCGGCCGCGGCGGACTCGCGGAGCTCGAGATCGGTCGACGACATCGCGAGCACGAGCGCGTCGGTGTGGGCCGCGGCTTCTCGTCCGAGGGCGCCGAGACCACGCGCGGCTTCGGCGCGGACGGGAGCGGGTGCGTCGGTCTCGCCGAGAAGAGTGCGCAATGCGATCGCGATGTTCGGGGATCCGACGCGCGAGAGCGCCCACACCAAGCGGCGCCACGTGCCCGCTTCCTCGATACGCTCGTCGCCGCGCTTTTCGAGCCAGCGCGCGCGTCCGCGACGCTCCGCGGCGAGCAACGCGGTGGTGAGCGTGGCGCGATCGCCCGAGCCGAGCTCACGTGGTTGCACGCTCGCATCGCCCTCGCGGAGCTTCGTCACGAGCTTCTTCGCGCGGTCGTGATTGGCGAGCCAGGCGCCGAGGAGCCAGGCGGCGTTCGAGCCGGCGCGCGCCGTGTCGACCGCGAGAAGAGCGGCGACCGCCGAGACCGGAAGCTCGGGCCGACGACTGAGACCGTAGCGAAGGAGCTCACGAAGCGACTTGTCTTTGAGCGTCGCGAGGCGCGGGACGAGCAACGCAGGATCGCCTTCCTTCGCGAGGTAGGTGGCCGCCGGCTCGGCGACGTCCGTGTGCTGGCTGCCGACGGCGAGGAACTCGACGCGCGTGCGCTCGGTCGGGAAGAGAGCGTCGAGCGCTCGTCGCGCGGCGAGCCGCAAGTCCGCTTGGTAGACGTCGAGCGTGCGCGCGAGCGCTTGCTCGGCCGCGCGATCACCCAGCTTGCCGAGCTCGTAGGCGGCGATGAGACGAACCGAGTGCGTTGCGCGTTCGTCGATGAGAACGCCTTCGAGAAGGACGCGCGCGCGCTCGCCGCCGATGAGGCGTAGCCCCCGCACCGCCGCGATGGCGATCGTCGCTTCACGCGAATCGATGCTCTGCTCGACGCGGTCGGTGGCGCGGCGCCGTGCCTCTTCGTCGGTGAGCTTCGGCGCAATGCGACCGAGGGCCTCGACGGCGGCAGCCTGCATCGGAATGTCGGCGGGCGCTTCCTTGGTGCCGCCGGCAGCGATGACCTCGATCTCGGGGAGCCCACGCGGGTCGCCGAGCGTGCCGAGAGCGAGCAGCGCGCGCTCGCGCTCGACGCCTTCACCGGCGCGCACATAGAGGAGCAGGGGACGCAGCGCCGCAACGCCGTCGGGAAGGCCGCGGAAGGCGACGGCCTCGGCGGCCGGCAACATGAGCTCGCGTGCGCCGGCGCGGAGCACCATCTCGAGCGGGGCGACAGGAGCGGCCTTGTCGACGACGCGCTGCTTGTACTTGTCGACGGCAGCAGAGCGCACTGCGACGTCGCGATCGGAAAACAGCTTCGTGAGAAGCGAATTCACGCGCGCTTCGTTCTCGGCGCTGACGACTGCGATCGCGGCGTCGTGCTCGGGGAGAACGATCTCGAGCTCGTTGACGGCGGCGAGGCGGAGCACTGGATCTTTCGAGCGCGCGGCCGCCTCGGCGAGGGTCACCATGCCGAGTTGAGCGTCCATCGACTCGAGGCGCTTCTGGCGACCCTTGCCGACGATGTCGAGCGCGGCGTCGAAGGCTGCGTTGCGAACCTCGGTGGACTCATCGTCGAAGCGCGCCGCGAGAGCTTCGAGCGCGGCGGTGGTGCCGGGCGTCGAGGCACGCGCGAGCGCACCGAGGCGCGACATCGCGCGAACGAGCGCGGCGCGCGTGGGCCCTTCGACCTCTTCCATGCGCGCCGCGAGCGCGGCGACGGCGCGTGGGCTGCCGAGGCGAACGAGCGCGTCGCGCGCGCGGACGACGTTCGCATCTTCGTCGGCGCGAAGGAAGTTCGCGAGGACGTCGACAGCGCGGTCGTCCTTGCGCGTCGCGAGAAGCTCCGCGGCGCGGAGGCGGAGGTCTTCATGCTCACTCTCCATCGCGCGGCCGAGCGCGGCGGCGACGCGAGGATCGTTGGAGCTCGCGAGGCGCTCGATGACGCCGATGCGGAGGTCGGCGTGATCGCTGCCGAGTGCGGCGAGGAGAGGCTCGAGGCTGCCCTTCGGACTCGAGCGCTCGAGGAGCTCGAATGCGTACCGTCGCACCTCGGCGATGGGTGAGTTGAGCGCGACCACGATGCGAGGCCGCGCGCTGTCGCCCCGACCCGCGAGCTCGTCGAGCGCGGCGCGTGCGATGTCGCCCGAGGTGGCGAGGAGCGCGAGCGCGAGGGGCTCGTTGGGGTCCTTGGGGAAGAGCGTCTTGAGACCGGCGAGCGCGGCCCGGCGCACGAGGTGGTGGCTGTCGTCGAGCGCGCGCACGAGGGTCGGGATCGATGCGGTGAGGCTCGCGAAGCCATTCGATGCGAGCTCGACGATGCGCTCGATGGCCTCGCGACGCACGCGGAAGCCTTCGTCTTCGCCGGTCTGCGCCTGGCGCAGGAGTCCCACGTAGGCGCCGAACGCGAGCGAGCGGAGTCGCTTCTGCTCGTCCTCGGGGACGCGGCTCGTGCTGCCGCTACCGCCCGGGGGCATGTCGCTCGGGCGGCCTTCGGGGCGCCCGGAGAACAGACGACGAAGCCAACCCTTTTGCGCGGTGACGTCGGTGGCAGCAGGGCCACGCGGCTGCGTGTCGGGCGTCCACGGTGAGGTCGTCCCGCGGAGCTGCGTCGCACGCTGCGCTTCACGGAAGTAGTCGAGCGGCTTGTAGCGAAGACGAAGCACCTGCGCGGCCGCGTAGCGCTGCTCGGGGATGTCGCTCGACAAGGCCTCGGCGAGTCCGACGAGGAGGCGCGCGCGCATCTCCTCGCTCGGCCAGTCCTTCATCTCTGCGACCTTCTCGGGCTTCGGCGGCATGTACACGTCGACGACGTGGGCGAGGTAAGCCTCGGGATCGATCCGAAGCTCGATGGCACGCGCAGCGACGAAGCGAACCTCGGGCCGAAGCGCCGAGAGCGCGCTGGTGAGGAGATCCGGCGGCTCGTTCTTGCGGAACGCGCGCAAATCGCGGGCGAGGATGATCGCGAAGACGATCTCTTCGATCTCCTTCGATGGATCCTCGAGCCCCTGCAGCATGCCTGCGTAGCCTTCGGGACCGAGCGCCGCGAAAGAGAGAATAGCGCCAATGCGGATGGGCGCATGCTCGTGGCGAAGTGTGCCCGTGAGAACGGGGAGCGCGCGCGCATCGCCGCGACGTGCGAGACCTTCGGCGACCCACGAGCGAACGGGGAGATCGGCGTGGCCCATCGCGTCGAGGAGGTAGCCCTCTTCGCCGGGCGCGCAGGCCGTGGCCATGCCGCGGGCGGCTTGCTCGCGAACGTCGGGGTACTCGTCCTTCAAGAGGTCGGTCGCGAAGTACTTCATCGTGCGCGGTGACCCGAGGGTCGCGAGCGCGGCCGCGGCGCGAAGGCGGAGAGGCCGCAAGACCTCCAGCGGCATCGTGCGGAAGAGATCCTTGTCGGCGAGCAGCCCCTTCATCGGGTTGATCAGCTGATCATCGCGACGCGCCGCGAGGAGCTCGGCGGCGCGCACGCGGAGATCGAGGAAGCTCGACTGGAGACCGGCGATGAGCGGGCCGTTTTCCTTCGTGATGAGCATGTAGAGCGCATCGATCGCCGCGACACGAACGCCGGCGTCTTCGTCCTGCATCAGCTTCATCAGCGGGCTGCGTGCGCCTTCGATGACGTCGACTGGCGGCGGCGGGGGCATGCTGCCCTTGTCGTCGGGTCGGCGATCGACGAGACCGCGCGCACCGATCGTGCGGAGCGGGGCGTGGACCGAGGCCATCGCGAGGAGGTGCGGGCCGGCGGTGAACTTTCCGCGCAGCTTCACGGCGGCTTCGTAAGCGGCTTGCGCGACCGTGACCTCGCGATCACCGATCGTCTTCTCGAGGCGCTCCATCGCCCATGGCGTGGTCGGTGCGAGCGCGGCAAGCTCGGCAACGGCGGTGCGGCGAACGTCGGGGAACCGCGCCGACAGAGCGCGATCGAGCGCAATTTCCGGATGCCCGCTCTCGCCGCCGTGCCACGACCAGAGGGTGCGGAACGCTTCGCCGCGAACCTTCGTAGCTTCGTCCTCGATCGCGTCGCCGAGCAGCGTGAGTGCTTCGGGGCTGCGGTCGCCGGCGGCGCCGAGCTTCACGAGGACGTGCAGACCCTGAA
>CAXSGV010000505.1:4350-5211 GCA_964236615.1 uncultured Polyangiaceae bacterium
AGACGAATCTCTTCGTAGGAGGAGCGAAGCGCTGCGCCCGCGGTCGTGAGAGGCGATCCCCCGCCTTGTTGGTCGAGCGAGGTGAGCGCGATGAGCGCGCTCGACCGCACCGCGGGATCGGTGTCGTCGAGCATCCACACGAGGCGCTTCTGCGCGCGCGGATCGGCGAGCTCGCGGAGAGCGGTGGCGGCCTGGCGACGGAGCTGCGCTTCCGGGTGGCGAGAGAGCTGGAGCAACGCGCCGAGAGCGCGTGCGTCGCCGAGACGCGCAAGACCGCGCGACCCACGGAGCGCAGTCTCGGGATCGCGGCACGCCATCGCGGTCAGAAGTGGCTCGAGGTTTTGCTCGTCGAGGCTGCCCGATCGTCCCGCTGCGTTGAGCGCGCCGCGCGCGATCGCGGCAACTGGTGCCCCGAACAGCTTGCTGCGCGCCGACTTCACCTCGTCGTCGGTCGGAGCGGCGTCGGCGGGCGTGGCGCGCGTGAGCATCGCGACGCGACGTGCGATGTCGACGACGGCGCGCGTGAAGTCTTCGTCGGCGGGGGTCTTCTCACCTTCGGCTTGCGTGTTGGCCTCGGCCTCACGGGCTTCCAGGAGCTGAGCGAGAGCCGCGCGCTGGAGGACCTTCGTGGCAAACGCGAGGCGGCGAACCTCGGCGTCGGCGTCGTCGAGAGCGCGCGCGACGATGGGACCGACGGCCTTCCACCAGGCGCTGCCCGAGCTGGTAACCGTCGCGGTCGCGAGAGCGATGCGCACGAGCACCTCGCCTCGAAGTCGCGGCGAGCCACGCTCGTATCCGGTGCGCAGCGGCTCGGCGGCGTTGTCGGGACCGGCAAGGCGGAGGAGCGCGTCGAGCGCAGCA
>CAXSGV010000506.1:0-5191 GCA_964236615.1 uncultured Polyangiaceae bacterium
GTCTCGTGCACGGCGTCGGCCAGCCGGGCCAGACCGGCGGCGGTGTCGCGCCCGATCACCACCACCTCGGCGTGCGTGCGACCCTCGGGCGCCACGGAGAGGTAGGCCACCGTGGTCAGGCCGACACCGCCCCTGGTGACGGCGAGGTGGTCCTCGAAGGCGAAGCGCGCCTGACGATGCAGTCCTACCGAGTCCGCGTGCTCCCGGCCGAGCGCGAGCTCGAGGTCGAGCTCACCTTGGATGACGTCGATCCCGACGCCGAGCTGGATCTCGCGTGCCCGAGCTGGGTGCCCGGAGCCTACGGCTTCATGAAATACGGTCGCGACATCTTTTCGGTGCGCGCGTTCGACACCAAGAGCGGCGCGCCGATCGCGGTCCGTCGTCACGAGTGGACGGGCTTTCGCGTCGGTGACGGCGAGCGCTGCGGCAGCACCGAGGTGCTCGTGAAGTTCGTCGTGAGCGCGACCGATCCGGCGTGGGGCGAGCTCGCCGGCCTCGTCGATGGCGACTTCGCGGTTCTCCTCGCGACGCGCTACCTCGCACGCGCCTCTGGCGGCCGCATCCTCGATGCTTCGTGCCGCGTGACTTACGAGCTCCCCGAAGGTTGGGAGATGCACCATCCGTCGGGCGCCACGTCGCTTGGCGAAGGCACGTGGGAGTACGCGACCTGGCGTCTCCTTCTCGACACGCCCGTCGTCCTCGCGAAGAAGCTCGAGAAGCACGTGCGCGTGTGCCACGGCACGACGTTCCACCATGTCTTCCTGTCGAAGGCAGTCGGCTTCGAGGACGAGGTTGGCGGGCTCCTCGACGGCGTGATGGCCGTCACCGAGCGCTGCTACGACGTCTTCGGATCGTTTCCATTCGAGGACTACACGTTCATCTTCGCGTGCGATCCGCGCTTTCACTGGGGCCTCGAGCACGCCAACGCGACGATGATTGGTCTCGGCGAGAACGTGTTCATCGATCCCGAGGAGCGCCTCTCATGCATACGCGTGAGCGGTCACGAGCTCGTGCACGCGTGGAACGTGTGCCGCTTGAAGCCGCGCGGGCTCGACGATATCGATCCGATCCGCGGCAGCTTTACCGAGGGATTGTGGGTCGCCGAAGGCCTGACGCGCTACTACGAGTTCTTGCTCGCGGTCCGAGGTCACGCGCTCTCCGTCGGTCGCTTCTTCTCGAACATCGGGCGCTACTACCGCGCGGTCACCGAGCAGCCGGCGTACGGCCGCACGAGCCTCACCGACTCGTCGCTCGCGACTTTCCTCAACCACAACCTCTACCCGGGCAGCGTCAACACGACGATCGACTACTACTCGAAGGGGCTCCTGGTCGCGTTCGACATGGACGCGATCCTTCGCACGAGCACGCCGCCGTCGTCGCTCGACGCGGAATTCCGTGCCTTCTACGAGGCGTTCATCGGCGAGAAGCACGGCTACACGACGGCCGACGTGATCCGCTTTTTCGGGGAGCGCGTGCCCGCGATGAAGGAGCTCCTCGAGCGCGAGGTCACGCAGCCCGGCGGTCTGAGCACGCCGACGTGTCTCGAGCGGCTCGGGTTCGAGCTCGTGAGCTCGCCCGTGCGGCAGCTCGGGATCGTCCTCAAAGACAACAAGGGGCCGAAGGTCGCGAACGTCCTCGACGACAGCCCTGCCGGCAAAGCGGGCCTCGCGCCGGACGACGAGATCGTCCGCATGAACGGCTTCACCTTCACGTTGAAGGGCTTCAAGTGGCTGGCGGCGCTCGAAGCCGAGGTCGTCATCGAGGTACGCCGCGGCCACCAGCACCGCGTGCTCACGATGAAAGCCCACGAGCGCCGCCAGGTCTCCGCGCTCACCTGGCGTGGCGATGAGCTTCAGCTCGCGCTCCTTCAAGGTTGGCTCGGCCGCCCGGAGTTCACCATCGTGGCTGGAGAAACGATACCCTTCGAGTTCTACGACAACTTCCACGGCACCGACGCGGTGCTCTAGAAACAGCTCGACAAGAGCAAAGAGAACATGGCCGAGAACATCCTCGTCATCGCGACTTACCTCAAAGGCGAGCGCTTCATGCGGCGTGCGGCTTCACTTGGCGCCAACGTTTACCTTCTCACCGTCGAGAAGCTGCTGCACGACGCCTGGCCGCGCGAGATCCTCAAGGACGTCTGGGCGCAGAAGGGCGCGTCGACGATCGAAGAGACGGTCCGCACCGTCAGCTACCTGGCGCGTCACGTTCACTTCGATCGCATCGTTCCGATGGACGACTTCGACGTCGAGACCGCCGCCGCGCTTCGCGAGCACCTCCGCGTGCCCGGCATGAACGACAGCGTCGCCCGCTACTTCCGCGACAAGCTCGCGATGCGCGTGCGGGCGAAGGAGCTAGGCCTCCTCGTCCCCGACTTCGTTCACGTCTGCAACCACGACGACATCGCCGCGTTCATCGAGCGCGTGCCGCCGCCGTGGATGTACAAGCCGCGCTCGGGCGCGGGCGCGAGCGGCATCGTCAAGGTGACCAGCAAGGAGCAGCTCTGGAAGCTCGTCGAGGAGCAAGGCGACGAGGCGTCGTTTCACCTCCTCGAGGCGTTCACTCCCGGGGACGTCTGCCACGTCGACTCGCTCCTTTACGATGGCAAAATCCTCTTCTGCGAGACCCATCGCTGCGGCGCGCCGCCGTTCGATGTCGCGCACGGTGGCGGCGTCTTCACGAGCACGACCATCGAGCGCGGTAGCCCCGACGATCTCGCGTTGAAGGACATGAACGCCAAGCTGCTCGCGGGCTTCCAGCTCGATCGCAGCGCCGCGCACGTCGAGTTCATTCGCGCGCGCGGCGGTCCGAACGACGGCAAGTTCTACTTCCTCGAGTGCGGTGCGCGCGTCGGCGGCGCTCACATTGCCGAGATGGTCGAAGCCTCGACGGGCATCAACCTCTGGGAGGAGTGGGCCTCCATCGAGGTTCAGCGCGAGGCCTACCGCGTCCCCACGTTCCGCAAAGACTACGGCGGGCTCGCGATCACGCTTGCTCGTCAGGAGCGCCCCGACACGTCCGCGTACTCCGACCCCGAGGTCTTTTACCGCGCGACCGACAAGAACCACGTCGGTCTCGTCGTTCGCGCGCCCGACGCGCCCCGCGCGCGCGAGCTCGTCACGAGCTACACCGCGCGCTTCAAGGACGATTTCGCCGCCGTCCTTCCCGCCGTCAACCTTCCGGCGAACTGAGATGGACAGCGCCAAACGCAAGGCCTTCAACGGCGCGTACGACGAGGCGCTGTTCCAGCGTTTCATCACCAAGCTCGAGGGCACGGTCGGCGCGTTCCCATTTCGCGTAGCGGAGACTCCGCTCTTCTTCACGAAGGAGCTCGTCGCCCAGCTCGCAAAGAACGCGACCGAGATCGTCGATGAGCTCTCGGAGCCCAGCGCGCTTGCTGCGATGAAGCGCGTCGTTCCGGTGCATTACGACGTGCAGGGCATGGACAAGCTGCCGCACTGCGTTCAGGTCGACTTCGCCCTGTGCCCGGGTAAAGACGGCAAGCTCGAAGGCAAGGTCGTCGAGCTCCAGGGTTTCCCATCGCTCTATGCGCTCGAGACCCTCATGGCCGACGCTTGGAACGAAGTGCTCCAAGGGGTCCCCGGTCTCGACATCCCGTGGACCTGCTTCGTGAGCCACACGCGCGATCAGGCCGTCGATCTCATGCGGCGCACGATCGTGAGTGACTTCGATCCCGAGCACGTCGTGCTCGTCGACCTCGAGCCCGAGAAGCAGAAGACGTGGCCCGACTTCGTCGCGACCAAGCTGCTCTTCGACGTCGACAGCGTGTGCGTCACCAAGCTCATCAAAGAGGGTAGGAAGCTCTTTCGGATGAAGGACGGCCGCCGCGTTCCGGTCGAGCGAATTTACAACCGCATGGTCTTCGACGAGCTCGAGACGAAGAACGTGAAGCCACCGTTCTTGTGGAACGACGAGCTCGACGTCACGTGGTGCGCGCACCCGAACTGGTACTGGACTTGGTCGAAGTACTCGCTGCCGTTCCTCACACACCACTCTGTGCCACGCGCGCGCTTTCTCTCCGACGTGAAGCTCGATGAGCTCCCCTCCGATCTCTCGGGCTTCGTGCTGAAGCCGCTCTTCTCGTTCGCCGGCTCCGGAGTCGTCGTCGACGTCACGCCGGAGGCGATCGCGAGCGTGCCTTCTCAACAGCGCGACCGCTGGGTGCTACAGGAAAAAATCGAGTACGCGCCGGCGATTACGATGCCGACCGGCGAGGGCGTGAAGGCCGAGGTTCGCGTCATGCTCATGCGCCCGGCGCACGAGTCGAAGCTCGTGCCGCTCATCTACCTCGTGCGGCTCTCGCGCGGGAAGATGCTGGGCGTCGACTACAACAAGAACCTCACCTGGGTCGGTGGCTCCGTAGGGCTCTGGCCGCGTTGAAGTCTCTCGGGCGCGGGCCTCAGGCCTCGCGCTTTTTCAGAAAGCCGCGCGTCTGCCGCTGGATGGCGCGGCTGTAGAGTCCGCGCGGCAAGACGCGCTTCATCAGCCACGCGACCTGGCCTTCGCGGTGCGGCAGCACGTAGAACTCCTTCTTCTCGACGGCGACGAACACGTCGTCGGCCACGTCGCTCGCGGTGATGGCGGAGCGCTCGAGCAAGCGCTTCATCGTGGTGTGGAGGTGCGGGTCGGGCGTCCGCATCGACTCGTCGAGGTTCGTTTTGAAGAACGAAGGACACACGAGCGTGACGTGGATCCCATCGGGGGCGAGCTCGTTCTGGAGTGTCTCGGAGAGCGAGACGACCGCCGCCTTGGTCGCGTTGTAGCTGCTCATCATCGGGACATCGAGCAAGCCAGCCATCGACGCGATGTTCACGAAGTGGCCACTTTTCTGGCGTTTGAAGAGGGGCGTGAACACCTTGCACCCGCGCACCACGCCGAGCAGGTTCACGTCGACGATCCACATCCAGTCTTCGAGCGAGACCTCGTCGATCGCCCCGGCTTGTGCCACGCCTGCGTTGTTGATGACGACGTCGACGCCACCCCACTCGCTCGTGAGCCAGCGGGCGGCATCGGCCAGATCGTCCTCGCGCGTCACGTCGCAATGCCGGTATGCGGCCGCGGCGGCGCCCCCGCGTTCGGCGCCCTGGCGCGCCTTGTCGGGGTTGACCTCGTCGTCTGCGCCCTTGGTGATGCGGATGAGTTGGCCCAGCATGCTCTCCACCGGCACGCG
>CAXSGV010000507.1:0-5156 GCA_964236615.1 uncultured Polyangiaceae bacterium
CGAGTCGACGCGGTCGCTCTTCCTTCGTGGTGAGGATGCGCTCGACGAGGAGCGCGACCGCGATGAGCACAAACCAGATCGCCGGCGGCTTGATGAGCATGGCCGCGCCGGACAGGACGCCCGCCACGAGCTCCGCCCGCGCGGTGCGTTCGATGCGCGTTGCGGCCCACACGGCGGCGAGGCCGAACATCGAGTACCAGAGCTCGCTCTGGATCGTGTTCCAGTAGTCGAGGACGCCGTAATAGAGGACCGCGATGACGACAATGGATGCGCCGCGCAGCCCGGGAACGATCACGCGCCCGCGCGGGGTGGCAATCGCTGCGCTGACGACACCGACGAGTGCGACACAGAGGAAGTCGAAGACGCGAATCCCCCAGAAATTTTCGCCGAAGAGGCGAACCGCGAGACCGTAGATCAGGTAGATGCCGGGCGGCTTGTGATCGAGAACGTCCCGGTAAGGGATGGCGCCGCGAAGGACCCACTCACGTGCGACGTAGTAGTAGAGGCCCTGGTCGCGCCCGAAGGGGTAGAGGAAGGAAGCCCACCCGAACGCGAGACCGACGGCTCCAAGGACGACGTCGAGTGCAGCCGATTTCCAGCGGTTCGCTTCGATGAGCGCGTCATACCTTGCCGGTTGACCCAGCGCCACAGGAACACGCGCTACGCAAAGCTACTGAGGCCCAGAGCGCGTCATGCTCTGCTATACGTCGACCGGGAATCCCACCGAGCTCTTGATGAAGCCGACCTCGATCACCCTCTTTCGGCACCGCGTGAACACGATCGCGCAGCTCGAGGAGACACCGGCCGATCAGGGGATCGAGTTCGATCTCCGCTCCGAGGGCGACGACGTGATCGTCACGCACGATCCTTTCACGAGGGGTCCGCGCATCGAAGAGTTCTTCCCGCTCATCGGCAAGCGACCCTGCATCTTCAACGTGAAGACCGAGGGCATCGAAGCGCGCGTCCTCGAGCTTGCCGCGAAGCACGCCATCGAAGAGTTTTTCTTCCTCGACCTGTCGGTGCCAGCGGCGGTCAAGCTCGTGCGCGCAGGCGAGACACGCATTGCGGTGCGCTGGTCGGAGTGGGAGCCGCTCGCCGGCGTCGTCGCATGGAAGGATCGCGCGCGCTGGGTGTGGGTCGATTGCTTCGAGACCTGGCCGGGCACTGCGGCGGACTGGGAGCAGCTCGCGAAAGACTTCCGCCTATGCCTCGTCAGCCCCGAGCTTCAAGGTCGCGGGGTCGAGGCCATCGCGCGCGAGCAAGCGCTCGTCGCCGATCGACCGTTCCACGCCGTGTGCTCCAAGCGGCCTGATCTCTGGTCGGTCGGTTAGCCCCGTGACCGCAGTCGCCGAGCCAAAGCCAGACCCGGAGCCGAAGCCAGAGCCTGCAGCCGTTCCTGCCGACGCGCCTGCCGCCAGCGCCGAGCTTCTCACCGAGGGATTCGGCCACGAGTGGCGGATGCTCATCAAGAGCCGCCTCTTCTGGGTCGGTCTCACCATCAAGACGCTCGCGGCGTTCCTCTTCGCTTCGCACTTCGCGACGCGATGGTTCGCCCCGTTCGTCTACGACTTCGTGCACGGCCACTTCGGCAACCCGTGGGAGCACGCGCTCGCGAACGGCGAGCCGCTCGCGTTCCCTTATGGGCCGGGGATGCTGCTGTTCCTTTCGGTGTCGTGGATCCCGGCGCTTTTCACGTCGTTCGATCCGGCAGGGCACCTCGGCATCTTCCTGCTTCGCGTTCCTTGTCTCTTGTCGGACGTCGCGATCTGTCTGCTCTTGATGCGCTGGCTGCGCATGCACTCGCGCGACGTCGTGCTCGCGTATTGGCTCAACCCGATCGTGCTCTACGCGACCTACGTCCACGGTCAGCTCGACATCATTCCGACCGCGCTTCTCTGCGTCGCGCTCTACCTCGTGTTCACGCGGCGCGCGCTCGCCGGTGGGCTCGTCTTCGGCTTCGCGCTCGCGACGAAGGCGCACCTCATGGTCGCGTTCCCGTTCGTGCTCGTCTTCCTCTACCGATCGCGGCGCCCGCGGACCGCGTGGGTCTCGTTCGCGCTCGCGGCTGCCGCCTCGACGCTGCTGCTCTACGCGTTGCCGCTGACGTGGCCTGCCTTCCGCACGATGGTGCTCGGGAGCTCGGAGTCACGGAAGCTGTGGTCGGTCGTGATTCCCTACGGCACGACGGGGCTCAACGTGTACGCGGCGCCCGCGGCCTTGCTCGTCGCGCTGCTCCGCTTTCTCAGCTACCGAAAGCTCAATCGCGAGCTCACGCTCATGTTCATCGGCGCGCTCTACGTCGTGCTCGTCGCGCTCGTGCCGCCGCAACCGGGCTGGTTCATTTGGTCGATCCCCTTCGTCGCGTACCTCGGCGCGCGCTTCACCCGCACGGGGCGCTTCGCCCTCATCGCGTTGTCCGGCGCGTACCTGTTCTTCTTTTTCGTCGAGAACCCGGTCGTCTTTCTCGAGGCCTTCGACCCCACGCTCGGCAAGGGATTCGGCATCACCGCAGGCGCGCAATTGGCCGCGGCCGCGCCCTGGCTCGTCGGCGGCCACGCGGCCAGCATCGCCTGGACCGCTCTCTTCTCGACGACGGCGCTCACCGCGTTCGAGATGTACCGCAAGGGTGTCCGCTCCAACTCGATCTACAGCTTCCGTGACGAGAGCTTCATGGTCGGCATCGGCGGTGACAGTGGTGCCGGCAAGCACACGATTGGCAACGATCTCTCGTCGGTCATGGGTAAAGCGATCAGCCTCATCAACGGCGACGACGATCACAAGTGGGAGCGCGGTCACGCCATGTGGCGCCGCTTCACGCACCTCGATCCGCGCGGCAACCTGCTGAGCGCCCAGATGGAAAGCCTCGCGGCGCTGCGGCGCGGCGGTGACATCCACAAGCGTCACTACGATCATGACAAGGGGCGCTTCACCGAGGCTCTTCTCCTGAAGCCGAACGACTTCGTCGCGATCATCGGCCTTCACCCATTTTACCTCGCGTCGCAGCGCCAGCTGTTTCACCTCAAGATCTTCGTCGACACCCAAGAAGAGCTCCGTCGAAGCTGGAAGGTCGCGCGCGACATCGCCAAGCGCGGTTACACGAAGGAGAAGGTCATCGAGCAGATCGAGCAGCGCATGACCGACTCGGTGAAATATGTCCGCCCGCAAGCCAAGCACGCCGACCTCGTCTTGCGTCATGGCCCGGCGGACATCGCCGGCGAGAACGGCGTGTCGATGGAGGTCGAGCTTGCAAGCCCGCTCGAGCCGCTCGCTCTCCTCGACGTGCTCGATCAGGTTCCCACGCTCAGCGTCGAGTGGGAGCCCGACGAGGCGCTCACGCGCGATCGCATTCGCATCAAAGGCGAGGCCGATCTTGCGGCGGTGAAGCTCCTCGCGCTCGCGCTGATCCCGAACCTCGAAGAGCTCACGGCGCACCCCGATCTCGGCTGGCAGGCAGGCGGCCGCGGCATCGCGCAGGTCGTCATCCTCCATGCGCTCAGCGCACGTCTGCGAAGCACCGCGCTCCCGGGCGAGGCGCCGTGACGTCCGCGGTCGACACGCTTCTCCTCGATCTCGACGACACGCTCTACGACTACGTGCCCGCCGAGAAGCTCGCGCGCGCCGCCACGCTTGCGGTCGTCGCGCGCGATCTCGAGATCTCCGAGGCCGACGCAGGCGCGCTCTTCGTCCGCTCGCGCGCCGCGGTGAAGGCGCGTCTCGGTCACCGTGGCAGCGCGCACGCCCGCCTCCTCTACTTCGCCGACGTCGTGCACCTCGCGGGTCGTCCATCCGCGCTCGTTCACGTTCGCGGGTGGGATCGGCTCTTTTGGTCGACGCTCATCGGCGGGGCGAACCTGCGGCCGGGCGCCCTTCCGCTTCTGCGTGGGTTCCGTGCGCGCGGCGGCAAGGTCGCAATCGTCACGGATCTCACGCTCGATCCGCAGCTGCAAAAGCTCGAGGCCTTCGGCCTGTTTGGCCTCGTCGACGCGCTCGTCGCGAGCGAAGAGGTCCCCGACGACAAGCCGGCGACGCGCGCCTTCGAGCTCGCCCTCGAGCGGCTCGGCGTTCCTCTCGCCGCCGCACCATCGCGCTGCCTCGTCGTCGGCGATAGCGACGCCAAGGATGGTGCCGCCGCGCGCACACTCGGTGTTCGGTTCTTCCATGTCGCCTCGAGCGAGCCCGGCGCGACCGGCGGGACGCTCGAGGCTCTCGCCCAGGAGCTCGGAGTCTCATGACCGCTTCATCGACGTGGGATCACGCGCGTGCACGCGCGGCGCTCGGCGAGGTCGGCGTCGCGCTCGCTGCGCTCCGCTGGGTGCAAGGGCCCGGCGGCAATGTCTCCGTCAAGACGGACGATGGCTCGCTGCTGGTGAAGGCGAGCGGCAAGCGCCTCATCGACGTGGCGCACGACGATGGTCACGTCACGGTGCCGCTCGAGCTCGTCCGACGCGCGCTCGATACCAAGCTCTTCGCGTTTCGCCCGCGCCCGTCGCTCGAGGCCTATTTCCATGCGCTCGGTCCGCGCTTCGTCGTGCACACGCACGCGCTAGGTGCGCTGCTTCACGCGTGCGCCGCCGACACGGCGAACGACGATCTCGGCGGCCTCCTTCGCCAGATCCCGTACGTCCGCCCTGGTCGCGGCGTCGCGATCGCGGTGCGCGAGGTCCTCGATGCCGGCGCAAGCGACGCCGCGGTGCTCCTTCGCAACCATGGCCTCATCGTCTACGCCGACTCCGCCGAGCGCGCGCTCGCCCTCACGCGCGCCATCGACGAGGCCGCCCGCGCACGCTTCGGCGATCTTCCGACGATCGAAGATGCGCTCGCTCGCTTGCGTGGTGGCGGCAACGACGTCAGCGATGCGGCGTCGGGCGTGGTCGTTCGCCGCATCGATGCGCGCGCAGTCAACGCCAAGAGCGCCGGCGCACCTTCGCGCTACCTCTTCCCCGACGCCGTCGTGTGCGGTAGCGCGCTCGCGGTCGACACGATCCCCACCGCCGATGCCGCGCTCGTGCGCCTCGCGAGCGAAGCTTCGAAGACGCTCGGTGGCCGCGCCGGCGTCATCGTCGATGCGTCCGGCAAGCGGGCCGCGTTCGCCAAGAGCGGCGAGCAGCTGGCGCAGACGATCGAGCTCCTTGCCGCGCACGAGTGGGTCGAGGACG
>CAXSGV010000508.1:0-518 GCA_964236615.1 uncultured Polyangiaceae bacterium
GGTCCCCGCCGAGGGCGAGCACGTCGCCGCGCGGGAGTGTGAGGCCGTCGACCTCGTACGTACCGGCGACGAGGCGCGCGACGGCGCGACTCACGGTGACGTCATCGCCAGTGTCGGCCACGAAGTCGATCCACACGTCGCGCCCGAGCGCGTCCGTGAGCGTCTTCACGTCGGGTCCCGCCTTCGCGCCGCGCGGAACGAGAACGTCGATCGTGCGCGCGAGGAGCTCGTCCGGTGCGTCCGGGATCATCCACTGCCGCGAGTCGATGTTCTCGGTCGCGATCGCCGATGCGACCAAGTGCCGCAAGTGACCCCAGAACGACGAGAACCCGAACCACGCGATCGCGCGCGGCGCCTTCTTCCCCCGCGAATAAACAACGCCCGACGCGTCAGGGCGCGCCGGGCGAAGGAGGAGCGGCGCGCGCGACACGCCGCGAGCCTAGCAAGAGTCGGCTTACAAGCCGAAGTCGGAGGCGTTCTGCTGGTTCGAGCGGACGCCCGACTTCCCCGCGCGCGAG
>CAXSGV010000508.1:528-1854 GCA_964236615.1 uncultured Polyangiaceae bacterium
CCGTCCTCGGGTGGCCTGCCGCGGTGTGGCGCTGGGCGCGGGCGGTGACGCGGCGACCGGTGCAGCGTTCGCGAGCCCGGGACCCGCGCTGCCCGTGGCGACCGATGCTGACGGGCGAGCGCCGCCGAAGCTCGACTCAGCCTGCGCAACCGCAGCGATTTGCCGCTCGAAGTCACGATCGACGTCGAACGCGCGGCCACCGGCGCGCTTTGGCGCCGCCTTGGCAGCCCTCGAGGTGATGCCGCCCGTCGCACGCAGCTCCTCCTCCTGGCGGGCGAGCTTCTCACGCGCTTCGCCCGCGCGGCCCTGCTCGAAGAGAAGGTTCGCTTCGGTGAGCGTCTGCGAGGTGCGGCTGCGCTGAAGCCGCGTCGCGACGAACGGATCGAGATCCTTTTGCGCACTGCCGTCGCTCGTGATGTTGAGGGCGAGATCGCCTTCGCAGCTGCCATTCGTGCGCTGCACGAGATCGCGGTAGCCGAGCTTCAAGCTCGCGACCGGCTGCACGCCGTCGTGGTCGGCGGGCACACGCAGCTTCATGAGGACGGTCTTCTCCTGCTTCGCGGCGAAGGTGCCGAACGGAACGATCACCTTGCTGCCCTCGCGCCGGAACGAGCGATCGAAAACCTGATCGACCTCGACACCGGGGGCAAGCTCGATGGCGAGCTCCGTGTCGCGGGCAACCGACGAAAGCAGACTGTCGAACTCCTGGGCGAAGATCGACGGAAGGTCGCTCGCGTTGGCGACGAAGTAGTGGCGGCCGTTCGACTCGATTGCGATCGCAGCCATGACCTTCTCGTCGAAGTCGACGTCGACGCCGATGGTCGAGATGGTGCAGCCGCGATCGCGCATGCGACCAGCGAGCGCGCGAAGCCCCGGAATGTCCTTGATGCCGTTGTTCGTTGCGCCGTCGGAGAGAAGCATCATGCGCGTGACGTGATCGCCGGGGAGCGAGGCCGACATGAGCTCGGTCATCGCGGCTTCGAGGCCACACGAGATGCAGGTGTCGCCGCCGAGGCGGATGCCGCGAATGGCGTTCTCGACCGTCCCGCGCGTGGACGAGCTCGTTCGCGTGGGCGGCACGACGATCTGCGCGGCCGTGTCGAAGGTGACGACGGTCACCATGTCCCCGTCGCGCATCCGCTCGATGGTGCCAATTGCGGCCTCGATGGCGCGTGCGAGGCGCTCGCCCTTCATGGAACCCGAGCGGTCGATGACGATCGCGAGGTTCAGCGGCGGCGCGACGTTGCCGCTGGGCCCGTTGCTCGAGCCGTCGGAGCCGGCGACCGAGGCGAAGAGAAAGGTCTCGTTCGAGCGCGGCCCGGCGGG
>CAXSGV010000508.1:1864-2447 GCA_964236615.1 uncultured Polyangiaceae bacterium
CTCGTGACCGAGGCGGGCGTCGACTGTGAGCGTCTGGCCGGCGGTAAAATGCGAGATATCCGACTTGGTACCACTTTTGGTTCCCGACCCGCTGACGTCGAAGTCGCTCTTGATGGCGGAGCTCCCGGTCGCGGTGGTCGCCGTGCTCGGGACGACGGGGATCGCCATGGCGCCCGCGCTCGACGCGATCATCCCGACGAAGGCCCACAAAGCGACGGCTTGAACTCTCATGGGGGGCTCCTACGCGGCAGGACTGGGTTCGATCTCGGCGGCAGACTTCGAGATTACCCCTTCCTGCACGCCCGAGCGGCGCAACAGCTCGGCGCTCGGGACGCCGCCGACGAGCACGAGCACGTGGTCGCAAGCGAGCTCGTCCTTGCCCCGCTTCGTGCGGAGCGTGATCGCAGCGCCATCCTCGGTCTCGTCGACGCGATCGACCTCGCTGTCGAACAGGAGCTTCACGCGGCCGCGTTGCACGAGCGCCTTGATCTCGGCGACGTTGCGCGCCTTGCCGCGCGCGAAGTCGGCGCCGCGGTAAGCGACCGTGACCTCGGCGTCCTTCTGGCGTGCGATCGCGATGGCG
>CAXSGV010000508.1:2457-5154 GCA_964236615.1 uncultured Polyangiaceae bacterium
GCGGCCTCCATGGCCGAGTCACCTAGCCCGACGACGAGGACGCGCTTGCCCTCGAAGGTGCGCGCGTCCGCGAGGGCGTAGCTCACGCGCGTCTCGGCCGCGGGATCGATCGCGGCGTCGAGGCGGCGCGGCGTACCTCTGCGGCCGATCGCGACGACGACCCGCGCGGCGCTGATCGTGGTCTCGTCGCCGGTGTCGGCCTGAACTGCCTTCACGACGAAGCGGCCCGGCTCGTCGGTCGACGGCGTGATCTCGACGACGCGCGTCCCCTCGCGGATGACGAGCCTCTGCGCGCGGACGATGCGCGTCCACTGCGCGAGAAGCTCCTCCTTGCTCGCCTCTCTCAGCCATAGCTCGCCTTCGACGGGAAGATCGAGCGGCTGATCGAACACGAGCTTGTTCCGCGGGAAGCTCTTGATGCTGGCCGCGAGCGTCGCTTGTTCGAGCGTGACGTAGCTGAGACCGCGCTCACGCGCGCGAAGCGACGCGCTGATTCCGGCGGGGCCCGCCCCGACGATCACCACGTCGACTCGATCGAAATCGCGTGGGCTCGCGGCCGCGGCCGGGGCCTTGCCGCGCTTGGTGCGTTCTTTGGCCGGGAGCTTTTCGTCGATGCGATCGATCGCCTTCACGCCTTGGCGAATGGCGTTCTTGATCAAGGGCAGGCCGGTGAGATCCCCTGCGAGGTAGAGGCCGGGAACATCGAGGCTCTCGAGATGCTCGTCGACGCGAGGACGCGTCTCGATGGGCTCGCCCTCGGTGATCCGGAGCGAGCCGTTCGGGCAGACCTGCTCGCACAGGATGACGCCGCAGCAGTCGGCTGGGCGTGCGACGACGGCCACGTATTTCTCGATCTCGAGCACGTCGAACGGGCATGCGTCGACGCACGCGTAGCAGCCGATGCAGGTGCCGGTGTCGATCTGCGGTAGGCGCACGCGCGCGGCGGGCACGAGCGGCACGGCCGCGCTTGGCTTGTCGGCGCTCTTGCGCTTGCGACGGCGCACGAGCCGCGTGACGATGAGCCCGAGCGACGCCGCGAAAACCGGCGCCCCGAGCCACACGAAGGGCGCGCGGTACGACGTCTTCGTCGACACCCATGGCGTCTTGTCGGCGACATCGAGCGCAGCCTCCCACGTCGCGTAGCGCCCCGGCTCGTGCTGCTTTCTGCACGCGATCGCGGCCGCACCACCGCTGAACAGCGCGGGATCGTCGACGGCGCGGTGCTCGTCGAGGCACGCGCTCGCGATGTGATCGTACGTGACCGTGCCCCCACCGGCGACTGGCACCGTCGCCTTCGTTCGGCGCACGCACGCCGCGATCGGATCGGTGGCCGACGCAGGATCGTGGCACTTCGCGCACGCGGAGACTGCCACGAGCGGCACCGTCGTTCCCTTTGCGATCGCGGGTGCGCCCGACCCCTCCTGCGCTTCACCCTCACCCCAGCGCACGAACTTGCCGTCGCCGGTGAAGGTGATGCCTTGCGTCCTCGTGTGCGCCGCGTGGCACGTCGTGCACCCGAGCTCTCCGGCCTGGGCGAGCGCGCGGTGCTTCGGTCGCGTCGAGGCGTGCCCGTTCGCGCCGTGGCATCCCTGGCACGCGGCGGCCGCGGGCGACGCGATCGAGGCCGTCGCGCTGGACTGGCTGACCGGAGACGCCGGAGGTGTGCGTTCGTGGCAGGCGGCGCACGCGAGCTTGGCGTGCGGGCGCGCGAGTGGGCCGGGCAGGCCTTCGGGGCGCGGCGACGGAACGAGGAATAGCGCAGCGCCGAGAGCCACCGCGGCGGCCGCGCACGCGATCGCGAGATCGCGCGATCGTGTCACGTCGCTCGTAGCCACGGCCCGGAGCGCGGCGCGCGCGCGACGAAGCGGGGTCGCAGCTTTGTCCTGCGTGAAGAGATCGCCGCCCTCTTTGGCTCGATCCTTTGCGTCGGGTTTCATCGGTATTTCGACGCGCTGACGGCGTGGAGGACCATGAGAATCGCGGCGACCACCGCGAAGACGAGGTGGGGCGCGAGCCAGCCCCGGAGGATGCCGGAAAGGACGCGCTGCGCGCGAATCGCGTGCCGCTCGACCGCGACGCGCAAGAGGTCGTCGAGACCTCGCAAACGATCGTCGGACCGCCCCTGGAGGACGCGATCGACGCGCGCCCGGAGGCGCTTCTCCTCTTCGCGCAGCGTGCGACCGGACAAGACGAGAAGCACCGGCGCGAGCGGCGAGCGAGCATAGGGCTGGAGGATCTTCCGGAAGATCGCCTTGACGAGCTCGCTGCGCCCCGAGAGCTCGCGGAACAAGCGATCCTCGAGCACGCGCGCCCGTGGGCCCATGTCTTCGGGGAGCATGCCGGCGCGTTCGATGCGCGTCAGGCGTGGCGGCAACAATGTGTAGAATACAGCACCGAGACCACCGAGCAGGATCGCGCCGGCGAGCGCAACGACGAGCGAGCTCGCCACGTCGGCGCGAATCGAGAACGTCGTGGCGAGGCCGCCATGCGCAAAGGCGAGCCCGACGAAGAGCTCGCCGAGCACCACGTGCGCGATGAACGACGTGCGCGCCGGCAGCTTCTTCCAGTCGAGTCGGCGCTTCGCGACCGCGTGGAGACCGAGCAAGACGAGGATCAGCGCGCAGGCGATCCCCGTCGCGAGGCGGCCGCCATGCGAGGTGACGGGAAGGAGGGCAATGCCGAGCGCCATCAGTGCCC
>CAXSGV010000509.1:0-5140 GCA_964236615.1 uncultured Polyangiaceae bacterium
TGCGCACACGGCCGCTCTCGTGGCCCGACCTCGTCGCGCGCGCACGCCTCACCGAAGAAAAAGCGCCGCTACCGCCGCTCATCGAGGCCGCCGATCCAACCGCTCTCTCGGCCCCTGCCCCGCTGGTGGTGCGCTTGCCTCCGCCGGTCGACGTACTGCACCGCGTGGGCCTCGATGCCGACGCCGAGAGCTTCCTGCGCGAGCGCGAGAACATCGTGACGGCCGCTGCCGGACCACCGCGCTCGGTCGAAGCGCTGTGCATTGCGTACGGCATGCTCGGACGCGCCAAGCGCCGCTACCAGATAGCGCAGCAGATCCCCGCCGCGCTTCTCACCGGGCCGCCGAGCGCGAAGACCCAATGGGCGTGGGAGTGCGTGTACCCTACACCTTATCTCGAACAGGTAAAATCCGAGGAGGCCGTCACGCACCTCCCGCAAGGCCTGCTCTTCGCCGTCATGCGGCAAGAGAGTGGCTACGACCCCGAGGTGGTCTCGCCCGCACGTGCCGTCGGTCTGCTGCAGCTCATGCCCGAGACCGCCAAGGTCGTTGCCGAAGGGCTGCACGTGCCGCACGAGCAAGCCTGGCTCACGAGCCCGCCGCACAACATTCTGCTCGGCTCGCGCTACTTGAAGGAGCTCGACGACAAGTTTCACGGCGAGCTTCCGCTCGCGATTGCGGGCTACAACGGCGGACCTGACAGCGTCGCGCGCTGGGCCTCACGCACCGCAGGGATGGATCTCGATGTGTTCGTCGAGCAGATCCCCTTCTACGAGACGCGCGGCTACGTCGTGCGCGTGATGGGCAATTACGCGCGGTACGCCTACTTGCTCGGCGGTGAGGCGGCGGTGCCGAAGATCTCGCTCACCATGCGCCACGACGACGCGCCCTGAGCTTGGCGGAGAACGAGACGGGCTCGGGTCAGAGCTTGTTGCGCTCCGATAGAACCGTGACGATGAGCGCGGTGAGGAGCGCGAGGAAGACGATCCCGAACACGAACCGCGCAGCGCGCTTCTTTGGATCCGGCGCAGCGTAGGTGGTGTTGGCGCGTGGCGCGCCCTCGGCGAGCGCGTCGGCGCGAGGATCGGGTTGGCGGAAGACGATGTCGTCGAAGGCGACGCGCTCGGTGACCTCCTCGTGGAGGTGCGTGACCTTCCAGCCCGCGCGCGCCTTCGGATCGAAATCCCAAGCCGACGTCTCACCGAGCGCTTCGACGAGTGTGTTCGCCGTCGCCTCGCCGACGTTCATGACTGCGGGGCCCGCGAGCTTGGCGCCCTGGTAGGGGGCAACCGCGGTGTCACCAACGACGTAGACATCGAGCGCGTGCGTCGCCTTCGCGATCGCGCCGTACTTCGTGTGGAACGCGGCCTCGTCGGCCTTCTCGGGCGGCGCTTCCGTGTACGGGTAGAACGGCGCGTCGATCGCAAAGGAAAAGCGCAGGGTCGGCGTCGCTACGAGGCCGTCCTCGGCGTGCGCTCCGGCGGGCGCGCCCGCGTACTTCATCGCGTTGAGGACCCAACCTTTGGCAAGGTAGCGCTGCGCCCACGGGCGGAGCGAAGGGCGATCCACGAAGCCGTTCTTGGCGAGCCACTCGCCGAGCACGTCGGCGTTGGTCGCTTTCAGGGTGACGATCTCGTAATCGTCGACACGCACAGTCTGCAGGACCTCGACCGCCGGCGCGGCAGCGGCCGCGGAGCCCGGCATGCCGCCGCGGCCCTTGCTGCCCGCCGCGACGAGAGACGGGACCAGCGCGGCGACGCGACCGATGAGCTCGTCGTCCTCTTTGGCGATCTTCGGGACCGTCGGCGTCGGCACGAAGAACCCGAACGTCTTGGGATCGCCCTCGAAAACGGGCTTCCGGATGAAGTGCTCGGTCTTGTTCGCCTTGTCCCAGACGATGACCGTCTGCTCGCGCGAGAGCCGCACGAACGTGCCGGCTGGGTAGGCCGCGCCGCAGGCATTGGCGTCGTGCGCATCGAGGAACGACGCCGCCCCGGCGAGCGTGACAATGGAGGCAAGCGCGAGGAACTTCTGCGGTTTTGCACGCATGGGGAAGACACTTCTACCGGCGATGCCCTCGTGGGGATAGTCGAGATCTGGTACGACCGTGAAACGTGCTCGGGCTGATCTTTGCGGCGTTGTTCATCCTGCTGAACGGCTTCTTCGTGGCGGCGGAGTTCGCGTTCGTGAAGATGCACGCCACCCAGGGGCACGGGCGCGCGCGCAAAAAGGGCCACAAGCGCCAAGCGGGGATGCAGAAGATCATCGAGCGGCTCGACAGGTACCTGTCGGTCACGCAGCTCGGCGTCACCCTCGCAAGCCTCGGTCTCGGCTGGATTGGCGAGCCGGCCATCGAGAGCATCGTCTCCCGCTGGATCGTCGTGGGCGAGCACGCCGGCAAGAACGATCGCATCCTGCACGTCGTCGCGGTCGTGGTCGCTTTCACGCTGCTGACCTTCGGTCACGTCCTCTTCGGCGAGCTCGTGCCGAAGCTCATTGCCATCCAGCGCTCGGAGAGCGTCGCGCTCGCCGCGACCGGGCCCTTGCGCTTCATGTTCACGGCCTTCCGCCCGCTGCTGTGGGTCCTCGAGAAGACCTCGGGTGTGATGCTCCGCTTCATGGGGCTCTCCGCCGATGCGGCGAGCGAAGGCACCCTCTCGGAGGACGAGATTCTCGGCATCCTCGCGGCGACCACGAAGCGAAGCCCCAAAGGCAAAGACAAGGCCGAGCTCCTCGAGCGCGTGATTCGTTTCTCGCAACGCACCGCGCGTCACGCCATGGTCCCGCGCGTCGACGTCGCGTCGCTCCCGGTGTCGACCGCCGTGTCCGAAGGCGTGAAGTTTCTTCGAGCGCAGCAGTTCTCGCGCATCCTCCTCACGAAGGAGCGGTCCCTCGACGAGGTCGCGGGCTACCTCTACACGAAGGACGTTCTCCTCGACGAGGAGACCAAGAAGCACCCCGACCTCACGCAGCTGCGACGCGACGTGCTGTTCGTGCCCGAGACCATGGGCTTGCTCGACGTCCTTCGCTCGATGCAAGGCGAGCAGACGCCCATCGCCGTCGTCGTCGACGAGTACGGCGGCACCAGCGGCATCGTGACGATGGAGGATCTGCTCGAAGAGATCGTCGGCGAGATCCGCGACGAGTTCGACGAAGAGCCGCCCACCGTCGTCAAGGTGAAGGACGAGGAGAACGCGTGGGACGTCGACGCGCGCGCACGCATGGACGAGCTGCGTGCGATCGGTGTCCAGATCGACGAGGCCGACTCCGGTGAGCCCGTCGGCACGGTCATGCTCGAGAAGCTCGGGCGACTACCGCGCAAGGGCGACAAGCTCGATCTCGCGCCGAACGCGGTCGCCACCGTGAGCACGCTCAGCCGTCGGCGCATCACGCGGATCCGGATTCGCGTGAAGCCGCTGAGCTCGTCGCAGGCATAAGGCGCGGGGCGATTCGGTGACGCGATGAAGAGGGCCAAGATCGTCCGCCTCGTGCTGGTGCTCGTCACCGTACTGAGCGCGTGGCTGTCCTCCTTTCACCTGCGTCTGTCGTCCGATCTCACCGACCTCTTTCCGAACCACGGTGAAGCAACGATGCTCACGCGGTATCTGCGCGCTTTCGGCGGCGGCGACCTCGCGGTCGTTCTCGTCCGCGGCAGCGACGCGCACGAGGTCGAGCTCGCCACGAAAGAGCTCGGCGACGACCTCCGCGGCAAAGGCACCGTCGTTCGTGTGCTCGAAGAAGCACCGCTTCCGCGTGGCTTCGATCCGACGCTGGCGTGGAGCTACGCGGGGCCCAGCGCGCGCGCGCGACTCGATCGCGCGCTCACCCCCGACGGCATGCGCGAGCGACTCCGCGGCACGCGCGAGCTCCTCCTCGCGCCCGGCGCAACAGAGGTCGAAGAGTGGCTCGGGCGCGATCCGCTTCGCCTCGCGATGATCCCCTGGGAGGCGCGCACCGAGCTCGCCGCGGGCCTCGAGGTGAACCAAGGCGGACTCTTTACGGCCGACGAGGGGCGCGCACGGCTCGTCGTTGCCGAGCCTCGAGGCAGCGCGTTCGACGGCGCGGCGGCGCTCGCGTTCGTGAACGACGCGCGTGCGTCCATGGCAGCTGCGTCCTCGCGGCACCCCGGCGTCACGACGAGGATGACCGGCGGCCACGCCATTGCCGTCGCCACCGCGGACATGCTTCGCCGCGACATGATCGTGAGCGGTGTCCTCTCGACGGTCCTCGCGAGCCTCGCTTTTCTTCTGACGTTCCGCAGGATGCGCGCACTCCTCGCCGTGCTTCCGCCGCTCGGGCTCGGCACGCTCTGGACAACCGGCATCGCGGCGCTCTTTCCCTCCGGCCTCAGCGCGATCGCGACCGCGTTCGCAGCGGTCGTCATCGGCGTCGGCGTGGACACCGGCGTTCATGTCTACGCGGCGCTGCTCGACGGACGGCGACGCGGGCTCACGCCTGCCGAGGCCGCCGCCTTCGCGCGCCGTGCGACGTGGAAGCCCACGCTGCTCGCTGCGATTGCGGCCGGCCTCGCGTTCGCGTCGCTTGCCGCGAGCGATCTCGCTGCCGTTCGCCAGCTTGGTCTCCTGTGCGGCGCCGGCGAGGTGCTCACGGCGATCGGCATCCTCCTCGTCACGCCCGAAATTGGCGCGCTGCTCGAACGCGGCGCTCCCCCGCCCCAGCTTCGAGCGTCGTGGACGCGCGTCGTCCTCGCTTGGACGGCAACGCCGCGCCGCGCCGTCGTCGCGATCGCGTTGGCCGTGTCACCGATCGCGTTCGTGTCGGTGCTCGGTTGGCCATCGTCGAACGACACGCTGGTCGCGATCCGACCGAGCGGGCTCGAGCCGCTTCGCACGCAGAAGGAGATCTACCGCCTCTTCAGCGGCAAGGAAGGCCAGTGGCTCGTGGTCACGGTCGATCGCGATCGCGACGCCGCTATTGCGCGCGCTGACCTCGTCGCCGAGACGCTCGATCGCCTCGTGCAAGCGGGCGACGTCGCCGGCTTCGATTCGCTCACGAGCTTTGCGCCGGCGCTCGCGACGCAACGTGCGCGCCTCGATGCACGCGACGCCAACGATCTTCCTGCCAAGCGCAAGGTGCTCGAGGCCGCGCTCGTCGACGTCGGCTTCGACCCCGCCGCGTGCGC
>CAXSGV010000510.1:0-5137 GCA_964236615.1 uncultured Polyangiaceae bacterium
GCTGCGCGAGCTCGCGGAGCTCGTGACGCTCGAGGAGGCCGATCCCCAGTCGTTCCGCGTTCGCGCGTACGAGAGCGCGGGGCAGGCGATTGGTGCCCTCGCCAAGGACGTCGCCAAGCTCTCGGCCAAAGAGCTCCAGCAGCTCGACGGCATCGGCAAGAGCACCGCCGAGAAGATTCGCGAGCTCCTCGACACCGGCAAGGTCGCCAAGCTCGAAGCGCTCCGCGCGAAGTACCCGCCGGCGATCGTCGCGCTGCTGCGCATCCAAGGGCTCGGCCCGAAGGCCGTGAAGAAGCTGCGCGCCGAGCTTGGCGTCGAGTCCATCGACGATCTCCGCACGGCGCTCACGACGCAGAAGCTCCGCGACCTGAAGGGCTTCGGGCAAAAGTCGGAAGAGAAGATCCTCGCCTCGCTCCGTAAGCTCGACGAGCAAGGGGTCATCGGGCGCACGCCGATTTCCGTCGCGCTCCCGGTCGCGCAGCGTGTCATCGAGCGCCTTCTCGAGGTGCCCGGGGTCTCGCACGCGTCCTATTGCGGCTCGCTTCGTCGCTTCTCGGAGACCATCGGCGACGTCGACGTGGTGGTCGCTGCCACGTCACCCGGTCCGGTGATGGAGGCGCTCGTCTCGATGACCTTCGTCGATCGCGTGCTCGTGCGCGGTGACGCGAAGACCAGCATCGTCACGCGTCGCGGCACGCAGGTCGACGTGCGCGTCGTCACGCCAAAGCAGCTCGGCGCGGCGATGCTCTACTTCACCGGCTCGAAGACCCACAACATCAAGCTGCGGATGCGCGCGCTCACACGCGGATGGACGCTGAACGAGTACGCGCTCTCCGAGGTCGACGGCGGCAAGGTCATCGCGAGCGAGACCGAGGAGCAGATCTACGAAGCGCTCGGCATGAAGTGGATTCCGCCTTATCTCCGTGAGGATCTCGGCGAGATCGAAGCTTCGGAGGCGGGGACGCTCCCGAAGCCGATGGGCTCGGTGATCGGCGATTTTCACGTCCACACGTCGGTGTCCGGCGACGGAAAATCGCCGCTCGCGGACGTCGTCGCAGCTGCGCGCGCACGCGGCTACCGCTCACTTGCGATCACCGATCACGCCGAGGGCACGGTCGCCGGCGTCGGGCGCGACGTGATGCTCGATCAGCGCGCGAAGCTCCGCGCGCTCCAGGCGGAGATCGGCGACGGCTTCCAGCTCCTTCACGGCGTCGAGCTCAACATCGGGCCGAAGGGCGAGCTCGACTACGATCACGAGTTTCGCCAGGGCTTCGACTTCTGCCTGGCCTCGGTGCACGACCACTTCGACCTCGATCGCGCAGCGCAGACCCACCGCGTCGTCACGGCGATGGCCGACCCGTCCGTTCGCATGATTGGGCACCTTTCGGCGCGAATGATCGGTGGGCGCCCGGGGATAGATCTCGACCTCGATGCAATCTTCGAGGCCGCGGAGAAGACTGGCACCGCGCTCGAGGTCAACGGCTCGTTGCCGCGCCTCGATCTCTCCGTGGACGCTCTCCGCCGCGCCGAAGGCAAGGACGTCACCTTCGTCCTCACGAGCGACGCGCACGAGACGGGCGAGCTCGATCGCGTACGCCACGCCGCAACCAACGCGCAGCGTGCCTGGATCGATCCGGCTCGCGTGGTGAACGTGGGCACGCCCGAGCGCCTCCTCGCGTGGACGAAGCGCCCGCGCGCGTAGCTCCATGGCGTCGCCTCGCCTGGGGAAGCCCGCTCTTGCATCTGCGTGGGCGAAAGAGGTCGCCGACCGCCTCGCTCTCGTGCGCCGCCTGCAGCGGCAGCTCGGTGAGGACGTAGGCCGGTACACGCCGTCGGCGTGCGCGCAGGAGGAGGACCTCGTCGCGTTCGAGCAGCTTCATCGCGCGCGACTGCCGGCGGACTTTCGCGACTTCCTCCGTTACGTCGGCGAAGGCGGCGTCGGGCCTGAGTACGGCATTACCAGACTCACTTCGATGGTGATGATCTCCGACGCTACGGCTGGTCGTGGCCTTCTCATCGGCGAGATCGGCTGCGGGTATTTTTACCTGCTCGTCGTGGATGGCCCCAACGAAGGCGAAGTTTGGGAGTACACGACGGCGGGCGACGGAGGAATTCGATCGCTCGGCGCGTTCCGCGCGTGGTTCGAGGCGTGGCTCGACGTGGCCCTCGCCTACGGCGCCATGAGCCTTGCGGAGCGATCGAGCGGACGCCCGCAACAAGGGAAAGCGCGAGCCATCCTCTCGGCCACGTCGGCGCGCGTGTTTGCGATCGAAGCGCGCTCGCCGGGGCTACGAGCCTGTGCCGCACACGTCCGACTCGCGCTCGGAGACCGCGACGGCGCTCGTGCCGCGCTCCCGTTCCTCGAGGGATCGAGCGACGGCCGTTCGTTCGCGGCAGGTCTTCGACGTGACCTCTACGCGGAGGAGATCCAGGCTGCGCTAGCGCAACATCCACCCGCGGCGCTCGCCCAGCACGTGGCCCGCGAGGTCCGGCTCGCGCTCGCCGGCAACGTCGTGCTTCCCGCCGCGGTCGTCGACGTGTTGGCGGCCGATCGTGACGGCGACGTGCGCGCTCTTGCGGCGCGTCACCCCAATGCTCCGCCTCGCCTCCTCACGCAGGTAACGGTGGAGGCGATCGACGCCATGCGTCGCGGAGAGCTCGGGCTGCACATGGCGATGGTTCTGGAGCTTGCATTGCGAAACCCCGCGTCACCGATGGCGCTCGTCGATGCGGCAATTGCCGCCGGGGAAGCGCATCGCGGGCGGATGGCGGCGGTCGTGCTCCGTGGCGCCGCGCTCTCTCACGCGTGCACCGAGACCCATCGACGGCGGCTCGCCCGGTCGCCCTGGCCCGAGGTGCGCCACGCCGTCGCGTGCCTCGCGGCGACGAGCGCGACTGACATCGCGATGCTCGCCGACGATCCGGATCGTCTGGTGCGCGCGGCCGTGGCGGCGCGGCGAGATCTTCCGCCGAGCATCCTCGTCGCGCTCTCTGCCGATCGCGATCGGCTCCCGCGGCAAGCGGTGGCGGCGAACCCGACAACGCCGCCGTCCTGTCTCGCGCGGCTCGCCCTCGACTTGGAGCTTCACGACCACGTTCGGAACAACCCGCGTTGCAGCCCCGAGCTCGTCGCGGCATTCGAGCTTCTCGTCGGCGTTGACCATGTCGATCGCAAGGTCGACCCGCGCGACGTCCCCGTGCCGCGTCTCTTCTGCGACGAGCACGAAAACCCCGCGACGAAACCCGCGGCCGACGTTCACGCGGCGCGAGACGTCGGACACTCGTCGTTTCCCGTCGTCGCGCTCGAAGCAAGCATCGAGGCGCACATGGCCGCGTACACCCTGTCCTCACGCGTGTGGCTCGAGCCGGACCTCGTCCTTCGCCTGGCGAACGATCCCTACGCCTACACGCGCGCCAACATCGCGGCGCGTGCAGAGACACCGGCGCTGCTCGTCGCACGCCTCGCGCGGGATCCCGTCGACGTCACGCGAAACGTGGCGGCCCTGAACCCGGTCGTCCCCGTTACCACGCTTGTTGCGCTGCTCGACGACCCCGTCGACACGGTGCGCGAAGGGGTGGCGATGAATCCCAGCCTCCCGCCCGAGCACCTCGCTCGCGTCGCGCAGGACGCGAGCCCGTACGCGCGTCGGGGCGTTGCGCGAAGCCCGCACGCGTCGGTCGAGCTTCTCCAGTTGATCGCGCGCGATCCGAGCGAGTACGTACGCCGCTTCGTCGCGCTCGCGCCTGCCGCCACCCCGGCCATCCTCTCGGTGCTCGCGAGTGACTCCGACGCCCAGACGCGCGGCCGTGTCGCGTTTCGTCGCGCTGTCGAGGGCTACGCAAAATCGGTGACGGCGCGTCACTGAGCGGCCGTCCTCGAGGGGATCTCTGCTCAGACGTCGCTCGTGCGCTCCGATGCGCCGTGGATGACCGCGTGCACGCGCAAGAGGCCGCCGACGGCTGCAGCGAAGCCTTGCTGCGCCGTCAACCGCTTCGCGAATCGGTAGAGATCGTCTGCAGACCCAAGCGAGTCGAGCGAGAGGTCCCGCAACGTCGACGCCATGAGGTGCTCTGCTTTTGGTCGACCGACGACGCGCGAAAGCTTCGTCAGCGCGACGTCATCCCAGGGAGAAGGCGTCACGGTGCGCCGCGCGAGCTCGTGAGCTGCTTCACGCGTTCTTCCGCAGACTCCTTGGCAACGCGCATGTCGCGAATCGCCGCTTCCATTGCCTGCGCCTGCTCGGAGACCTCCTTCAGCAGTGCCTCCGTGTATTTTCGCGCTTCGCGCTGGTCATGGATGTCCGTGCTGGTACCGAACCAGCGCAGGACCTTGCCCTTCGCGTCACACAGGGGAGCGACGCGCGTGAGGAACCAACGGAAGGAGCCGTCGGCGCCACGCAGCGGAAACTCCATCTCGAATGGGGTCGCGGTGTCGATCGAGTGTTGCCATGCCGCCGTCACGGCCTCGAGCATCTCGGGGTCGTGCACGGTCTTCCAACCCCAGCCCTGCATCTGCTCGAGCGTCGTCCCGGTGTAGTTGAACCATCGACGGTTGTAGAACTCGACGAACCCATCGGCGCGCGCGGTCCACGCGAGCTCGGGCATCGAGTCGATCAGCGAACGCATACGCGCTTCGCTGTCGCGTGCGGCGTTGCGCACTTCGACGAGCTCGGTGACCTCGTTTGCGTAGACGGCGATGCCGGTGATGCGGCCGTCTTCGCGCATTGGCTGGTAGACGAAATTCAGGATGCCGCGTTCGAGCTTGCCGCCCCCGCGATTCAGCTCGACGGTGAGCTCGGTGCCGATGAAGGGCTCGCCGGTGGTGAACACGCGGTCGAGCAGCTCGTAGAAACCCTGCCCCGCGATCTCCGGAAGCGCCTCACGCACGGTCTTGCCGATGAGGGGCCGCCCGCCGACCAGCTGCAGGTACATGGGGTTTGCAATCTCGAACACGTGCTCGGGCCCCCGCAGGATGCAGAGCATCGCGGGAGCCTGCATCACGAAATCGTGGAGGTTCGTACGCGCCGCATCGGCGCTCGCTTGCGCCGCCTTCTGATCGATTCGCCCTTTGACGAGCTCGGTCACGTCCTCCGCAAAATGGAGGACATGAGCAACCTGACCGTCCGCGCCCAAGATC
>CAXSGV010000511.1:0-5101 GCA_964236615.1 uncultured Polyangiaceae bacterium
CTTGGACATCACGGCGGCGCCGTCGTGCGCGTGCGCACCGACGGCTCCGGCCTCCCGCAACCGCTCCGCAAACTCCGTGGGAAACCCGGCGTGCGCATGGACGGCGCCGGCTTCCTCGCGAAGCAAATACAGCCCGCAGATGGAATGCACGAGCGCAGCCGTAGCCATGCCGCCGAGCGCGCCGTGGCGCTCCACGAGCACGGTGTGAGCGCCGGCGCGGGCGGCTGTGACGGCAGCCGCGAGGCCGGCGGCGCCCCCTCCGAGGACGAGCACGCCCCCGCCAACGACCGCTCCAATCGTCCAGGGCGAGATCGCCGCGCGCGGCGGCACATCCCCCGTCACGCTGCGCGAGGGAGCTGGCAGCGGAAGCTCGCTCGCCATCGGCGGCATGTCGATCCCCGAGGAGATGCGCTGCACGACTTGCTGAGCCTCGGCGAAGCCCTTGGTTGCGGACGCGGCTTCGATCTCCTTCAACCGCTCGGCGCGCGCGCGGAGGCCTTCGCTGCCCATCGCCTTGCACCACTCCGCTACTTCGGACTTCGACGCTTGTGGCTGCGCATCGAGCGCCTCGGCCATCGCCCTCGCCGTTGGGAAACGCTTGTCGGGATCGCGCTCGAGCGCGCACAACGCGATCGCGTCGAGCGCGGGCGATACTTCGGAGCGAACGGCGCTCGGCGGCGGGACCACCATGCCGAGCACCTTCGCGATCGTGGCGCCTTCGTTCTCGGCGCGAAAAAGACGGCGCCCGGCGAGCGCTTCCCAAAGCACGACGCCAGCCGCGTAGACGTCGACGCGACGATCGACCGGACCGTCGCGTAGCTGCTCGGGCGCCATGTACGCGAGCTTGCCTTTGACCTGGCCCTTCAAGGTGAGCTGCATTCGGCCAACGGCCTTCGCGACGCCGAAGTCGATGATGCGCGCGACGCCGTCGACGCCGACGTGCACGTTCTGCGGCGACACGTCGCGGTGCACGAGCGCGATGTGCTCCCCCATCTCGTTCGTGGCCTCGTGCGCGGCGTCGAGCCCGCGCAGCGCGTCGGCGACGATGGCGCAGGACAAGCGCGGATCGGCTAGGCGTCCCGTGTCGTGGGCTTGCTTCAGGAGCTTGCCGAGCGACTCGCCGTGCACGTACTCCATCACGACGAAGACCTCGGAGCCGGCCACGACGTCGAGGGTCGTCACCACGTTCGGGTGGCGAATGCGGGCGGCCAGCCAGGCCTCGTCGAGGAACATCGCGAGCGCGTCTGCGTTCTTCGCGAGCTCGGCGTGAAGACGCTTGATGGCGACCGTGCGGGTGAAGCCCGCGGCGCCGATCTGCCGACCGAAGTAGACGGTCGCCATCCCGCCGGAGGCGATTTCGCCATGAAGCGCGTATAGGCCCTGGCCAGGTCCTTCCAGCATCGGTGCTCAGGTTACGCCGGAAGAGAGGTTTGGTTTCGCGTTACCTGAGGTGCTCGTCGCAAACGGCCATGCAGGCGTTGTCCTTCAGACCGCTGCAGATCGTGTGAAGGAGGAGGGTCTCCTGTCGGGAGGCCTTTCCGGCCTTCACCTTCGGCAGCAGGGACGCCCGGTACGCGCTCGCGTCCTTCTTCACCGTCTCCATGAAGGTGGGTCCGGCGTCTCCGATCCCGGCATCGGCGCGTGCTCTCGTGAGGGCGACGCTCTCGGCCTTCCGCAGCTGGTCGAGCGCGGTGCGCGCGCGCAACTTGATGGGCTCGTCGACGGACGTGTTGGCGATCACCTCTTCGAGCAGACGACGCCGTCCGCGAAAATCGGGATCGCGATCGGCATACGACACCGTCGTTTCGGCCCAACGCGCCTCGATCGCCCGCACATCGGGCCGCTGTCGCAGCGGTGAGCCGTCGGGGATCCCGATCTGGATGCGCTCGTGCGCGCTCTGGCAATCGCCCGTGGCGCAAAGACGCTCCGCTTCCGCGACGAGCCCGTCCTCGACGTTGGCCGAGGAGGACGCGGAGACTTCGGTCGTGTCGACGGGCATCTTCGTGCGCGACGCGCGGCGAACGAGGGCTATTCCAGAGACGACGAGCACGCCGAGCACCGTGGCCGCGATCGCTGCCATCGCGGGCCGCGAGAGACCGCGCGACGCTCCGATCGGCGAGGCGCCGGTGTGAATCGTCCGCGCCTCGTCCGAGAGAGCATCGGCGACGCCCGTCACGTTCGCCGAGGGCGTGAGCCGTGTCGCGCTGTTCGTCACGGGACCCGTCACGCCGGTGATCGCGCGCGAGCGTCGATCGGCGATGCTGCTTCCGACCGCCTCCGCGACGTAAGCGGCGACGTCCGCAACGTCAGCGACCTCGCCCCCGGATGCGGCAAGAAGGCGCCGGCGCAGCTCGTCGGCCGTCCCCATCCGAGCCGCAGGGTCGCGCGCGAGGGCGTGCGCGATCGCATCGTCGATTCTAGGATCAATGTCGGGAACGGCGGTCGAAAGCCGCGGCGCATCGTTCGAGATGATGAGGAGCATCGTCGCCATCTCGTTCATCGCGGGGTACATCCCCTTCCCCGCGAGAAGCTCCCACGCGAGAACGCCGGCCGCGAACACGTCGGTCCTGCGATCGATTGGCTGCGCGCGCGCTTGCTCGGGCGACATGTACGCGGCCTTGCCCTTGACGACGCCAGTGCGCGTCAGCCGGAGGCGCGTCGCGACCTTGGCGATGCCGAAGTCGGTGAGGCGCACGACGCCGTCGACACCGACGAGAATGTTCTGAGGCGACACGTCGCGGTGAACGAGATCGAGAATTCGGCCGTCGGGATCCTTCGCCTCGTGAGCGGCGTGCAGCCCCGAGAGTGCGTCGACGAGAATGCGCATCGCGATCGCGCGCGGCACCGTCTCGTGCTTCTTCTCGACACGTCGCATCAAGGCCGAGAGCACTTCGCCCTCGACGTACTCCATGACGAGGTAGACGCCGCCGTCGCCGTCGTCGCCGACATCGAGCACCTTCACGACGTTGGCGTGGCGGATCGCTCCTGCGATCTTCGCCTCTTCGGCGATCTCGGTCGTCCACTCGGCCTGCTCGCGAAGGTGCGGATGCAACACCTTGACGGCCACCATGCGCTCGATGCCACCGGCTTCGATGCGCGCGAGGTAGACGGTCGCCATGCCGCCCGAGCCGAGGGGCAGCAGGATCTCGTACGGGCCGACCCGCTTTGGCTGCATGTGCGGCACCGCCATCGGTCTTCCCGAGGCTACCATTGTCCGCGTGCTCGTTCGCACGGCGCGCGTTTGCGAGATCACAGGGCCCGCGCGAGGCACCGATCGCGTGCACGTTTTCGGGTCCGATCTCGGCATCCCAGTCGAGCACGAAGGCCGGCTGTACCTTTTTTTCGGCGATCAGTTCGGCAGCGCAAAACGCGCTCTACGCGACGCCGATCCGATCGCCTTCACCACCGCCACGAGCGTCGGCGACGACGGGCTCTCGCTCGAATGGGTGACCACGCGCGCGGCGTTCGGGCTCGGTCGGGAGCGCTTTCGACGGCTCACGGTGAACGGGTTGCCCCCGCTCGGCTACTTCGAGACGCCCGTCGGCGGCTTCAGTCACGCCGGGCGGCTGCATGTCTTCGTCGTGCGCGGCTTTCAAAAACCCGTGACGTACCTCGCGAGCAGCGCGCGCGCCGACGTGGACTTCGATCTCCACTACCTCGTGTCGACGCACGATAACCAGGGCAAGCTCGCGCTCGTCGCGCCCGTCGTCCACGAGGGCAAGCTTCTACTCTTCGGCCAGGGCACGTTCCCCGACACGCGCATCTACCTCGCGCGAACCGACCTCGCGCGGTGGCCCACAGTCGACGCGCTCCCCGCCCCTCGAATGCCGCTTGAGTACTTCGACGCGGACGCCCAAACGTGGTCCGAGCACGAGGCCCGCGCGACCGGGCTCTTTACTCCGAGCGAGCCACTGCCGCCCACGCTGCTCCAGGTCGTGCACCTCGAGCGCCTCGCGCGCTGGGCGATGCTCTACACGCGGGCAACGCTGACCGACTTCACGAAGCCGATCGTGCTCCGCCTGACGAAGGGCGACGATCCGCTCGACTGGAGCGCGTCGGACGAGGTCGTGCTTTTCGATCCGGAGCGCGACGGCGCTCTCGGCGAATGGATGCATGATCCACGGACTTCGGACGAGCTTCACCGCCTCGAGCCCGTGAAGAGCCTGACCGAGGCGGCCTTCGCGTACGCGCCGCAGCTCCTCGAGCGGTTCACGCTCTGGACTGCGGCGACGCAAACGTTGGTCGTCTATTGGCTCGTGTCGACGAACGTCCCTTACCAGGTGACGCTGATGCGATCGGAGCTGCGCTGCTGATTAGCGCTGCTGACCATCCATCAAAGAACGATCAAAGAACGAGGTTGTGCGGGTTCGCACCGAACGGGTTCGCGCCAGGCGTCTTCGCAACCGCCGCGAGGTACGACCAGAGGCCAGGAACCGAAGGCGTGCCCGCGGCGAGACCGACGTTGCCGTCCGTCATGCCGGTGGTGCCGCCCTTGACGTACTTGCCCATGACCGTCGCGGTCACGTTGGGCTGGTGATCGCTGCCGGGGAGGCTGCGCGCGAAGTCGCCGAAGATCATCGTGACGACGTTGTGGGTCGTCGCGAGATCGGTCGAGACGAGCGTGCGATCGAGGAACATGTTGAGCGCGGGGAGCACGTTTTGCGTGAACATGCCGCGGACCGAGCTGCCGTTCGTGTCGCCGTGCGAGTCCCAGTCGTTGCGGCTGTAGACGGTGACGACATTCGAGCCGGCGCGAACCATGAGCTCGGCGGCGGCCATGCGTGCCTTGAAATCGGCAGATCCCTGGTTGACGGTCGTGCCCGACCCGTAGATGCCGGGGAGCGACGAGAAGTCGAACGGCGGAATCGGCTTCTGCAGCGTGGCGACTGCCGAGCCGTAGCCGTCCTTCATGTCGACGAGCTTCTCGGGGCTCGCCTTGAAGCGGTTGTTCGACAGCGTGGTCGCCGTCATGAGGCCCTTCGCCGCGAGATCGCGCTTGGGCGCCTTGGGATCGCCGCCTTGGAGCGTTTGGATCGTCGAGCTCATGTCGAGGATCTGCTGCATCGACACGCCGCCTTCGGCGGGGAGCGGCGCTTGCGGC
>CAXSGV010000512.1:0-2205 GCA_964236615.1 uncultured Polyangiaceae bacterium
CTCGAGCGAGAAGAGCGAGAGCTACTACGACGACGTCACGAAGCTGAAAATTGCCACCCGCTGAGACGAATGCGCGTTGACTGACCGTGGGTCACTGACTTAGGGTCACACCTTCGTTTCCGAAGGAGGCCACCCATGCAGCTCGCTCGACTCGCTCGGCTCTTTTCGATCGCCACGCTCGTCACGACCGCCGCTTGTGGAAGTGCGCCCGAAGACACGCCCGCCGCCGGACCGGCGCCTTCGAACAGCGCGCCCTCGGGGGCAAGCACGCCCGGCGCGCCCGGAACCACGCCGAGCACGCCCGCGGCGACGACGGCCGCCCTCGGTGCGCCCTACCCCATCGTGCTCTTGCACGGCATGGGCGGCTTCGCGCAGCTGCAGAACCTCCCGATCGACCTCGTGTACTTCAGCGGGGTGAAGGCCGAGCTCGCCAAAGGGGGCGAGGCCGAGGTCTACGCGACGCTCGCGCCCGCCTACGACACGAGCCTCGAGCGCGCCAAAGCGATCGCTCCACAGATCGACGCCATCCTGAAGAAGACCGGGCGCGCCAAGGTGAACGTGATCGGCCACAGCCAGGGCGGCATGGATGCGCGCGTCCTCGCGAGCATGGCGGGGCTCGGCTACGGCGATCGGATCGCGTCGGTCACGACGATCGCGACGCCCCACCGCGGCAGCAAGGTCGCCGATCTCGTGATGGGCCTCCTCGACAACGTGCCTGCAGGGACGATCGACAGCGTCACGTCGGACTTCCTCTCGATCCTCCAGAAGTCGGTCTACGAGCTCGAAAACGATCCGCATCTCCGCGCGCAGCTGGTCGAGCTGAGCGAGCAGCACATGACGACCGTCTTCAACCCGAAGTACACCGACGACGCGCGCGTGCACTACAGCAGCTACGGCGGCCGCACGAACCTCCAGGCGGGCGTCCTCGCGTGCGCGGGCTCGCGCTTCCCCGACGACTCCACCAAGCTCGACGCTGCGCAGCCGCTCATCCAGCCGACCGCCGTCTTCCTCGAGGAAGGCATTCGCAAAGCCAACGACGGCATGGTCACGGTCGACAGCGCGCGCTGGGGCACGTTCGAGCAGTGCGTCCCCGCCGATCACCTCAAAGAGGTGGGTCAGCTCGATCCGAACCCCAATGCGATTTCGAAGTTCGACCACCTCGCGTTCTTCCGCAGCGTCGTCGCGCGTATCCGCAAAAACGGCTTCTGAGCGTCACGGCGGCGAGGCTCACGGCTCCGAGAATTACGGAGTCGCGTCCTCGGACATCATTTGCGCGACCGTCGTGCCGGTGACGGTCTCGCCGAGATCGGGCGCGCACGCGTCGAGATCGTGCGCCAGCTCGGCCGCCGTCGCGTAGCGCTCGCGCGGATCTTTCGCGAGCGCACGCCGGAGGATGGTCCAAAGCGCCGCCGGGTAGTCTGCGGCGAGCGCGCGCGGATCGGGCACGTCGCACGTGTGGATCGCGCGCACCGTCTTCACGTCGGTGTCTTGCTTGAAGAGACGACGATCGACCGTGATCTCCCAGAGCGTCGTGCCGAGCGCGAAGATGTCGGCGCGGCGATCGGGCGCGTGGCCCTCGACCTGCTCCGGGGACAAGTACGCGAGCTTGCCCTTCACGATGCCCTCTTCGGTTCGTGAAAGCCGCGTCTCCGAGCGCGCGAGGCCGAAGTCGATCACCTTGACGCGACCATCGAACGTGACGAACACGTTGCTCGGGTTCACGTCGCGGTGCACGACGTGCTCCGGCGCACCCGTGTGGTCTACGAGCTCGTGCGCGTGGTGAAGCCCCTCGGCGACGCGCGCCCCAATCCACGCGCTCACCGCGTAAGGGATCTTGGCGCCGCGCGCTTGAAACGACTCCCACACCGAAAGGAGCGACTCGCCGGTCAGCAGCTCCATCGCGATGTAGTGGAGGCCTTGGTCCTCGCCCGCTTCGTAATGCTGCACCATGCTCGGATGCGCGAGCTACGACATGAGCTTGGCCTCGTCGCGGAACATCGCGACGTACGCGGGATCGCGCGCGAGGTCCTCGCGCAGCACCTTGAGCGCGACGAACCGGTTGCCGCCCGCGGGCAAGCGCCCGAGGTACACGAAGGACATTCCGCCGTCGGCGATCTTCTCGAGAACGTCGTAGCCCCCGAGCCGCGACGGCGCTTCAGCGAGGGTCACGCAGCGTCAGCTCTTCGACCCGCCGAGGCACTCGGG
>CAXSGV010000512.1:2215-5051 GCA_964236615.1 uncultured Polyangiaceae bacterium
GGCGAGGTGGCAACGGCCGAATCAGCGGACCACTCCGTGGGCGTCTTCGAGGTGATCGCGAGCGCGTGCAGGCCGCTCGTCATCTCGTCGGCGAGCGCACCGTAGACGAGCTGGTGCCGGCGCACCCGTGCGAGACCTTCGAAGGCTTGCGACACGACGACGACTTTGAAATGCGTCTCGGAGCCCTTCGGCACGTTGTGCATGTGGCTCTCGTTCAAGACGTCGAGGACCGACGGTGAGAGCGCCTGAGAGAGCTTTTCCTGGATTCGTTGCTCGCGGGACACAGCTCGTCGTGTAGCGCTACGGACGCTTCGTGTCGAGCTGCCGCATGGTCTCGTCGGTGAACGCAAATGCGTCGCGCAGGGCCGCCGCAAGCTCGCTGGCACTTGGACGCACTGCGGGATCGTGCTGCAGGCCGCGGTCGAGAAGATCGAGCAGGCGACGTGGCAGCGTTGGGCATGCGACCTCGAAGCGCGGCACCGGCGGGAGCGGGCGGCCGTTCAACTGCGCGCGCACCGGGCACTCCTCGAACGGGCGGCGGAAGGTGAACAGCTCCCAGGCGATCACCGCGAGGCTGAAGACATCGGCCGCGCGTGTCGCGCTCTTGGCGCCCGCCGTGAGCTCGGCCGCCATGTAGTTCGGTGTTCCGAAGACGGCGCCGGTCACCGTGAGATCGCTCGCAGCCTCAGGCAAAGCGTGTCCGTGGGACCCGCCATGGGCAGGCGCTTGGCGAATGGTGAGATCCATGCCATCGCTGTCGGGCGGAACGGGAACCCCGGGCGGCATGCTCATCGGCGGGAGATCGTCGGTCTCGGTCGGGGTCGCGGCCGCAAGCAGCCGCATCGACGAGTGGTGGCCCTCGTCATCGAGGAGGCTCGAGACACCGAAATCGGTGATCTTCACGAGCGGGCGCCTACCGTCGGTGCCGCGCGAAAGCAGCACGTTCGTCGGCTTGAGATCGCGGTGCACGATCCCTTGCGCGTGAATGGCGTCGAGGCCCTCGGCGACCTGCGCGAGCACGTAAAGCGTCCACGGTACGTCGCGCGTGCGGCGGCGCACCTCGTGAAGCGTGTTGCCCGCGACGAACTCCATCACGAGAAAAAGGTAGCCCTCCTTCGCCACGTCGAAGTCGACGAGCGCGACGACGTTGGGGTGCTTCACGTTGGCGGCGATCTGCGCTTCGCGTGCGAACCGCGCGCGCGCGAACGGATCGTTCACGCCGGTGAGCGTCTTCAACGCGAAGTGGCTCCTGTCCGTGACGCGCTCGACCTCGTAGACCGCGCCCATGCCGCCCTCGCCGATCTGGCGAAGCACGCGGTAACGATCCTCGATCACGGCGCCCGGGCCGAGCTCGACGCCGGGAAAGGCCGGGGTCTCACCGTGCGCGAGCGACACCGCGAGCTGCCGCGTGCGCGCACCGATCTGCCGGCGCAGCTCGTCGTTCAAGAGCTCGACCTCGCGCTGCTTCGACTCGAGCAAATTGACGCGCGAGGCGAGCTCGGCGTTGAGCACGTCGGCGTGCGAGAGCGACAGCAAGTGCTCGCGGAGGAGCGACATGGCTTGCGCGAGCGAGATGAGCGTCATGCCGAGCGCCGCCGGCCGCCATGGGCCGAGGATGTCACCGTGGCCGAGCCACGCGAGCATGTCCGGCAAGCCGAGCATCGCGGTGGCGGGCCACGCGAGCACGATGAGGTAGAGGTTTTGCGGCTGCGGATCGAGTCGTCGCAGACGCAAGAGGAGCAGCGTCTGCATGACCATGTTGGCAACGACCGTCGCCAGAATGAGGGGCGCGAGCAGCTCGATCGCGCGGAATGGATTGCTCGCGAGCGCCGCGGCGACGGCAGCGAACGAGACCCAGCCCTTCCACGCGATGTGCGGCGCCGGAAGGTCGAAGTAGGCGTGCGAGAAGTAGACCGCCGTCACCGCCGCGACGATGACCATCGAGCCGACGATTTCGGCCTCGAAGATCCCGAAGATCGGCTGCGTGAGCCCGAGCTGGAATGCAGGGTAGAACGTCGTGGCCAAGCCACCGAGCGCGAAGAGCTTGTAGACGTTCCGCTTCGGCCCCTGCATCGAGAGGAAGAGAAACCCGTAGAGCAAGACGACGAGCGCCGCCGTCGCGAGCGCGGCCGCCGCGACGCCGCGGTTGAAGGTCTCGACCAGAACGAGCCGCGAGCTCCCCTGCTCTTCGGTGTCGAGCGTGGGCACCGACTCGAGCCACGCGCTCTGGCGCCAGCGGTGGTGCACCGTGAGCTCGAAATGAATGACGCCATCCTCGCTCGCCGCGGCCGGAACACGCCAGCGAAGGGGGCCGGTCGCGTGGTAGCGATCGAAGGGCCGCACACCGAGCGCGGTCGCCTCGATGCCGTCAGCGTGGAGCACCGCCATCGCGGGCAGGCTCTCGATGGCGAACGTGAGCGGGGCGCCGCGCAGCTCCGGAGGGACGACGACGTCGCGCACGAGCTCGTAGTCGACGACCTGCCGCGGGAGCTCGTCCTCGAGCGCGATGGGCAGCTTCACTTGGCGCGCCTTGCCGCCCGGTGCGACGAACGTCCACTCGCGGAGCGAGAGCGATGGCGCGCGCGGACCGCAGCCCACCAGCGTGATCACCAGCGCGATCAGGAAAGTGAGCCAAGGCATGGTGGGCGCGCGGGCCGTCACGGCCGCTCATGCTACGCGCTTTGTCGTGTGCAGGTGCTCAGGCGAGATCAGGCGAGATCAGGCGAAATCAGTCGAGGTCGCGGCCGTCGAGGTCGAGAAAGGCGGGGCAATGATCGCTGATCTCGGTGAACGCACGGGTGGGCGTCGTCATCGCGCCGAATCCGAGCTCGGCGCA
>CAXSGV010000513.1:0-5051 GCA_964236615.1 uncultured Polyangiaceae bacterium
GAGCCGCCGCCCATGAGCCGTAGCGGACGCGCGCTCGAGCAAGTGATGCGCGAGCTGGCCGCCAGCGGCGCAGCGCGCCCGAAGCCGGAGGTCTGAACGCAGCGTGGTAGCCTCCGCGACCGTGGAGGAGCCGGCGAACGACGACCCGTGGATCGGGGCGAAGATCGATCACTTCACGATCGAGGCCCCGCTCGGCAAAGGCGGCATGGGTGCGGTCTACCTCGCCCACGATCGATCGCTCGACCGCAAGGTCGCGATCAAGGTGCTCTCGTCCGAGCTGGTCGGCGAGAACGAGCCCGACCCCGCGCGTGACGAAGAGGCTGCGGCGGCCGCCGCTCAGCGCGCCCGCGAGCTCGAAGAGCGCTTCACCCGCGAGGCGCGTGCGCAGGCGCGACTCACTTCGCCATTCGTCGTCGTCATCTACCACGTCGGCCACGCGCGGGTTCCGTCGGCCAAGAAGGACACGCCTCCTCGCACCTCGCTCTATTTCGCCATGGAGGTCGTGCCCGGCAACACGCTCGAGACGGTGCTCGACGCCGACGAGACGCTCGAGCCGGAGCGCGCGCGTCGGATGATGCTCGGCGTCGCCGAAGGCCTGCGCGCCGCGCACGAGGGCGGGATCATCCACCGCGACATCAAGCCGTCGAACTTGCTCGTCACGAAAGAGGGCCGAATCAAGATTGCCGACTTCGGCCTGGCGAAGCCTCTCACCGAGGACGACCCACGCATCACCGAGGCGGGCATGCTCCTCGGCAGCCCGCTCTACATGGCACCCGAACAAGCGCGCGGCGAGGAGATCGACGCACGCGCGGACATGTACGCGCTCGGCTGCACCTTCTATCACCTGCTCGTGGGTGAGCCGCCGTTCGACGGCCCCAACAGCATCGCCATCATCGCCAAGCACATGAGCCTCCCGCCGCCCCGCCTCGCAGACAAAGCCCCCGCGGTTCCCCATGCTGTCGCCGCGATCGTCGAGCGGCTCATGAAGAAAGACCCCAAGGAGCGCTTCCCGACCTACGACGCCCTCATCGAGGCGCTCGAGGCCGCAGCGCCGCAGGCCGTCGCTTACGCGGGGATCACGACGCGCGCGGCCGCGCTTGGCATCGACGCGGTGATCGCGGCGACGTTGATCGCGTTCCTCGGCGCGGCGGGTCTCTTCGTGCATCTCGTCTACGTGACGGTGGGCCACGCGTTCTTTGGGCAGACTTTCGGCAAGTACCTCCTCAATATCGAGGTGCGGCGCTCGCACGGCGGCGGGCGAATCGGTCCATGGCGCGCGGTCGCTCGCACGCTCGTAGCGATGTGGCTTCCTGCCCTCGTCGGCGTCGTCATCTTGCTGACCCAGGGTCGACACCACCTCGCTGAGGTGATCGCGAACATGAAACCGAGCGAGCTTTCGGATTTTCGAGGCGTCGTCGTCGCGTTCGTCGTCAGCAACGTGCTCCTCTCGATGCTCTACGCCGTGAGCATCGGCATCGCCGCCTTCCACCCGCACAAGCGCGCGGTGCACGACTTTCTGGGCGCCTCCGAGGTCGTTTACCGCCTTCGTTGAATCGGGAAATTTAAGCCGAAATAAGTTCCCTCCACCACCCCCGCCTGCGAAAACCTTGCGATGAACGCCCGCCTGCTTCACGCGCGATCCGCTCTGCTTGGCTCGGTCTTCCTCGCATCGATCTTCGCGACGGTGCTTCCTGCGTGTGGCCGCGGGCCGCTCATCTGCACCGGCGGCGCGCGCATCGTGGGGTCCGCCTGCTACTGCGCGAAGGGCCAGACGTGGAACGGCGCGCAGTGTGCCGGCACACCGGAGACGGGCTCGTGCACGCAGAAGAACGCGATGGAGGTCGTCGGCGCCGCGGGATCGATCTGCTACTGCCCCGACAACTGGATCTGGAACAACGCAAGCCGCACCGAATGTCTTCCGTGCACCGGCGGCGCGATCGCGAACGGCGACGCCTGCTACTGCCCCGAGGGCACCGCGTGGAACAACAGCACCTGCGAGCCGATCCCGCAGGCCGCCCCTGTCGCGTCGTGCATGGGCGGCGCGATTGCGACCGACCAAGGATGCCAGTGCCCGCAGGGCTCGAGCTGGAACGGCGTGCAGTGCATGTGCCCCGCGGGCGCCGAGTGGAACGGCGTCCAATGCGTGTGGTCGCAGCAAGTGCAGCAGCAGCAACCGCCGCCGCAGCAGCAGGTCATCGAGCAGCGCTCGTACCAGAGCACCTGCTGCGTGAACCATGCAAAATACAACTGCCCCAACCACGCCGCGTTCCAGGCATGCGCCACCCTGAGCCCGAGCCACGGCTGCACGCGCGCGGGTGGCTGCTGAACAGACGCACCGTGTGACCTTGACACCGACCCCTTCTGAGGCCAGACCGGGGGCCATGACGATCACGCACGCGGCCCACACCGAGTCCGTCACGTTCCTGCTCGACGAGCGTGGTGTCTGCTTCGCCGTCGTCGCGCCACCGCTTGCCGCGCCCGAGGCGTTTGCAAGAGCGCGCGAATCGGCCGAGCGCTGTGTCGGTGCGCAGTATGTCGCCTCCGTCGACGTCACCGAAGTGGGTGGCCTCATCGCCATGCCCCGCGAAGGCACGCCGCTCGTGTTCGCTACCGTCGACGGCGACGGCCACGTTGCCCTCGTGCGCACCGGCCCACTCACGAAGTTCGTGACCTCGACGAGCGTGGCCCATCGCCCTGGCATCGACATGGGCGATTCCGTGGACGATCCGCCCTCGACCTTTCGGGGGCCGCAGGCGGATGACGACGCACCGCTCACGTTGCGCCGCGACACGGACGTCGTCACGCTGCGCCCGTCGCTCGTCCCGAGCATCGTCCCTCCGACGCTCACGTGGGGCACCCCGCGCCCAGTCGACACCGATTCCGAGGGCGACCGCGACACGCTCGACCTCGTGGAGTCCATCTCCGACTCCATCCCGTTCTCGCTTCGCCGTCGCGTGAGCGAGGTCGTTCCGCGCGGCACCGCCGACCGCGAGGAAGCCGGGCTCGAGCAGGCGCCCCCGACCGAGCGCGCGCGCGAAGCCGTAGCGCGCTAATTTTCGGCGCTAATTTTTCGGCGCCAATTTCGGGCGCTAGTTTCGGAGCTCGGCGACTTGCTCGCCGAAGACACGTTCGAGCCCGGCGAGCAATGGATCGCCGACCTCGACTCGGAAGTCCTTGCCGAGCGAGAGCATCGCTTCGGCGCCATCGGCGAGCGTGAGGTGCACCGTGACCGGGCATTCGCCGCGCCGCGCGATGAACAGATCCTTCATGCGCTTCAAGTCGGTCGCCTTGGTGCGATCGGCGTGGAGACGCACCGTGAGCACCTTGGTCTCGGCCGCGATGACCTGCGAGAGCGAGCGCACTTCGTTCAGGAAGATCGTCGGTACACGCTCGCCCTCCTCGGGGTCCTCGGGCGCGTCGTCGTCCTTGCGAGGGAAGCTCACCTTGCCTCCGATGAGGACGGGATCGCCGCTGGTGAGCAGGTGCGCAAAGCCATCGATCTCGCGCCCGCGAACCTTCACGTTCACGCGGCCCGAGAGATCCTCGAGCTCGAAAAATGCGATCTTGCCGCCGTTGTCGCGGAGGACCTTCTCGCGGTAGCCCTCGACCATACCGGCGAGGCGTACGACCGCCCAGTCCTGCATTCCTGCGCACGCGGAGCACTCGATGGCGTCGAGGCGCACGAGCGCACCGGGCCCGCGCAGGTAGCGCTCGAGTGGATGGCCCGAGACGTAGAACCCGAGCGACTGCCGCTCGCGCACGAGCATTTCGCGGCGGTCCCAGGCCTCGGATTGCGCGTAGTCGCCGGCGCTGAGCGACGTCGAAGGCCCGCTGCCGGCGTCGAACAAGCCGAACAAGCTCGTCTGTCCGCGCTCGCGATCACGGCTCGCCGCGCGTGAGCGCTCGAGCGCGACGTCAATCGAGGCGAACGCACGCGCACGCGTGATGCCTTGCTTGGCGAACGTCGCGTCGAAGGCGCCGCACTGCACGAGCGCCTCGAGCACGCTCTTGTTGATCCGCTTGGCGTCGACGCGCGCGCCGAAGTCGAACAGATCGACGAACGCGCCGCCCGAGGCTCGCGCCTCGAAGAACGTGTCGAGCGCGCCGCCGCCGACACCGCGCACCGCGCCGAGACCGAAGCGAACCTGCGGCCCGAGCGGATCCTTCACGCGCTCGTTGCGTCCGATCTTCCGGCCGCCCTCGGGGTGCGTGTAGACGACCTTGAAGTCGGTATCGCTCTCGTTGACGTCGGGCGGAAGCACCGTGACGCCCATCGAGCGCGCATCGGCGATCGTCCGAACGACCTTCTCGATGCGGTCCTTGTCACTCGTCATGATTCCGCAGAGAAGCTCGACGGGATAGTGCGCTTTCAAGTACGCGGTCTGGTACGTGATGAGCGCGTACGCGGCGCTGTGAGATTTATTGAAACCGTAGCCCGCGAAGTATTCGAGCAGCCCGAAGATGCGCTCGGCGTCTTCTTGCGTGACGCCCTTGCCGGTCGCGCCCTCGACGAAGGTGGTCTTTTGCTTCGCCATCTCTTCGGGCTTCTTCTTGCCCATCGCGCGGCGGAGGAGGTCGGCGCCGCCGAGCGAGTAGCCGGCCAGCATCTGCGCGACCTGCATGACCTGCTCTTGGTAGACGACGACGCCGTAGGTCGGCTTGAGAAGCTCATCGACGAGGTCGTGCATCTTGCCGATCGGCTCGCGGCCGTTCTTACGGTTGACGAAGTTCGTCACCATGCCGGCACCGAGCGGACCCGGGCGGTAGAGCGCGACGGCCGCAACGATGTCCTCGAAGCAGTCGGCTTTCAGATCCTTGAAGAGCTGCTGCATGCCGCTCGACTCGAGCTGGAACACGCCCTTCGTTTCGCCCGACCCGAGGAGGACGAACGTCGCCTTGTCGTCCATCGGGATCTTCGAGAGATCGAAGTGCTTTTTCGGCTCGCTGCCGTTCGCCTTGTGGTCGGGCCGCTCGTTGATGAGGCGCACCGCGATATCGAGCACCGTGAGCGTCTTGAGGCCGAGGAAGTCGAATTTGACGAGCCCCGCGGC
>CAXSGV010000514.1:0-5048 GCA_964236615.1 uncultured Polyangiaceae bacterium
TCGCCGTGATGGCGTCGGGCGCCAGCGGCGAGAGAGCGATGGTCGACGCGAGCACGCCTGCGAGCGCGACGAGGACAGTGGGCCCGCGTTCCGCGCGCGCTTTCGAAAGACGCCCCGCGAGCACGCCGAAGCCGACTGCCCCGAGATCGAACAGCAAGGGCGGGAACCACACGTAGTGCCCGAGATCGTCCTGGGGAATGTGGTGGCGCGCCTCGAGATACTGCGGAAACCAGTTGAGGACGAACATGATCGCAGGCGCCGATCCGAAGACGAGCAAGACGGCGCGCACGACGCCCACCTTGCCGAGGAGCTTCGGAATCGCGGCGAGCGATTGCCCTAGCGTGCTCGCGTCGGGCGAGTCAGCTCCGTGCGAGAGCAGCTTGCGCATCGGCCCGCCCGAGGCGACGAGCCAGAGCGGGATCCAGAGCGCGCCGAGAAGCGCGACGCCGACGAACGCGCGCTGCCATCCGAAATGGACTTTGAGCGCGATGGCGGCGGGCCCGGCGATCATTGCTCCAATCGAGCTGCCGGTGAACAGCATGCCGAAGCCCGCTTCGCGATCTTTGCCGCGGAGCGATCGCTTCACGGCTTGCGCGGCGCCGGGGAACGATGGTGACTCACAGACCCCGAGAGCGATGCGGAGCGCGAACAGCGCGCCGAAGGTCGGCACCAGCGCGTGGCCAGCGGCGACGCACGTCCACGCGACCACGGCGTACGCGAGACCGCGCCGCGCGCCGATGCGATCGACGACGAGACCTGCGAGTGGCGCGCCCACCAGGTACGTCATCGAGAACGCGCTCGTGAGCCACCCGTATTGCGTGTGATTGATGTGAAGCGCGTCCTTCACCGTCGGCGCGAGGGCAGCGAGCGCTTGCCGATCGACGTAGCTGACGCTCATGGCGAGGGTCGCCACGACGGCCACGAACCACCCTCGACCCCTCGAAAATTCCGCCACGGCCATGATTGATCTCTCCGGGCGGAATTCGCACATGTAGGCACGGAAGACCAGAGGGGTGAACAACGCGAAACCCAAGTAGACTCGAGGTTCATGGCCGAGGTCCTCGCAACCGAAGACGCCGACGCGGAAGGCCACGCGTTACGAACGTTCTCGGAGCTCCGACGCGGCACGCGACTCGGGCGCTACGAGCTGCTCGTTCCGATCGCGACCGGCGGCATGGCGCGCGTCTGGGCCGCACGCCAACACGGGCAGCGCGGCTTCACGAAGCTCGTTGCCATCAAGACGATCCTTCCGCACCTCGCACGCGAGCCGGAGTTCGAGAGAATGTTTCTCGACGAGGCGCGCATCGCGTCGCTCGTGCATCACCCGAACGTCGCCGAGATCTACGAGCTCGGCGAAGAGTCCTTCGGTCCGCGCGGCACGGTTCTCTACCTCGCGATGGAGTGGGTGAACGGCGACTCGCTGATGCACGTCCTCCGGAACGGCGTCGCCGGCAGCGGACCCGTGAAGATCGAGCCCCTCGATCTGCGCGTCGCGGTGCGCATCGTCGCGGATGCAGCCGCTGGCTTGCACGCAGCCCACGAGCTCAAGGACGACGACGGCGTGTCGCTCGGCGTCGTGCATCGTGATGTCTCGCCGCACAACGTGCTGATCTCCGCGGACGGTCACGTGAAGGTCGCCGACTTCGGCGTGGCCAAGGCGCTCGGCGGCATGCACAGCCAGACCGCCGCAGGTCAGATCAAGGGCAAGATCTCGTACATGGCGCCCGAGCAGGTGACGGGCGCGGCCGTCGACCGCACGAGCGACGTGTTCGCTCTCGGCTGCGTGCTCTACGAAGCGACGACAGGCGCGCCACCGTTCCGCGGCGAGGGCGATCACCAGGTGATGCACGCGCTTCTGAGCGGCAAGTTCGTGCTGCCCTCGAAGGCGCTGGTCGGCTTTCCATTCGAGCTCGAGAACATTCTCTGCCGCGCGCTCTCCATCGCGCAGGGCGATCGCTTCGCCTCCGCCGAGAAGATGCGCATCGCGCTCGAGGAGTGGCTCGCGTCGACCGGCGGCATGGTCTCGTCGACGCACGTCGCCGCCACGGTGCGCGCGCGCATCGGCGCCGTCATCGACACGCGCAAGGAGAAGATTCGCGCCGCCTCGGCGATCTCGGCGGATGCGGACGTCGGCTCCGCGAGCGTCAACAGCTCGATCGGCGCAACCCCCGCACCGTCGCCGCCCACGCCTGACGTCGCCTACGGGTCGGCGAGCGGCATCCAGCGCATGCCCGGCAACTCGACGCGCGTGGGGCCGCCGGTGCCGGCGCAGGGCTACGATCCGCGGCAGTCGATGAGCGCGCCACCGACGCAGACCCTGCCGCTGCCCTCGATGCAGGGCTACGATCCGCGCGCGACCTACACCGCGCGCAGCGTCCCGGTCGCGAATGCGGTGGGGCAGGGGGCGTACGATCCGCGCGTCTCGCAGGCCACATCCCCGCCGACGGCCCTCCCTGCGTCGTCGAGCCGAGTGACGGTTCTCGCGGCGTTGCTCGAGGGTCCGCAGCGCTACCTCGTGGCTGCCGCGATGGGTGTGGGGGCCGCGGTCGTGATCGGTCTGCTCGTGATCCTCGCGGTTCACCTCACGCGGGACAAAGCGGGCCCGCAGCCCGTCGCGCCGACCACGACTGCGCAACCGATGCAGCCGACGACGCATCCCGATCCGATCGCGACGCAAGCGCCGACCGCTCCCCCCGCGACGTCGACGGCTACGACCGCGCCGACCACCGCGACCGCGCCAACGGCGCCGACCGCGCAAGCGAGCCACATTGCGGTGCACACCGTGCCCGCGCAAGCGACGATCACGGTCGATGGCGTGCGGATCCCCGTCGGCACAACCGACGTACCTCGACCCGGCGCCGGCAAAACCGCGCTTCTCCGCGTTACAGCCGATGGCTACCACGAAGAGACCCGCAAGCTCGATGACCGAACCTCGCCGACGCTGGATATCGCCCTAATCAAGAAGGCGGCTGCGCCGACGACGACGACGCGTCCCTCGCGCCTCCCGGCCAACCCCTATTGATGCGCTCCGTCTGATGCGATCAGGCCACGCTTTCGCTTTCACGGCCGCTCTCGGCCTCGCTGCCGCGGGGACGCTCGCGTTCGAGCCGCGTGCACGCGCGCAGACCGACACCGATGCGCCGCTGACCGATCCCGCCGCCGAGGCCCGCCGCCAGTACAATCTCGGCACGCAGGCCTACGCGGTGCACAAGTTCGCCGAGGCCGCAGCGAGCTTCGAAGCGGCGGCGAGCTACAAGGCGCACGCGGTGACGCTCTTCACGGCGGGCCTCGCTTGGGAGCAAGCAGGTCAGCCCGAGCATGCAGCGGACGCCTTCGGTCGCGCGCTCGACGTGCCGGGTCTCAGCGGCGAACAGCTCGCGCAGGCCAAGGACAAGGTCGCCGCGCTCGAGAAGAAGCTCGGAGTCCTCAGCGTCACCGCGCCCGAGGGGTGGCGAGTGCGGCTCGATGCCTTCACCGAGGTCGCGGCGCCGGCACGCCTCCACGGCGCGCCTGGTCTTCACACCCTGTTCGTCCGCGCGCCGGGCAAGGAGCCGGTGAAGCGCGAGGTGAAGCTCGACGATGCGGCGCCCGTCGCCTTGCGCTTTCCCGAGGCCACGGCGCCTGTACCTGCCGAGAAGCCGAAGAGCACCACGATCACCACGACCGCCCCTGAAGGCTCCGCGGGTGAAGGCGCGTCGGGCGGCGCGAGCCTTCGAAAGTCGATCGGCTTCGTAGCCATCGGCGTCGGTGCCGCGAGCGTCGGCGCGGGCGTGGTGCTCGGCCTTCAAGCGCTCGACGCGAAGGACGCGTACGACGCATCGCCCGCGCGGGCGACGTTCGACCACGCCGAGGCGCTCCAGACCTGGACCAACGTGGCCTTCATCGCGGGCGGCGCGTTTCTCGTCGGTGGCGTCGTGCTCGTCGTCTGGCCGTCGTCGAACGAGAGCTCCGCGCGGGGTAGCGTCAAGGCCGCGGTGACCCCAGGTGGTCTTTCGCTGCGAGGCACATTTTGAGACCGCGCGGTTCCTGGGCGAGCCTTTCGAGATCGCGGCGCGCAGCGCTCGGCGTGGCAGCGTGCGGTGCGGGCTTCGGGCTTGCGTTCGGCGCGTGCTCGCTTGGCCTCGACGAAGCGAAGATCACCCCCACGCCGCTCGACGCGTCGACGGAAGCGACGACCACCGACGCGCCTAGTGAAGTCAGCGTGGACGCGAGCGTTGGGACCTACACGCCGTGCACCGCTGCGAAGGACTGCCCATCGCCCAACGCCTGCGCAACGCCGCGCTGCGACGACGCACGGAAGGTGTGCGTCTACGATCAGTGCCCGACGGCGCAGGCATGCAGCGCGCTCGCGTGCGATCCGATCGCGCTTACCTGCAGCACCGCGCCTGCGCCGTACGCGTTTCGAGCAGCGCAGATCAAGCTTCCGGTCGGCGACACCGTCGGCTGCGGCAACGCGCCCGCTCGCTGCTTTGCCGCGTCGTACCCGTTCGTGTTTGCCGGAGTCGCGTCGGGTGCCGTACGCGCCTACGGCGTCGCGAACCCGGGCAACGCCTTGCCGCCGCTCCTTCCGATCGAGGGTCTCGCGTTCGCGCCCGCGGTCATCGTCGCGAGCGGTCCGCGTGTCTGGTTCTTCGGCGCGCGCTTCGCGAGCAATGGCGTGACGAAGCTCCCGGTCGCCGCGCTCGACGTGCCCACCAACCCCACGGTGACGAAGCTCGTCGCGCGAACGGTCTACCTCACGCAGCCGGTGCCCGACGGAATCGACAACGTGTTCGCCGTCGACAACGGCGCCGTGCTCATCACGCTCGATCAGCCGACCGCGCTGACGGCGCGTCTCGACACGCTCCCCAAGACCGACGGCGTGCTCGATATTCATCCCGTCACGCTGCCGAACAACGGCTCGATCGTCGCAGCCAGCGGAAGCCGCCTCGTGATCTACCGCTTCAGCGGGCCGGCCGCTGCGCCCCATCTCTTCTTCAGCCTCGTCGCGAACGCGGGGACCGCGGCGACGCAGACCGGCACCGAGCAAGATCTGCAGGCGCTCGGCC
>CAXSGV010000515.1:0-5047 GCA_964236615.1 uncultured Polyangiaceae bacterium
AGTACCAGTGCATCGAGGCTTCGCTCGCGTCCATCGTGCAACGCCGCCCGCTCGCGAGCTGACCGAGGCGCGACGAGCTCTTCGACAAGTTCGACCAGAAGCAGGGGGGCCAGAATGAACAATCACGTATGGAATGTGGTCACGCGCGCGGATGACGAGCCCGCGGAAGATCGACTGTCGACGTCGCACGCCTCCGACGAGGAGATCGCGCCGCGCCTTGCGCTCGAGGAGAGCGTTCTCTTCAGCGAGCTGCGGCGGCTCGGCGAGGGCGCGATGGTCGACCGTGCGCTTGCGGAGCACGTGTTCTTGCGCGAGCAGGCCTTCGCGACGCGTGCCGGTGACCCAAGCGCCGCCGACGCGTTCGCCGAGCGGTTGACCGAGTACATCCGCTTCGTGGACCGCGTCCTGTTGCCCCGTTGTGACGAGCTGTTCTCGAAGCCGGTGCTCGACCCGCGCGTCGACGTGCTCCGCCGAGCGACCTAACGTCCCCGCACGGTCGCCGCTCTCAGCCGCAGTGTGCACATGCAGCGGTCGGCGGTCGCAGCCCGTGCTCGATCCGGTAGAGGCCGAACGTAGCGAGCAAGACGACGGCGCACACGCGCGCCGCGGGATGACGCGCAAGGCGGCGAACCGCGCCCGCGATTGCGCCCATCGCGAGGAGCGCAGGGAGTGTTCCCACGCCGAACGCGAGCAACGTCGCGGCGCCTGCGCCGGGTGAGCCCGCGCCGGCCGCGAGCGCGAGCGCCGAGTACACGAGGCCGCACGGCAAGAAGCCCCACACCGCCCCGAAGAGCAATGCGTCGCGCGTCGTGCGCAGCGGAAGAAGACGGAGCGCGAGTGGCTCGAGCCGCTTCCACAGAGGGACGCCGAGCCGTTCGATGCTCGCGCGTGCGGGCAACGTTCCCGCGACGAGGAGCGCGGTCGCGATCATGACCGCGCCCGACACGAGCTCGAGGATCGACTGAGCCGAGCGCACCGAGCCGGTCGCCGCGAACGATCCGAGGCCACCGACGATCGCGCCGGCGGACGCGTAGGTCAGCAAGCGGCCTGCGCTCTGCGCGCCGATCAGCGCGGCGTCGCGGTGCGCGGCCAGCATCGGCAAGCGAACGTGTGAAGTTGCAGGGCTCGCTACCGCGACGGACGCCTGCGCGAGGTCGGGCACCGCGACGGGCGCCTGCGCGAGGGCGACCATGCCGCCACACATCGCGACGCAGTGGGGTGCGCCGACGACGCCGAGCAAAAGAGCGGCTGCGAGATCGGCGGCGATCATCGCGCCTCACCGTGGGGACCGAGAAATGGCAGCTCGACGACGCGCTCGTCCTTCGACCCTTCGACCGAGACGCGAAGACGCACGGTGAACTCGCGATCAAACGCGGTCGAGGGCATCGTAACGAAGACTGGCGCCTCGGCGCTCCCAAGCGACGCGAGGCGGACGCGCGCGAGCGGTATCACGAGCTCGACGGGGTGGGCCGCATCGCGGATTGGCTCGATGAGGAACGTCGCGTCGCGACCGAGCTTGTTCACGAGGTGAATCGAGAACCCATTGCGGATCGAGTCGGCCGTCACCGTGTAGGGCGCGCCGCCGCCGCGGATCGCGTTCGCTTCGAACGGCACGTGCCCCGCAAACGCAAAGCTCGCGGCAAGAACGCCGACAGCGACGAGCGCCGCGTAGAGGTAGAGGCGCGGGCGCAGCACACGGCGTGGCTCACCGGCGAGCCCGTGCGGCGAGTCGTAACGAATGAGGCCGCGTGGGCGCTCGAGCTTGTCCATGATCTCGTCGCACGCGTCGATGCATGCCGTGCAGGCGATGCAATCCATCTGCAGGCCATTTCGAATATCGATGCCGGTCGGGCAGACGACGACGCAGCGTTGGCAGGCCACGCAGTCACCGGCGTCCTTGTCGGCCGCTTTTCCGCGTGGCTCGCCGCGGGCGACGTCGTAACCGACGACGAGCGAGTCGTCGTCGAGCAAGGCCGACTGCAAGCGTCCGTAGGGGCACATCACGACGCAGAACTGCTCGCGGAACCAGGCGAAGTTGAAATAGAGAATGCCTGTCGTGATCGCGACGACCAGAAACGCCTCCGGGTGCTCGGAGGGGCGGCGAAGGACCATGCGAAACAGGCTCTCGAGCGACACGAAGTAGCTGAGAAGAACGTGCGCGAGTGCGAGCGACGCGATCAGGTAAGCCGCGTGCACGACGAGCTTTCGCACGACGCGATCGAGCGTCCACGGTCCCTGCGCGCGGCGCATGCGCTTCTCACGCGGACCCTCGACGAGGCGCTCGATGCGCCGGAATACGCCTTCGAGGAACACCGTCTGCGGGCATGCCCAGCCACACCACACGCGCCCGGCGACCGCCGTGACGACGACCAGACCGACGGCCGCGCCGGTGAGAAGAAACACCGTCATCCAGATGTCTTGCGCGTTGAACGTTGCGCCGAACAAATAGAAAGCGCGGTGCTCGATGTCGAGGAAGAGCGCGGGCCGTCCGCCGATCTTGATCCACGGAACCGCGACGTAGATCGCGATCAGGACAAGGAACACGATCGTGCGCGCGCGCGCAAAGCGGCCGTGCACGTCGGCGGGGTACACGAACGCGCGGGAGCCATCGGCGTTGATGGAGCCTTTCGGCTGCATCATCGGAAGGTGGACGACCGGCTTCATCGAGCGGGCTTCATCGAAGCGTCACTTACGGTCACTTGCGGTCACTTGCCGTTGTCGCCGAAGAGCTCGCGCTCACCCTGCGGCGCCTTTCCCCCCGGGAGGTTCGTGTTCTTCAGCGTGAGCACGTACGCGACGACCGCTTGCACCTTGGCGTTGCCGAGCTGCGGACCCCACGCGGGCATCCCCTTCGCGGTCGCGCCGTCCTTCACGGTCTCATAGATCTTGTCGGCGGCACCACCGTGCAACCAGAACGCGTCGGTGAGGTTCGGCCCGATGTTCCCGCCGCCCGCCGGCCCATGGCAGGCGACGCACGTCGTCGTGAACACGGCGCGACCTTCGGCGACCAGCGCCGGATCTTTCGACATCTCGAGGAGCGTGCCCGCCGACACGGTGACGGTCTTGCCTTCGGCCTCGGCGGCCTCCATCACCTCGCGCCGCCACGCTTCACGCGGGAGCTCGGCCGCCTTGAAGACGTGAAACGAAAACCAGTAGCCGATGCCGAAGACGATCGCGCCGAAGAGCGTCGCAAGCCACCACCGCGGAAGTCGGTTGTCGTACTCGTCGATCCCATCGATCGAGTGAACGACCTTGTCCTGCCCGTCGCCGGCGTCACTCACGGGGAAAGCTCTCCGCGTCGGGGTCCAATGGTAGGGACTCGACGGCGAGCGCCATCTCGCGCCCACGGCGACCGAGCGTGTGAATCACGATCGAGGCGAACACCATGATGAAGAGGAACAGCGCCATGAGGGGCAGCGCGAGCAGCGGGCTCTTCGAGAAAAAATCTTGGTACATGACCGACTCCTTTCAGGGGTTGTGCGCGACGTTCGGCGTCGCGACCGGCGCGGGTGCGGCGCCGAGGCGCTGCAGGTAGGCGGTGACGGCGACGAGCTCGCTGTCCGGCGCGGCGTCCACGCCCGACTCGTGGAGATCCTTTGCGATGACCTCGCCTTGTGCGCGCGCGTCGCTCGCTGCGCCCGCGATCTGCGCATCGGTGTAAGGCACACCGACCGTCCTCATCGCGTGGAGCTTGTCGGTCGTGCGTGTGAGGTCGACGCGCCCCGACTGAAACCCCGGGTAAGGCGGCATGTTCGACCCCGGCGACGTCGAGCGCGCGTCGACGAGGTGCCGCGCGTGCCACACGTTCGGGTACTTGCCGCCGACGCGCGCGAGATCGGGACCGATGCGTTTGCTGCCCCACTGGAACGGGTGGTCCCAGACCGAGTCGTCACCACGCGACGGCTCGCCGTAGCGCATGGTCTCGAACCGCAGCGGGCGGATCATCTGCGAGTGGCACGTGTAGCAACCCTCGCGGAGGTAGACGTCGCGCCCCTCGAGCTCGAGCGCGCGGTACGGGTGCGTGACCGAGGCCTTGGCTTCAGCGGCGCCCGTCACGACGATGGGCACGATCTCCGCGACGCCGCCGACCAGCACCGCGAAGACGGTGAAGACCGTGAAGATGAGCGCGCGGCCTTCGAGCAAGCGGTGCCACGTGGGCTTGCCGGCCTCCTTCGAGAGCAGGAGCGCGATCGTCGCGATCATCGCGATCCCGACGGCCATCGTCATGAGGAAGACGCTCGCCATCTCGTTCACGACAGCGACGGTGCCCACGAGCGCACCGACGGCGCCGATCGTGATGACCGGGGCGGAGACGACGATGCGACCCCACGGCACCTCGCGCTCGGTGCTCGTCTCGATGACGACGTCGGCCTCGCCGTCGACCGCGTGTCCCGCGCGTGCGGTCTTCACGAGGTTGTAGGCCATGAGGCACATGCCGACGAGGTACATGACCCCGCCTGCGAGCCGCACCCAGTACATGGGCTTGATGGCGATCAGCGTCTCGACGAAGCTCGGGTAGAGCAGGCCGCCGCCCGGCGCCGTCGCGCGCCACATCATTCCCTGGGTCACACCGCTGACCCACATCGAGATGACGTAGAGGAGGATGCCGACGGTCCCGAGGTAGAAGTGAACCTCGGCGAGCGCCTTCGAGTGAAGCTTCGTTCCGTAGAGGCGCGGAACGAGCCAGTAGAACATGCCGGCTGCCATGAACCCGTTCCAGCCGAGCGTGCCGGCGTGGACATGGCCGACGATCCAATCGGTGTAGTGTGCAAGGCTCGACACGCTCTTGATGGAGAGGAGCGGTCCTTCGAAGGTCGCCATGCCGTAGAAGGTCACGCCCGCGGCGAAGAACTTCAGGACGGGATCGGAGCGGACCTTGTCCCAGCCACCGCGCAGCGTGAGCAGGCCGTTGAGCATGCCGCCCCAGCTCGGAGCCCAGAGCATAAGGCTGAAGATCATGCCGAGCGACTGCGCCCAATCAGGCAGCGCCGTGTAGAGGAGGTGGTGCGGGCCGGCCCAGATGTAGACGAAGATCAGCGCCCAGAAA
>CAXSGV010000516.1:0-5043 GCA_964236615.1 uncultured Polyangiaceae bacterium
GATGTCGTACAAGGGCGCGGCGGCCCTGATCGCAGGCTGCACCGTCGTGATCAAGGCCTCGCCCGAGGCGCCCGCCGCGCCCTATTTCCTCGCCGAAATTTGCGAAGAGGTCGGCTTGCCTGCGGGCGTCGTCAACGTGCTCACCGGTAAGGCCAAGGAGATTGCGCCCGTGCTCGCCAAGCACCGCGAGGTCATCGGTATCGACGCGTGGAGCGACGACGCCGAGCTTCGCACCGCGCTCGAAGCGGCAGGCAGCGACAACATCAAGCGCGTGAAGACCCACGTGCCGCTCGCGGCCGACGCCTGGTACGAGGAGCGCGTCGGCCAAGGCATCGGCTGGATCGAGCGCTTCCTCGAGACCAAGACCGTCTGGCACCCCGTCGGAATCTAAGAAATCGTGTCGTGCGGCAAGAGGCCGCGCGCCGCCGCGGCGTCGAGCAGTCGCGCGTGATCGAAGTACCCGCGGAGGTAACCGTGGCGAAGCGTCGCGTCGCCGATGTTGGCCGCGGTCTCCTCGAGGAGCCGCACGCCATCTGACATGACGGTGCGTGCGCGATCGGGCTGACCGAGGGCCTCGAGCACGAGGGCGTGCACGAGGCTCGCGCGGGCGTCCTCCTGATCAAACGGTGTCGGGTGCCACCTCGCGAGCGCACGCTCGATCTTCTCCAGCGCCTCGGGGGCGCGCCCCGCTCGAAGCAAGACCTCGCTCCAGGTGAGGTCGGCGAGCGCTTGGAGCGGCGAAACCTCGGGCGCCGCGGCGCGGACGTCGCGCGCCAAGGCCTCGGCCTCGGGGTAATGACCGAGCGCGATACGAGCGCGCGACGCGAAGAGCTGCGCGCGCAAGCGCAGGGTCGGCTCGAGATCGGTTGCGATCACCGCGGTAACGAGGTCGAGCGTCTCCGCGAAGTGCCCCGCCAAGAAGGCGAGGTTCATGCGGGCGTAGCGACCGACGCGTACGACGAGCTCGAGATCGAGGCGCACGCCCTCGGCGAGAGCGCGCTCGACGTACGCGTCCGCTGCAGCAAACTGACCCAGGTAGGCGAGGCGTTGCGCGACGGTGGCACCCGACGTCGACGCAAGCGGTCCTGCTTTCTGCCGGTAATCATGCGAGCGGAGCGCCGCGTGCAGAGCCTCCTCTGGGGCGCGCGCCATTGCCGCACCAGCAGACCGCACGGCCTCGATCTTCGACGCGATGCGAGGCTCGAAGGTGCTCACGCGCTCGAAGAAGGGCACGATCGCGCCGATGATCGGCAGGAGCTGATCGCCGTGATCGAAGCGGCCAAGGAGCTCGATCGTATCGGCGAGAGCGCCCGCGTATTCGTTCTCCGCCGCGTCGTCGCCAGGTACGGGCGTCGCTGCAACGAGCTCCGCGACCGCCACGGGCAGGCCTTCGTCGTGCTTTCTCGCCAGCTGAATCACGCGAGGAGCGGCGACGCGGTACCAGTCGACGGTCCCCTTCGGCAGGAGAGCCATCGCCGCGGCCGCAACGGATACTCCACCGTCCGTCTCGTCGACCCACTGCAGCATGTCGACCTGTACGGCGAGGAGGCGTCCGAGGTCGACGCCGGTCGCGCCGAGATCGATGCCACGCTGCGCTCGCATGGTCGCCGTGGGATCGAACACGTCGCGGGCGCGACCCGCGTCCGCGCAAGCCCAGGTGATCGCTTTCGGGGAATTCTCGCCGCGGACGTAATGCTCGACGAGCACGGCGGCCTCCTGAAAGCGCACCGACTCGAGCCAAGCGCCGGCGACGCGGTGCGCGTGCTTCGCGTCCGCTTCCGTCAGCAACGCGTACGCAGCCTCGCGAACGACGTCGTGGCGAAATCCGAGCTCGGTGGCGCCCGGAATGGACGTCTGCGCGCGCGCTTCGATGAGCTCGCTACGGACCAAGGTCTCGAGCCACAGCTCGAGCCGCCGGTCGTTGCTGGCGACGCCGAGCAAGGCGGCGATGCCTTCTTTCCAGAACGTGCCGCCGAACACACTGGCGGCACGAAGCACGCGCGTGACGTCGGGGCCGAGCGCGTCGAGACGTGCGTGAATCACGGCGACCACCGTGCTCGGCAGCGCGCTCGCCTGGCCCTCCGCGACCGCGCGAATCAGCTCTTCGAGAAAGAATGCGTTTCCCTCGGAGCGCTCGACGATGAGTGACAGCGTGGTGTCGTCGACCGCTTCGAGCACCGAGCGCACCAACGCCGAGCTGGCGCTCTTCGTCAGCCTGGCGAGCCGCAGCTCTTGGGGCTCGCGCTCGGTCCAGAGCTGGGGAAAGAGCGTCTTGATCTCCGGCCTCGCGTTGGCGAGCACGAACAACGGTGAGGCCGCGAACGCTCGAAGCGAAGCGTCGACGAAATCGATGGTGGATCGATCGCCCCAATGGAGATCTTCGAGCACCAGCATCACGGGTCGCGTCGACAGCTCGCTGCCGAGCCACGCGAGCCAGGCACGAAGCATGGCCTTTCGCGCATTCTCGGGATCGCGGCCGCTGCGGGGCAAGCCAAGCCCAGCCATCTCGAGAAGGTGAGGCACGACGTCGTCGTGAGTGGCGGGTGGAAGCGATCGCGTGAGCCACGCCGTGAGCTTCTCTGTCTCGCCCGCGCCGGGCTCGAGATCGAAACAACCGGAGGCACGGCGCAGGATTTCACCGAGCATGCGAAGAGGCGTCTTCGTGTTGAGCGGATCGGCAACGCCGAGCAAGACCAGCGGCGGCCGCGCGAGCTGCTCGAGCCGAAGGAGTAGCTCGTGGCGAAGCCGTGACTTGCCGGCGCCCGACGGTGCCACCACGAGCGCCACGCGCGCAGCGCCTTCATCGAACGCCTCGGTTGCGAGCGCGGCGAGAAAGCTCAGCTCGCGGTCCCGGCCGACACAGGCTGTGGGGCGTCCGAGGAGGGTTCGCGCGCTGCCGCCGTGATCGCGGACGCGCACGAGGCGGATGCCTGCGTCGTTGCGCGCGACGACGAAGCGATCGCCGATGAGCGTCGCCGTCGCCGCGTCGATGGTGACGTGGCCCGCGGGGTTGGTCTCGAGGGCCGTGGCGGCACGATCGAACAGGTCGCCGAGCGGCACCTGCGTACCGATCGTGGCCGTGCCGGAGACGACGACGAAGGACGCCGCGTTCGAGAGAGCCGCGAGCTCGAGGGCGGCGCGGCAGGATTGCAGCGCGAGGTCGGTGGGGCCCGACGTGGTCGCGAACACGAGCAGGACCGATCCGTCGGCGAGTCGCTCGAAGCGTGCGCCACGCGCCGCCGCGATCGATGCGCTACCCGCGGTGCTGCCCGTGACCCCGAGCACCGCACACACGAAGCGCTGCACGCTGCTCGTGACGGCGGCCATGGACTGCGAGCGCGGCGCGATGTCGGTCGAAAGCTCCGCGCCCGCGAACAGCGCCCGCACGAGCTCGCTCGCGTTGGCGGGTCGATCGGCAGGATCCTTGGAGAGAAGCGACGCGACGAGGTCGTCGAGGTAGACCGGGACGTTGTCGGTGAAGTCACGCATCCGCGGCGCGTCCTCGAGGATCGTCTTCGCGAGGATCGCGACCACGTGCTCGCCGGAAAAGGGGGTTCGCCCGGTGATGCAGCGAAAGAGAAGGCACCCGAGCGCATAGACGTCCGCGCGCGCATCGACGTCGTCTGCGCCCCGCGCCTGCTCCGGGGCCATGTAACCGGGCGTACCCAGGATGGACCCCACTTGCGTGCGCATGTCGTCGCGATCGATGGTGCGCGCGATCCCGAAGTCGAGAAGTCTTGGTCGCCGGAGATCGCCGCCTTCGAGCATCACGTTGGCTGGTTTGATGTCGCGATGCACGATGCCGCGGGCGTGCGCCGCGCCGAGCGCTTCGGCGACTGCGCTGACCAGCGCGACGCCGACGGCGCATGGAAGCGGCGTGCGGAGCTGTGCTCCGAGAGTCGTGCCTTCGACCCACTCCATCGCGAGGTACGACGCGCCGCCGTCGGTGGCGCCGTGATCGATGTACGCCACGATTCCGGGGTGCCGGAGCTGGGCCAAGAGCGAAGCCTCGCGCTGGAAGCGGTCGACGTCGACGTGCGAGCCGGGAACGGGGGGAACGATCTTCACCGCGACGGTCGCGCCAGTCTGCGTATCGGTCGCGCGAAACACCTGGCCCATTCCACCGGCGCCGGCGAGCGCACCGAGCGCGAAACGGTTGCCGACCAAGGTGCCGAGGGTCGTCATGTGTCGCGTGCGGCTGCGATCGCTTCTTCGAGCGTGAATGAACCGTCGTAGAGCGCGCGGCCGACGATGACCGAGCCGATGCCGGCGCGGGCGAGCGCGCGCAGGTGATCGAGGGAGCCGACGCCGCCGGACGCGATGACGGGGAAGGGGGAGCTCTTCGCGAGGAGCGCGGTGCTCTCGACGTTGGGTCCCGCGCGCGTCCCGTCGCGTGCGATATCGGTATAGAGCACGGCGCCGATCGCGACCGAGCGAAACACGAGGACGACCTCCGCCGCGGTGGCTTCGGAGGCGACGGTCCAGCCGTCGGTGCGGACTTTGCCGTCCTTCGCGTCGACGGCGAGCACGATGCGGTCGGGGTAGGTCGTCGCGAGCGAAAGAACGAGCTCCGGATCGGTGACGGCCGACGTGCCGATGACGACGCGATCGACGCCGAGCGCGAGGTACGCGGCCGCGGCCTCGACCGAGCGCACGCCGCCGCCGATCTGCACGCCGGGTCCGAACGCGCTGACGACCGCACGCACGACGGCCTCTTGCACGGGGCGGCCCGCGCGCGCGCCTTCGAGATCGACCACGTGAAGCCGCGGAACCTTGCCGCGCCAGCCGCGTGCGCGCGCCGGAGGATCTTCGTCGTAAACGGTGACCTCGTCGTAGCGGCCCTGGTGCAAGCGGACCGCTTTGCCGCCGAGGAGATCGATGGCGGGGATGACGATCATGATCGGTCTTTCACGCGCGCAAGAAGCGGCCGAGGAGATCGAGCCCGTCCTTCTGGCTCTTCTCCGGGTGGAACTGGCAAGCGAACACGTTCTCCTTGGCGACCGCGGCGACGAGCTCCTCGCCGTACGTCGTCGTGGCGGCGAC
>CAXSGV010000517.1:0-3101 GCA_964236615.1 uncultured Polyangiaceae bacterium
AGGCCGGTGGTCAGGCCGGCGGCGGATTCTGCGCTCTCGAGAACGTGGGCGCGCCCGCTGGAATGTCCTTGTTTACGCTGGTCACGGCGGCGGCTGCCGTGTCGTTCGTTCGCAGGCGGAGGCGCCGATGAGGTTCTTCGAGACGAAAAGGCGCACGACGTTGCGTACGGCAGCTCCTCTTGCGGCTTTTGCGCTGACCCTGATCGGGGGCTCGGCGTTTGCGCGCCCCGCTGCTGCACAAGATCGCTCGGAGCTTCTCCAGAGTCGCCGACGCAGCTACGAGTCCTCGCAGAACTTCGCGTTCGAGCTGCGCTTCGCTCCGTACACGCCGCAGATCGACGACGATCCCAAGCTCGGTGGGGCTCGCCCCTTCGAGGCGAGCTTTGGTACCGCGCCGCGTCTCGAGCTTGCCGCGGAGTTCGATTGGCAGATGGTGAACATCCCCTGGGTCGGGTCGCTCGGCCCTGGCATCTCGATCGGCACGACGAGCATGACGCGCCCGGCGACGAAGCTCAACGGAGACCCCTCGGCAAGCGACCAGTCGCTCGACATCTACCCGATGTACCTCGTCGCCGTTCTTCGCGCCGACGTGTTCATGCGCAAGATGCGCATCCCGCTCGTGCCCTACGTGAAGTTCGGTCTCGGCTACGCGCTGTGGCGTGCGTACACGACGGGCGGCACCTCCGAAGCGCCGAACGGCGCGGGCACGATCGCGGGCAAAGGCTCCACGTGGGGCACGCACGCGGCGCTTGGCCTCGCGTTCCAGCTCAACTCGCTCGATCCCGGCGCTGGCCGTGCGTTCGACGAATCGCTCGGCGTGAACAATACGTACGTCTACGCGGAGTGGATGCTCGCGAGCCTGTCGAGCTTCGGTAGCGCCAATGCGCTCCGCGTCGGCACGAGCACGTGGGTCGCGGGTCTCGCGTTCGAGTTCTAGTTCTGATCACTCGCCGAGGAACGCGCTCCACACCTCGCCTGCGCGACCGTGTCCGTCGAACGCGCAGTGCTGCGCGCCCGCTATCACTTTGGTGTCGGTGGGGAAGCCTTGCGCGCTCCAGTAGGGGATCGCCTTCTCGATGTCGGGCTTCAAGAAATCCTGATCGCCGTACGTGAAGTAGAGCTTGGTCGGGCCACGCAGCGTGGCGTCGCTCGTGTTCCAGCCGAGCGCCAGTGAAGCCTTTTCGCCGCCGCAGTTGAGTGCGAGCACGCCCGGGTATCTGTCGCCGAAGCGACGAAGGAACGACTTCGTGAGGAAGATCGATCCGCCGGACGACCCATAATAAAACGCGGGACCGAAGCTCACGTCGAAGCCCGCGCGCACCTTGTCGATGACCGCGCGGAGGGCGTCCGCGTTCTCCCCGTTCGTGTCCGCAACCGGCGTGGCCGACGTGCTGCAGTCGGTCTGCGACGCCGCTTGCCACCAGGCGCAGCGATTCGGCGACAGCACCGAGACGAAGAGCGCGTGGTGCGCGTCGGCCCACCCGAGCAGCGCCTTCATTGCGCCGTCGTTGTTGTGCGCAGCGGCTCCATCACCGTGAAGGTAGAGCGCGAGGCGCAGCGGACCGCTCGCGGACGTGGGCTCGAGCAGCTTGAATTCGGAGCCGCCCTCGTTCCCGAGACAGTAGGTGCGACCACCCGCGAGATCGCCTTGGCTCGCGCATGGGACTCCGCCGCGCCCCTTGGAGCTCGTGGCGAGCGCAGCGTCGGTGCCACCGTCGGTCGATGAAGCGTCGTTGGTGATCACCGCGGCGTCTGCACCACTTGGTGCCGCGGGCTCGGACGACGAGCACGCGACAGGGAGAAACGCAGCGAGCAGGGCTGCATACGGAGCAAGAGAGACGGCCGAGACAGGCGAGACGCGCATCGGCCATCTCTCTAGCACCGGAGGTGCGGTCCGCGGTTACGCTGGGCCCATGCGCCTGACGATGACGTTGCTCGGACTCCTCGCCGTCACTTCGTGCGCGGCGGCTTGCGGCGGTGACGACGCCGGAACGACGAGCGACGCGGGCAACGCGGGCGATGCAGGTGATGCAGGCGCGGCGCAGGATGTCATGCCGGGCGACGCAGGCGCAGAGGACAGCGCGAGCTCGGACGCGACGCTTGCCTCGGCGTGCGGAAAGCCGAAGCCTGGGCCCACGAACACCGGCGTGCCCGCGGGCACGAAGCTCACCGCGAGCGGCACCATCAAGGTCACGCAGAACGGCGCCGTGATCGAGAACCTCGACATCGCCGGCGCTATCGAGGTGCTCGCGAACGACGTCACGATCCGGAGGGTGCGGATCACGAGTGGCGACTACTACCCGATTCGTTATTTCGACAACAAGAACACCGGGCTCGTCGTCGAGGACAGCGAGATCATCGGCACGTCGACCGACGTGACGTCCGCCATCTCGTTCGCGAACTACACGGCGCGACGCCTCAACATCCACGGCGGCGCCGATGGCTTCAAGGCCGACGAGAACGTGCTCATCGAGGACTGCTGGATCCACGATCTCGCGAACGCGCCCGGCCAGCACAACGACGGCGTGCAGTCGACCGGCGGCAAAGGGGTCACGATCCGTCACAACGCGATCTCCGGCGCGAGCAACGCGTGCGTACAAACAGGCGACGAAGGGGCCGCTACCGAAGACCTCACCGTCGAATGCAACTGGCTGTCGGGCGGCGGTTACACGCTGAACATCCGCGGCACCGGTGCGACACGCCCGAAGAACACACGCATCATCGACAACCGCTTCACACGCGACTCGGCTTACGGTCCATGGACCATCGACGACCCCGCGCCCACGATCAAAGGCAACGTATGGGACGACGACGGCAGCCCAATTCCGCCGTGATCAACGAAGCAAGCGAGCCACGATGCTCTAGCCGCTGATCAAGCGACTTTGCCGCGCGCGCGCGCGTGCGCGCTTGCGCGTGATCGAGTCGAACGCGCGCTTGAGCGCGATGAACGCATCGACCTCACCGCCGTGATCGGGGTGGTGCTCGAGTGCCTTCTTGCGAAAAGCGGCCTTCACGTCCGCGAACGGCGCCGTCGGCGTGACACCGAGCAGCGCGTAGGGATCGACGGGCCGCGTGCGCTCGGCCGCGCCCCCCGCCGGATC
>CAXSGV010000517.1:3111-5032 GCA_964236615.1 uncultured Polyangiaceae bacterium
CTCGAGCGGCCGATCCGCGTCCCGCTCGGCGAGGGCCTTTGCTTCCTCTTCGGTGCGGGCGCCGCCGCCCCACGCGTCAGGCGGCCGAAATGGCGAGGCGATCGGCTCGCCGGTCCACCACGCGCACCACAAGTAGCGCCGGCGCTTCGTACGCGCGATCGCGTAAACGCCGCGCGAGAGCTGCGTAGGCTTCGCGTCTACTTCGGGCACGCGACGACGCCGCCGACTTTGGCGCCGCCGCCGCTCGCCGACGTGCACGCGGTGCCGAAAAACGCGACGACGCCGTAGGTCTGATCGACCCAGTCCCACCCCTCGACGCGCGTGGGATCGCGAGGCACCTGTGCGCCGTTGACCTCGATCGAAATCGCGTTGGGATCGCTCGGTACCGACGGCGTGATGAACGTGCATCGCGAGACGCTGTCGCGAATGGTCGTGAGCGCCGAGTTCATCTCGGCCGGCGTCTGCACGTCGTAGTACTTCGGCGACGCCGCCTTGGGGCGCCCGCCCGCGACCGCCATCGCGTCGAGCGTCGCGAGGTACGCAGGAAGCTCGCTGCCACCGATGCCGACGACGTAGACCGGGATCTGCCGCGTCTTGAAGATGTCGCCGATGACGGTGATCGTTCGCGTGTCATCGAGGCACTCGTACTGGCCATCGAACTGGCCGCGGCAAGCGGTGGTGTCCGTCGATGTGCACGTGCAGGTCTGGCGATTGAGCTTGCCGTTGCAGTTCGGTGCGCCGTCGGTCGCGAGGACGATCGCGCGCGCGACCGTGCGCTGGTTCGCGACGTACTCGGCAGCGAGGCGCACGGCCTCGGACGTCGGCGTGCCGCCGCGTGGGCTCGTCGACTTGAAGACGTCGAGGATCTTGCTGGCGTTGTTGAGCGCAGGAGCGATACCGACGCCTTGATCGGTGCGGCACGCTTCTTCGGCGTCGCCCTGGTTGTTCGTGGGCTCGGGAAAGAACTTGGCGCCCATCGCGAGCTGCGCGCTGAACGGGACGATCGTCTGGCGGAGCCCGGTCTCGAGCGTTTGCCACCGGGGCGGCGCGAGGCGCGGCGTGTTGCCACTGAGGTCGAGCGCCATCGACCCCGAACGATCGATCACGAACATGAGCTGCGCGGCCGCGAGCTGGAAGACGAACCTGCCTGGCGTGCAGACGGGCGCGTCGGTCACGTCCTCACGCGACACGTCCTCGACGCTCGCATCGGGGATCACACTTGCGTCGAGCGCCGGTTCTTCGAACGCCTCGGGCTCGATCAAAGGCGTGCGCGCGCCGCAGCTCGCGCTCGTCGCGACGGCGAAGGCCGACGTAACGGAGGCGACGAGAACTTTGGATGCTCGGGACAACATGCGCGGGAGCATAGCCCCGAGGTGCGCCGCCCGCCCGTCGAGGCGACGGTCGAGGAAATCGTGGACCCGCGAACGAAGCCCGTTTAGAAGGGACTGTTACGCTTGAGCCAACCCCGACCTGGGCGCTCTCGCGATGAACCCATGGTCTGGGGAGGCTCTCATGACGAAGAACTCGGTGTTGTGCGTGATGGCGATGTTGGCTGCGACCGCAGTCGGAGCGGTGACGGCGTGCTCCAGTGATTCGACGACGTCGCCGACGCCGGTGGGCACGACAAACGGTACGACCACCGTGCACATCACGGCCGCCCAAGGCGGAACGGTCGCTGATCCCGGTGGCACCGCGACCCTGACGATTCCCGCGGGCTCGCTCGAGAAGGACACCGACATCACGCTGAAGCTCTCGGTCGCCGGCGGCCAGGCGGTGACGCAGGTCTACGAGTTTGGTCCCGACGGAACGAAGTTCACGAAGCCGGCGACCCTCGAGATCAAAGCAGACGCGAAGCTCGCGCCCGAGGGCAAGACCCTCGCCGTGGCGATCGGCTCCGGCACCAACTTCACGCCGCTCGAAG
>CAXSGV010000518.1:0-4999 GCA_964236615.1 uncultured Polyangiaceae bacterium
CCATCGTCAGGCGGAGCCAACCGTTGCCATGGCAACCGCTCTCGTAGACGCAGTGGCTCGCGATCGTCTCGAGGAGCAGCTGCGGCTGGCAGGCGACGTCGACGGGGCCGCTGCACGCGGACTCGGCCTTGCGATCGGCGCACTGGGGGAATGCGTCTGACGTCAGACCGGCGTCGACGGTGGCCATGTCAGCGGGCTCCGGCGGCGGCTTGCCGAGATCGGCGAACTCCGGCCCGGGGTCGTCGCGTACGTCCGCGTGGCGTGAGCACGCGCCCACGGCGAGCACGGCGAGCGCGGCGATCGCGACAACGCAGGCTTTCTTCGTGAGCGCGGTCATTGATCGCGCACCGCCTTCTCCGCGACGGTGAGCGTCCGAAACCAGACCGATTGGTGCGGCGGCAACTTGGACTGGGCGAGGTAGCGCACGTGCTTCGGTAGCGGGAGCTCGGCGTGCTTTGCGATCTCGCGTGCGTCGTCGAAGGACGCTGGATGAACGTCGTAGACCAGCATCTCGACGAACGTCTCCTCGAAGTAGACGACGGTGCCAAGGCTTCGAAACAGCCCGATTTGCCCATCGACGGAGGTCGCGACGAACGCGCCCGGATTCTCGACCGAGACCTCGGGCGGCGCCACCGCGTCCGCCGAGCAACCAGCGACGAGCAGCGTGGCCCACACGAGACGGTTCGATGCGCGCCGCATGTTCTCCATCATGGCAGCACGTGGATGCCGACGCTCGGCGTGAGGACCGTCGCGCCGTAGGGAAACGATTGGCTGACCGCGAGCTCGACGAACGCGCCTTCGACGAAGCTCTCGCTGCGAGGGGCGAACACGAACGAGAGCCCGGCGCCGGCGCCGATGAATCCATCGCCAGCGCGCTTCCACACCGTGACGGTCTGTTCGAGGTCGTTGCCCGCTTGGTGAGCGGGCGCGGTGGGATCCTCGCGCACGTGGGTGTGGGTCTCGAGGTCGAACATCGCGTACCCACCGGTGACGAACGCGTACGGACGAAGCCAGCGCTGGGCAACGAATGGATCTTGTCCAAACCAATGTGTCGCGCGCGCGGACGCGGAGAATGGAACGAACGACGCGCCGCCGGGCGCCGTCGGGCCTTCCCCGAGCAGGGCCCAGCCGACGCGTACGCCGAGGCTCGTGTCGTCCGACACGAGGCGATCGTAGCCAGCAACGATGCGCGTCGTGCCGCTCGCCGTCTTCAGCGGCTCGTTCGTCAGCACCGGTGTCCCTGCGTAGCGCGCCCCGTCGGCGCGGTAGCAGCCGTAGCCTTCGGATTCTTGCGATGCCACCGAGCACGCGCCGCTCGTCGCGACGACGCCGAAGTCCTGGCTCATCGAAAGCGTGAAGCGATTCTTCTTCAGCGCCGGGGAACAGATGCCGTGCACGTTGCACTCCGTCCCTTCCTCGCAGTCGCCGTCGCTCTCACAGACGACATCGACGACCTCGCTCGGACACCCGGGAAAGCCGGGCGGACAGCTCGTGGGGTCGGGGCATTTGCCGTGTGCCGGTGCGGTCGCGAGCATGGCGTCGTGTTTGATCGTCACGATGTACGGGCGCGCGCGTGAGCCGCCTTGCGCGATGACACGGCCATGCGCGTCGTGAACGCGAATGTAGTAACGGAAGTCGCCGGTGACGGTGCTCACCTCGAGGCACGGAACCGCGCCTTCGTAATGCTGCCCGACCGCGCGGAGCTGGATGGTGATCCATCCCGGCTCGCCCCACAGTCGGTACGACACGAGCACGCGCGACGCGCTCCACGCGATCTCGCCGGGAAGCTCGACGCTGATCGGAATGGGCCGCAAGATCCCCTGCTCGACGCGCCGCTCCTGCACGGGGAGGTGCATGATCCTCGGACCCGATGCTGCGAGGCTCGGCGCGTGCGGGCTCGGCTCCTCGGCGTTCACCGCGACGGAGAAAAGCAGCGCGAGGCTCGCGACGACGATCGTGAGGCGCGCCGAGATCACGGGGTCTCCTTCGGACGGCGCGCGAGAATGTGGAGCTCGACGCGGCGGTTCTTCTGACGACCGCTCTCGTCGGCGTTGTCGGCGATGGGCCGCTCCGCGCCGTAGCCTTTGGGTTGCAAACGCTGACGCGAGACGCCGTGCGCCACGAGCCACTCGACCACGCTCGCGGCGCGCGCCTGAGCGAGCTCGCGATTGTGCTCGAGTGTGCCCTGGTTGTCGGTATGTCCTTGCACCTCGATCAGCTCGAGCTCGGGATGCTCGGCGAGGATGCGAGCGACCTCGCCAAGTACAGTCTCGCTTTCGGCGCGGAGCACCGGCGACTCGGTTTCGAACTGAACCTGCTGGCCGATCATGATCTGTTGCTCGGCGAGCTGCGCGCTCGGCGCGACCCGAGCTGGAGGACGCGGGACGGCGGCGGGCGCGTCGGCGATGCCGTCGTCGCGGTCGGTAGCCGATTCGGGGCAGCCATTCAGTAGCGGCTCGGGCGAGGCGACGCCTCGCGAATCGATGCACGCGTCCGTCCTGTCGGGCACGCCGTCGTCGTCGCGATCGGGAGCCGCCGCTTTCGTCTCCGGTGCCCAACCAACGAGCGCGAGCGCGCGAAACGCCGCGCTACCAGCGCCCTGTCCGAGGCCGGGTCCAACCGCCGCGCCAATCTCGAAGGGACCGCCGGCGACGCGGTAGTGCGCCGTTGCCAAGGTCTGGACGACGGTGCCGCGGGGATCGAGCAGGCTCGCGCGACGGCCCACGGTCATGTCGGCGAGCACTTCGATTCCAATCGACATGAGGCGGCGGCGGTCCGCGTAGAAGCCCGCGATCACGCCGGTGATCAGAGAGCTTCCGACGCGCGTCGGAAGGATCCCCGCCAACCTCTCCGACGGTCGCGTTCGGCCGCCGACATCGAGCGCGACGTAGAGTCGCGGGGTCGTCGCTTCGACGATGACGGCGCCGCGCGCGCGAACGGCCCCATCGCCGGTGTAGCCCTCGGTGGCCGTCGGCAGCCACGTCGACGCCGCGACCGCGAGCTCGAGGGTCGTTTCGGCGTCGGAGGGCGTGCCGAGAATTTTTGCGCGCGCACCCAGCGTCGCATCACCAAGCGCGGGCGCGCCGCTCGGTCGTGGCGCCGTGCCGCCTGTCGCTGGCGCGGGATCGCCAGACTCGGCGAGGAGCACCGGCGCGCCAGCGCTGAAGAGAAAGCGATGCGCGACCGACAACGACACGAGCGCATGCGCCCACGTCTGTCGAGTGACGACCCGATCGATCTCCTGCGCGGCGTTTCGGAGCACGAGCGGCGAGTCGGCGTAGTCCGCCAGGAGCCGAGCCGACAGCGCCATGTGGCCATGCACCCCCGCGCGCTCGACCAAGAACGCGCGATCACCGGCGGGCGCGGGGGAGATCGCGAGCGACGGCGTGGGATCGGCCCAGCTCGGGCGTTCGAAGGCCGTCGGCACCGCGATGCTCGCGACGACCAAGCCCGCGTGCGCCCCTCTTCGCTTGCCGCGGCACGACGCCATCGCTTGGCGATATAGACCACTTGCCGGTCGACTGCCCTCCCCCTTTACACGTCATCGAGCGTGATTATTTACGGCTCGAACGCGGAGCGGACGTCAGGCGCCCTCCGCGACTTGGAAGGAGGAAACATCATGCGTTCAGGATGGAACGAGATCGATCGTACGCTCGCGGCTTTCGAACAACTGCGGCAGCGGATGGAGATGCCGCTCGCCTCCGAGGAGAGCTGGCCACGTGTCCGACTCTTCGAAGACGAGCGCGCGTTCCGGCTCGAAGCCGAGGTCCCCGGGCTCGGCGACAGCGACGTGGACGTCACCCTGCATCAGGACGTCGTCACGATCCGCGGCGAGCGAAAGCTCACGGGCTTCGAGGGCTACTCGGCGCACCGGCAAGAGCGAACGCCGTACGCGTTCTCGCGCAGCTTCACCCTCAGCAGCGACAAGATCGACGGCGAGCGGGTGGCCGCGTCCATGAAGGACGGCGTGCTCACCGTCACGCTACCGCGAGTCCCCGAGCGCGCGCCGCGCGCCATCAAAGTTCAGCCCTCTTGAAACCACACACGGACGACGAAAGGAGGATCTCATGTCGATGACCCACGACCCCCAGACCACTCAGATGAACGGCACCCCCAACGCACCGAAGAAGCGCACCGCGGAGCGTATCGCCGTGCGTACCGTCGCGCCGCCGGTCGACGTCTACGAAAACCAGGACGAGCTCGTGCTCGTGGCCGACGTTCCCGGCATCTCGGCCGACAACCTCGAGCTTCGCATCGAGAAAGAAGTGCTCACACTCGAAGCGCGTCGTCCGCAGCTCGGCGACGGCAGTGACGCTCTTCGCTTCGACTACGAGCGGCGCTTCTTCTTGCCGCGCGGGCTCGACGCCGAAAAGGTGCAGGCGACCGTCGCGAAGGGCGTCGTCACGATTCGCCTCCCGAAGGCGGAGACTGCAAAGCCGCGCCGGATCCCGGTGCGCGCTGCGGGTTGACAGCGCTTCGCCTGCGACGCGGAGCCTGGTGGATTTGCGCTGCGGAATCGACGTACCTTGGGGCGAGTCGGGCAACCGCTCGCTCCATCGGTAAAGAAGAGATGTCCATTCCGCGACCCCGACTCTTGATTGTCGAGGACGACCTCAGCGTCCAAGAAGCGCTGGCCGTCGGCCTGGAGGACACATGCGACGTGACGGTCGCCGGCAACGGCGAAGATGCCCTCGCCCTCCTGACTGACGGCCGCTTCGACGCGGTCGTCCTCGACCTCATGTTGCCGGGCATGGACGGCGTCTCGCTCATGCGCGTCATGCGCGAACGAAACATCCGCGTTCCGGTCGTGCTCGCGTCGGCAAGCCCCTTGGTCGCGAGCGCCGCGCGCGAGCTCGGCGCCCTCGACTACCTCGCCAAGCCGTTCACGCTTCGGCAGATCGAGAGCAAGCTTGCGCGCGTGTTCGAACGGACGTTTTCGTTCGAGGAGCGCCCGACGGCCGAGCTCTTGGTCGTACCGACGGGGCCCGCGAAGGATCGC
>CAXSGV010000519.1:0-4972 GCA_964236615.1 uncultured Polyangiaceae bacterium
GTGACCGACCCAGATGCCGCCGCAGCCGCCGCACGCGTGCAGCACGTTGCCCGCTTGCTTCCACGACGAGAGGTACGTCGTGCAGCGTGGGCAGGTGAGCGCGCGGGGGTCGTTCACGCGCAGCTCGCGATCAGAGCGTGAAGCGGTAGCGCGCGGTGCCGTCTGTTGGCACGGTGACAGTGGCCGTCTGCGCTTTTCCGTCGGGCGAGGTGCACGTCACCTTGTGGGGCCCAGCGGCGAGCTCGAGGCCGGCCACCGGCGTCGCGCCCTTGTTCGCCCCGTCGACCGCGACGTTGCACCAGCCGCTGTTCGTCGCGACGTTGAGCTTTCCGTTGCCCACGGGCGCCGACGTGTTGTTGCTCGTCGCGGCGTGGCCAGCGTGGTGCTCTTTCACGAGGTTGACCTCGAGGTGCTTCTTCTCCTGCGGCGCACCGAGGAACACGACCGACTGCTCGACGAAGCCAGGGGCGCTGACGATCACCTTGTGCTGATCGCCCGACGCGAGACCGTCGACCACGAGGCCGCTGGCAGGCTTGCCGTCGACGACGAGACTCGGCTTGGCCGTTGCTGGAAGAACCGCGACGTCGAGGGAGACGGAGCCCTTCTTCAGCGTCACGTCGACCGACGTCACCTTGCCGCGGCCTGACGGGTCGTCCACCGCGATGTCCGGGATCGTGACGACCTGCTTTTCGGCTTCGAAGCCGTCCATCGTGAGGCGAACGTCGACAGGCCTGCCCGTGGGCAGCTGCAGGATCGTGGCGGGCGTGACTTCGCTCCGCATGTCGCCGTCGATCCAGATGGCGGCGCCGGGCGGGTTGCTCTTGATGTCGAGCGCACCGCGGTTCGGTAAAATCGGCGGAAGCTGGTTGGCCTGCGTCGTCTGCACTTGCATCTGCTTGGTGCGCTGCTGCTTCGTGTACCAGAAGAGGCCCGCACCACCGACGCCGACGAGAAGAAGCAATACTGCGCTCACCGCGATCCACGGCAACGAGCCCTGGGTGCGTGCCCGGCGAATGGCAACGTCGGTGACCGTGCGCGAAGCCGCGGGCATGCTGAGCGTACCCGGCCCGCTGCCGCTTGGCGCCCCCTGCGAGCTGCGCATGTCCATCTCGCTCGGCGGCGGATCGGAACGCTGCATCTCGATGATGTCCGCGAGAGCCTTGCCCTGGAGCAGCGCTTCCTTCTGCGTCGCGAGCTTGTCCTCGAACAGGCCCTGCATGAAATGGTTGAGCGCGATCGTGCTGACCGCGATGCGCTCGCGACGCACGAACTCTTCGAGCGCGCCCTGCATCTCGCGCGCGCTCTGGAAGCGCTCGTTGCGATCTTTCGCCAGCGCACGGACGACGATCCGCTCGAGCTCCGGGGGATATCCGGGGCGTACCGCCGACGGCAGCGGGTACTCGCGATCGCAGATCAGCTTCAGCGTTTCGTATTCGCTTTGCCCCTTGAACAGGCGCTTGCCGGTCGTGAGCTCGAAGAGCATGACGCCGGTCGCGAAGATGTCGCTCCGCTGATCGAGCTTCTCGCCGCGCGCTTGCTCGGGGCTCATGTAAGGCACCTTGCCTTTGAGCTTGCCGCTGCGGGTCTCGTGATTGAGCTTGCTGTCGCTCTTGGCGATGCCGAAATCGACGATCTTCACGTCGCCCGAGAACGTGACGACGACGTTCTGCGGGGAGATGTCGCGGTGAACGATGTTCAACGCTGAGCCGTCGAGGTCGCGCTTTTCGTGCGCGTAGGCAAGGCCGGCGCACATGCCGAGCACGATGCCGAGCGCATGCTCGACCGGGAACTCGGGAAGGCCATGCGCCTTCATCGCGCGCACGATCGAGCGAATGTCCTCGCCGTGGACGTGCTCCATCGCGATGAAATAGGTGCCGTCGACCTGACCGACGTCGAAGATCTGGACGATGTTCGGGTGCGAGAGCGTGGCGGCGATACGCGCCTCGCCGAGCAGCATGTCGATGAACGCGGCGTCCTGCGTCATCTGCGGAAGGATCCGCTTGATGACGATCAGCTTCTCGAAGCCGGCGACGCTCTTTTGAAGCGCGAGGAACAGCTCCGCCATGCCGCCCGTCGCGAGCTTGCGAAGGAGCGTGTACTTGCCGAAGCGCGCCGGCAGACCGTCGCTCGCGTCCGCGCCGCTGGTCGGAGAGCGCCCGGACGGGCTGTCGCCGCTACCGCTGTTTGGTGGCCGAGGTGGAGGAAGGATATCGTGCACGGCGCGAGCCTTGGTAAACCGTAGTCGCTAGGGCGGAGCGGGTCAATGAAGCCTAGGAGCCAGATGTTCAGCGTTCAGCGGAGCCGGGCCCGAATGCGCGCTCGTAGGGCGTTCAATGCCCGAGGCCGCCGGATCTTGGCAAGGCTCGTTGGAGTTTCCGCGCTGGTGGTCGCGCTGCTCGCAAGCCGGATGGCCGCGGCGGTGACCTTCAAGAAGGGTCCGTGGCTTCAAGATCTCGACGCCACCAGCGTCGTCATTCGCGCCGAGGTCGAGCCCGCCAGCGCCGTGAAGCTCAAGGTCGAGCGCGTGAAGCCCGCGGCCGACGCCGGCGACGGCGACGCAAAGACCGCGATGGGACCGGCGACGACGTTCCACTCGCTGCGGGTGACGGGCCTCGAGCCGCAGACGGCGTACCGCTACAGCGTCGAGTCGAGCGGCACGACCGAGAACGGGACTTTCACGACCGCGCCTTCGGACACGCAGGTCGCGCCGATCTCGTTTTTGCTTTTCGGCGACAACCGCTCCGACGATGTCTCGCACGCGGCGGTGGTGCGCGCGATGGCGCAGAGCCCGAGCGATTTTTTGATCAACACGGGTGACGCGGTCGAAGACGGAAACGATCGCGAGCAATGGCAGCGCTTCTTCGAGATCGAGAAGGGCCTCCTCAAGGACCGCTGCCTCTTCATTGCGGTGGGCAATCACGAGCTCAAGGAAGAAGCGGGCACGAATTTCCTCCGCTACTTCGGCGGCGAGGGCGCAGCGAACGCGGCCAGCGCGGCGCCCGAGCGATCCGATCGCCGCCGTCTCTACCGAACCGTGCGCTGGGGCGCGACGCGGTTCTTCCTCTTGAACGGGCTCGACGCGTTCGTCAGTGGACCCGAAAAGGAGTGGCTCGATGCCGAGCTCTCGCGCGCCGACAACGAGCCTGGTCTCTCGTGGCGCATCGTCGTCGTGCACCACGGCGCGTGGGCCGCGGGTCCGCATGGGCCGAACCCGCGGTTGATGGCCGCGCACGCGCCGGAAACGTGGAAGGCGCACCAGATCGATCTCGTGCTGAGCGGTCACGATCACATCTACGAGCGCGGCGAGTCCGACGGCATGAAGTACATCGTGTCGGGCGGCGGTGGCGCGCCGCTCTACCGCGTGCGCGGGCCGAACGACAACACGCGCATGGTCGAGTCGACGTTCCACTTCGTCGAAGTGAAGATCGACGGCACCAAGATGGCCGTGCTCGCCAAACGCATCGACGGCACGCTGATGGATCGCTGCTCGTTCACGAAGGGCGCGCCGTGGGACTGCGCCGCTCCGGCGGCCGCCGGTGGCGCGGCCACGCAGGTGATGCCGGTGAAGCTCAAACCCACGTCGGACGGCGATCCCACGATGCCCGCGAAGCAGTCACGGTGCGGCTGCACGATGCCGGGCGCGCCCTCGACATCGTGGGCCGCGTTCGGTGCGGTCCTTGCGCTCTCGGCTTGCTTGCTCCGTCGCGGACGTCGCGCGTAGGCTCCGCGGCGATGGTGCGTCACTTCTCCGCGTACGGCCTGTGCATGCTCGGCGTAGGCGCGGCTTCGTGCGCGACCTACCACGACGATCTCCAGCGCGGTCAGACGGCGTTCGATCGCAACGCCCACGAGCAAGCGCTCGCCATCTTCCGCGCGCTCGAGAACGACACGCCGCACCTCTCGCCGGCCGAGCGTGCGCAGTACGCATACCTCCGCGGGATGAGCGACTACCGTATCGGCTACAAGCCCGACGCGCGGCACTGGCTCCTCGTCGCGAAGGCGCTCGAGGACAAGACGCCAGGCCAGCTGCCTGCCGATTGGACGCCGCGCATGGACGAGGCGCTCGCCGACCTCAACGAGAAGGTTTTTACGGGCGGCATGGAATCGCTCGACAACAGGCCGAATTCCTCGAAGTAGGCGGTGCAATCGACGCCAGCTTGCGGATGCCGGGAACCACCGCACGCTGTGAGGACTCCAACCGTCATGAGGCCCATGCGTCTGCCGTCCGCGCTCCCCTGGTGCAGCCCGATTTTGGCGTGGCTCGTCGTTGGTTGCGTGTCGGCTCCGCCTCCGCCGGTCGTGCCGCCTGCGCCGCCTACGTTGGTGCAGCTGCAGACGCAGATCGTCTCCCCTTCGATCGACGGCACCGAGCGCGAGCTCTTTACGCGGGGCGAGCACGCTCTCCTCGCACAGAAGTGGCGTGAGGCTGCCGACGCCTTCGAGACCCTGCTCGCGGCGAGCCCCGATCCGGTGCTCGTGCCTACCGCGACGTTCAACCTCGGCCTCGCGTACGAGGGGCTCGATCAGCGAACGAAGGCGCGCGATCGCTACCACGAGGTCGCAGCAAAGAACGGGGCGACATCTCTCGCGCGAACCGCCCTGATGCGCGCGCTCGCTGTGCATGCGTACCTCGAGGAGTGGAAGGAGCTCGGCGAGACAGCGTCGGTGTTCCTCGCACGCACCGACATCGATCCCGTCGATCGCTTGACTGGCCTCGGCGCGCGCGGACTCTCGAAGGTCGAGCTCGGTGATGACGTCGGCGCAGGGATCGACGTGCAGAACGGCCTCGATATCGTCGACGAGCTTCACTATGGCTCGGGCGGTCGCCTCCTTCCGCCGGGCGCGCAGCTACGCTTTGCGCAAGCCGAGATCCGGCGCGTGCGCTCGGAGAAAATTCATTTCGTGCCCGATGACATCCCTGTCGCAGCCGCGGTGCCGCCCGACTTCCTGCCGAAGATGGAGGCGCGCTGCC
>CAXSGV010000520.1:0-4963 GCA_964236615.1 uncultured Polyangiaceae bacterium
ACCCACGGCGACCTTCTTCTCGGTGCCGTGCGCCCAGGTCGCGAACGCGTCGACCCAACCTTCGAACATGTACTCCCAGCGGCCGAGGACGTCGGGCACGAACGAAGCGGCGAAGCGATCGTTGCCGAGCGCCTGGAGCGGCACGCGTACCCAGTCGCTCGCGCCCGGCCGCTTGGTGAGTAGAGCGCCGGCAACCGCGTCATGCCCGTCCGACACGAGATCGCACGACGCAGTCACGCTCTCGCCCACGATGCGCTTGGCGGCGTACCGTCCCGCGTCGACCTCAGGAGATGCGCCCATCACGAGGACGCGGCGGCGTCCGTTCTCTTCATCCATTCGAGGGTCCACGGGTGCGACCGTGAAGGCTCTGCGTGAGCACGTCAAAGGGAATCAGGGCTCATCCGCGCGTGCACTTGGTAGACTGTCGGGCCAACCCATGACCTCGGACCGTGCGCTCCTCCATGAAGCGCGCCGCGCTCTCGGCATCGATCACCTGGTGCTCGTGGTGCACGACGCGAGCTTCCCCAGCGATGTCGACGAAGACTCGGGTCGCGGCTCGCCGTACTCGCGCGGAGCGGCGCGGCTCTACGCCTGGGCGGATGCGCTTGGCTTCACGGGCATCCAGCTCGGGCCGCAAGGCGAGACGAGCGAGCTCAACCCTTCGCCCTACGACGGGACCGTACTTGCCAAGAGCGTGCTCTCGATCGCGCTGCACCCGCTGGCGCACGATCCGGCGTGGGCAGGCGTGCTCGACGCGGCCGCGCTCGACGACGTCGTGCAGCGGCGCCCGCCATCGCGCCACCGCGTGCACTACGCGTACGTCTACAGCGAGCACCGAGCGCTGCTTCGTGCGGCGTTCAGTACGTTCACGTCCTTGCGCGATGCGGGCGATCGACGCGCGCTCGATCTTGCCGAACGGCTTGTGGCGGTCCAGGCGCGCGAGCGCGCATGGCTCGATCGCGACGCACGGTTCGAGGCCCTCGCCGAGGCGCACCTCACCGACGACTGGACCGCGTGGCGCGAAGGAACGCAGACCGATCCGCGCGCGATCGAGCTCGCGGTGTTTCGTCAACTGGTCGTCCACGCGCAGCACGACGATCTTCGCGTGCGTCTCGGGCAGCTTGGACTGCGCCTCCACGGTGATTTGCAGATCGGCATCTCGTGGCGCGATCGCTGGGAGCGCGAAGGGCTCTTCCTGACGGGCTACTCGATGGGGGCGCCGCCGAGCCGCACGAACCCCGACGGTCAGCCGTGGGGGTACCCGCTCCTCGATCCCGAGAGCGCCGACGCGGCCGCGTTCTTCCGCATGCGCGTCTCGAAGATGCTGCGCGAGTTCGACGCGATGCGCGTCGATCATCCGCACGGCCACGTGTGCCCGTGGGTGTACCGCACAGGCGAGGACGACCCGATGCTTGCCGTCAACAACGGCGCGCGCCTGTCCGAGTCGCCGGATTTACCCGATCATCCGAAGCTCGCGGCGTACGCCATCGCGCGGCCGGAGCAGATCGACCGCAGCGTCAAACGCTACGCCGACGGGTGGGTCGAGGCGCTCGACGACGCGCAGGTCGATCGCTACGCCCGGCGCTACGACGCGATGATCGCGTGCGCACGCGAGAACGGTCGCACGCCCGATGACGTCGCATGCGAGGTCCTCAGCACGTCGCCCTACCCGCTCTGCCGCGTGATGGAGCGTCACGGGCTCGGACGCTTTCGCGTGACGCAGAAGGCGAACCCCGACGATGCGACCGACGGCTACCGCAGCGATCACGCCGAGCCGAACGACTGTGTGATGATCGGCAACCACGACACGGCGCCCATCTGGCTCATCGTGCAAGGGTGGCGTGACCAGCCCAAGGTGGCCTCGTGGTGCGACTACCTCGAAGCACGTCTCGGGCCGGGCGCGGTCGATCGGCGGGCCGTCGCCGCGGATCCGATCGCGCTCGTCGAGCCGATGTTCGCCGATCTCTTCGCTTCCAAGGCGCGCCAGGTGCTCGTGTTCTTCCCGGATCTCCTCGGTGGCACCGGGATCTACAACCGGCCTGGCGTCGTGGATGCCGGCAACTGGCTGCTCCGCGTCGACCCTGATTTCGAAGAGGTTCACCGCGCGCGCGTTCAGAGAGGCGCCGCGCTCGGCGTAGCGCGCGCCTTTGCCACCGCGCTGCGGGCACGCGCTGCGGCGGGAGGGCCGAGGCATGACGATCTGGTCGCGCGGCTCGACGCGATCGAGCCGCCACGTTGCAAAAACCCCGGCGCGCAGTAGAAGAGGCCCCCATGATCCGCGCCGCTCACGCCCCATTTCAGTCGAACGGAATTGACCTCAAGTGACCCCGAAGTCCGACCGCGGAAGCGAGACGAAGCCGGCGAGCCCGGTGCGATCCGTGCTCCAGGAAGCAACGGTCGCAAGGCCCAGCGACTCTCGCCAGCACGGAACGACGAGCGCCGGCCACGCCGGTGTCGTCACGCTGCCGCGGTCCCCCCGAGAGCTCCTCTCGAATCCACGACCTTCAGCCACCAGCCACCTCACGCCCCCATTTCAGTCGAACGGAATTGACCTCGCGTGACCCCGAAGTCCGACCGCGGAAGCGAGACGAAGCCGACGAGCCCGGTGCTGCCGCGGTCCCCCCGAGAGCTCCTTTCGAATCCACAACCTTCAGCCACCAGCCACCTCAGGCGCCCCGAAGTGCTCGCGCCCGCGGGCGATCGCGAATCCATGCGCGCGGCCGTGCGGGCGGGTGCCGACGCCGTCTACTTCGGCTTGCAAGGCTTCAACGCCCGCGCCCGCGCCACGAACTTCGACGAAAAGGGGCTCGGCGAGACACTCGCGTTTCTTCACGACCACGGCGTGAAGGGGTACGTCACGCTCAACACGCTCGTGTTCGACGCCGAGCTCGCAGGGGTCGAAGCCGCCATCCGCGCCTGCGCCGCCGCCGGTGTCGATGCGGTGATCGTGCAAGACCTCGGCGTCGCGGCGCTCGTTCGCGCGATCGCGCCCGGGCTCCCCGTGCACGCATCCACGCAGATGACGTGCACCGACGCCGCCGCGGTCGAGCTCGCGGCGTCGCTCGGCGCGTCCCGCGTGATTCTGGCGCGCGAGCTTTCTCTCGAAGACATCCGCCGAATCAAGATGACGACGGACGTCGAGCTCGAGGTCTTCGTGCACGGCGCGCTGTGCATCGCCTACTCCGGGCAGTGCCTCACCAGCGAGGCCATCGGCGGCCGCAGTGCGAACCGCGGCGCGTGCGCACAAGCGTGCCGGCTGCCCTACGAGCTCGTCGTCGATGGCGTACTGCAAGATCTCGGCGATCGCGCCTATCTCTTGTCGCCCGAGGATCTCGAGGCGAGCTCGGCGATCGCCGGTCTCGTCGACCTCGGCATCGCCTCGGTGAAGATCGAGGGCCGCCTCAAGGGCCCGGAGTACGTCGCTGCCACGACGCTGCTCTACCGCCGGGCCATCGACGCCGCCCTCGGTCACGCGGCCGCGCCCGACAAGACCCACCGCGAAGGCGCGCTCCAGATGTTCTCGCGCGGGTCGGGGCCCGGCTTCTTCGAAGGTGTCGACCACCAACGCTTGGTCGAGGGGCGCGCCTGCGATCACCGCGGCGTTCTCGCCGGAGACTGCGAAGGCGTGAGCATGGTGCGCGGCAAGCGCCACCTCGTCGTGCGAGCCCGCACCCCGCTCGCCCGCGGCGATGGCATTCTCGTGGAAGGCGGCTACGCCAGCGAAGGCGAGCTCGGCGGTCGCGTGTGGACCATCGCCGCCGGCGGCAAGGACGTCGAGCGCATCGAGGCTGGCAGCGTCGCGCTCGTCTGGCTCGGCCCCGATCACCCCATCGACGACGGCGCATACGCGGGCCGCCGCGTGTGGAAGACGAACGATCCTGCGCGCGAGAAGGCCGTGCTGGCTTCGATCGAGCGCGACCCGTGGCGCACACCGGTCGACTTTCGCCTCCGGGGAAAGCTCGGCGAGCAGCCGGTCCTCGAAGCCACGACCGCACGCGGCACCCACGCGAGCGCGATCGTCGACGCAACGCTGACGTCGGCCGACAACGCCCCGCTCACGCGCGCCACGATCGAAGAGAAGCTCACCAAGCTCGGCGAGACGCCGTTCGCGCTCGGCACGTTGACGCTCGATCTACCCGAGCAGGCGATGCTGCCGATCTCGGCCCTGAACCGTGCGCGCCGCGCCGTCGTCGAGGCGCTACTCCGTGCGAGCGCGCGCACGCACGAGACCACGCAGTCCTCGCACGGCGACGTCCTCGCGCACGCGCTCGTTCCCGATCGCGCGCCGCCGCCGGGCGGGCTCTTCGTCTTGTGCCGCACGCTCGAACAGGCGGTGGCTGCGGCCGATGCGGGCGCGGACGGCGTGTACCTCGACTTCCTCGAGCTCACGGGCACCGGCGCCGCCATGCGCGCGCTGCGAGCCCTTCCCGCCCGTGAAGGTCGCGCGCCCTTGCACATCACGCTCGCGCCGCCGCGCATCCGGAAACCGGGCGAAGAGAAGATCGACAAGTTCCTTCTCGCTCTCGAGCCGGACGCATTGCTCGTGCGCGGCCTCGGCGCGCTTCACGAGACGCCCAGCGCCGATGCCACGTCGATCCCGCGCATCGGTGACTTCTCGCTGAACGTCACCAACAAGATCACCGCCGCCGAGGTCCTTCGCCGCGGGCTGATCGCGTTCACGCCGTCGTTCGATCTCGACGCGGCGCAGCTGACGACGCTCCTCGCGTCGTCGTTCGCCCCCTTCGCGGAGGTGGTCGTCCACCACCCCATGCCGCTCTTCCACATGGAGCACTGCGTAATTGCGGCGCTGCTTTCGGAGGGCAAGGACTACAAGACGTGCGGTCGGCCCTGCGACACCAAGCGCGTCTCACTACGCGATCGCGCGGGCATGGATCTCCCGGTCGAAGCCGACGTCGGCTGCCGCAACACCGTCTTCCACGCCGCCTCGCAGAGCGCCGCTGGG
>CAXSGV010000521.1:0-4961 GCA_964236615.1 uncultured Polyangiaceae bacterium
TGCACGAGCTTGCCGTCGGGCAAGACGATGTTGTCGGTCGTCTTCGCCACGCGCAGCAGGTTTTTGCCGTCGGAGAGCGACACGTCGTTCTTGAGCCTCACGTAGAAGACCGTGCCGATCGCGCCGTTGTTCTCCTCGAAGCGGCGACGTAACAGCGCCGGCAAGTCCTTCGGCACGATCACACCGAGGGCCTCCGGCGGCCTCACCTCCTCGAGCCGCGCGCGTTCTTCCGGCGCCATCGCCGAGAGCACCGCAGGGGTCAGCCGATCGCGAATGCGCTCGAGCACGTCGAGCTTCTTTTTCTGCTCCGCCTCCGGACCCGGCAAGAGATCCTGAACCGTCGCCACTTGCGCGATGAGCTGCCCCTCCTTGTCCGCGGCGTCGTTCTTGAGGATCTCCGTTTTGACGAGCTCCACCTGCTCCGGCGTGTCGGCCATCATGAGCGCGCCGGCGATGTTCATCTTCCCGCCGAACACCTTCTCGGCCACGTTCGACCAGTTGCCGGCGCCGGAGACCTTCGTGCCGCGCGAGCCGAGGTGGTCGAAGTTGTACTCCCACGGATCCCTCAAGTAGCCGGGCAGCTTCCACGCGGTGACCACGCACGCGACCGCCGCCATGACGAGGAACACGCGCGGTACGCGCTCGGTGATCTCGGCGATGAACTTCGTGACCGGGCCGCGGCTGCCGTCCTTCTCGATCTTCGGCGGCGGATCGCGGAGCCACACGGGCAGCTTCGATTGCATCCACTCGATGATGACGAGCAGCGCGGGCACGCTCGGGATCATCGTGATCCACACCATGAGCATGCCGACGAAGCCGATCATGCCGAACTGGTTGAAGCCGCGGAAGCGCGTGATGACGAGCGAGCCGTACGCGATGCCGCCGACGAGCGCACCGACGAGCTCGGCGCGGAACGCATTCCACACCGCGTCGCGACGAGCCTCCGCGGGAGCCTGCCCGCGCGCGCGGAACTCGCGGTACCGCGACAGCAGCACGATCGGGTAGTTGATGCCGTTGCCGAGGATGATGGCGCCGAGGAACGCGCCCGACGTGTTGACGTAACCGTAGGTGGCCATCGCGAACGAGTAGGCGCAGCCGACGCCGATGAATGCGGGCATCGAGATGACGATGAGCGACCACGGCGAGCGGAAGAAGAAGACGAGGCCGCCGAGGATCAGGATGAACGCGATCCCCGTAGCCCACGCGGCGTCGCTGACGAGCGAGTCCTTCTCTTCGATCGCGTTCGGTATGTCGCCCGCGAAACCGACCTTCATCGCCGGGTTGTAGGAGGCGGGCTTGAGCTCCTCGACCTGCTTCTTGACGAGCTCGAGCAGCGCGTCGCCCTTGCGATCGCCCATACCGGTCGTCGTCGAGACGATGCGGATGCCGAGATCGTGGCCGTCTTCGGTGGCGAAGTAGCCCGTCGGAAAGTCGTCGCTCTTGTTGGCCTTGTCCTTCCAACGGTCGCGGAACTGGTCCATGCCGAGCGCCGCCTTCTTCTCGGGATTCGGCGCGGCGGCGGGTGCCGGCGGCCCACCCGGCTTGGCGCCCGTCGCGCCCGGGGCGGGCTTCGGCGCAGGCTTGGGCGCCTCGTCGTCAGGCGCGTTGAGGTCCGAGACGAGACCGCTCTGGATCGCGATCTGATGATCGAGCGTGTTGTCCGCGTCCTCGAGATCCTTCATGTCGGCGTAGAGCCACTTGTGGTCCTGGAAGAACTTGCGAACGTCCTTCGTGCCCGACTCGAGGTACGCGATCAGATCGCCGCCGCACGCTTGGTGGCACTTGTCGTCTTTGCAGGCGGCGTGACACTGCTTGTTGACCTCCTTCGTCTCGAGGAGCCGCGCCGTCAGATCGTCGATGAGCTTCTCGTTCGCCTTGCGATCGGGCGACTCCACGATGACGAGCAGCGATGCACCGCCGCCCACACGACCGAGCTGGTGCTCGAAGGCTTTGAAGCCGGGGCTCTCGCGCGGAAGCAGCTCGAGAAAGTCGGACCGAAGCTCGAGCTTCGAGGCGTAGGTCCATGTGCTCACGAGCGTGGTCAGCGCGATGAAGAGAACGACGAGTGGATGCGCGCCGCTGAAGTCGACGATGCGTGTAACGAAGCGCTTCATGATGCGAGCCCCGAGGCTGAGACGATTTCGTCCTGGATTCGGCGCGTCTCGAGCGACGCGTCGAAGGTGCTTTCAATGCGGCGGCGCGCGAGCAGGCCTTGGCCTTGGCGAAGCTCGGGGTCGCGGAGGTAACGAAGAAATTGCTGGGCGAGGCCGGCGACGTCGGGCGGGTTGCCCCGGACGAGCGTGCCCGTCTTCCCGTCTTCGAGCATCTCGCTGACACCGCCGACGTCGAACGCGATCACGGGCTTGCCCATGGCCATCGACTCCATCACGGCGCGCGGCAAGGGATCAGCGAAGGTGCTCGGCAAGACGGCGACGTCGAAATCGGCGACATAGGGTTTGACGTCGCGTCGGAACCCCAGGAACGACACCTCGCGTTCGACGCCGAGCGACTGCACGAGGGCGCGGCACTCGGCGAGGTGATCCACCGACGCATCCTCGGGCGTGTCGCCGAGAACGACGAACCGTGCGTGCGCGCGCTCGCTCGGCGTCATCGCGTCGAGCGCGATCTTCGCCGCGCGGATCATCTCGCGGTAGCCCTTTCGCGGAAGGATGCGGCCCTGGCTTCCGAAGATCACGACGCGCGCATCGACGCCGAGCTCTGCACGCAGCGAAGGCTTCACACCTCGAAAGGCGAACTCATCGACATCGAGCGCGTTGTGAATCACGACGACCTTCTCCGGGCAGTGGGGAAACAGCGCGGCCGCAGCCTTGGACACGCAAAGAATTCGTCGCACCCCGCGGCTCGCGGCGAGGCGACGGTGAACGCTTCGAGCGCCACGCGGCACCGAAGTGTACCGCACGTGCCACAGCGCGGGGACGCCGCTCGTCCACGCGATCGCGGCACCCGCGAAGTCGGCGGTCGTGCCGTTGCAGTAGACGAGATCGTAGCGCCCGCGACGTGCGAGCGCGGCGAGCGTCGCCACCGCCCAGCCGCCACGCGCAACGTTGCCCAAGGCGCGCGCGCTCTTCAGCGTGATCGAAGCCTGAAAGTCGGTGCGCGCGAGGGGTCGGCGCCACGGCTCGATCGGGCTCTCGACGAGGTTCGGCTCGAACACGAGATCGTCGACCACCGACGCACGGTCGCCACCCACGGGATCGCGACCGGTGAGCAGCTCGCTGATCACGCCTTCGCGCGGGAGCACCACACTCCTGTGAATGACGCGAGGGTCGAGGAACTTGAGGATGTAATAAAGGCTGCGCCCAGGGCCGCCGTTGCGCGCCGTGTCGTTGAGGAAGAGGACCCGAACCTTGCGGCGTGGAACGGGGCGCGCCGCGGGTGACTCCGGATCGGACGACATATCGAGCGCCTCGCGTATACCATCGCCGGAGAGCGCCGGCTTGGAAGTCCTTTATCGAGAATCGCTCTCCGGGGGCGACGCCGCCGACTTCGATCGGTTCGTCGACGCCGCGCGCTCCGGCCACGCGTTCCAAACGCGCGCGTGGGCGAAGGTCGCGACGGCCGATCGCGCGCATACCGCTCGCTTCTTCCTCGCGCGCGCGGAAGGTGTGGTCGGGACCGCCGTCGTCCTGCGACCTCGCGCGGGCGTCGTGGTCGCGCCCATCGCCCATGTCGATCGCGGCCCCGTTTGCGCAGACCCGAAGCATCTGGGTCGTGTGCTCCGCGCGCTCGCGCACGCCACGCGCGCCCGTGGTGTCCTACGACTGACGGCGATGCCCTACTGGGCGGGCGGCGAGACGCGCGCCGCCGAGGCCGAGCTCCGACGCACGCGTTTTCGATCGGTGCAGCGCGCCGACGGCGCGCACGTGACCACGCTGCGCCTCGACGTCGGCGGGAAGAACGACGAGGCGCTGCTCGCAGGCGGCGACCACGAGGCGCTCCGCCGCAAGCTTCGTCAGGCCGAGACCGCTGGCGCCCGCACACGACGAGGAGAGCGCGCCGATATGGCGGTGCTCGCGCGGCTGCACGCGGTCCTGATGGCGTCGCAGACCAAGCGCTCGAAGTCGCGCGCCTGGTTCGCGGCCGTCGCAACGGAGATCCTTCCGGAGCGCGGCGCGGTCTTCGTGTGTGAGCACCGAGGCGAGCCCATCGCCGCACTGCTCGCGGTTCGTCACGGAGCGCTCGCGACGTTCGTGCTCGGCGCAACCACGCTCGATTACCGACCGTTCTCCAAGATGGCCCTACCGCTGTTCTCTGCGGTGCGGTGGGCGCGGGACGCGGGGTGCACCGCCTTCGATTTCGGCGGCCTCGCAGCGGAAGACGACGACGACCCCAAGCGCGCTGCCATCGCCCAATTCAAGCGGGACTTCTCGAAGACCCGCGTGCATCTCGTGCATGAGCACGCCCGCTGGCTCTGAAGGAACGCATGGCCCGCTACCTCGTCGTCTCGATCGATTGCGAATGCGACAAGGGCGCGGCGTGGCGCTGCCAGAACCCGCTCGCCTTTTACGGCGTAAAGGAGGGGATCGCGGGCCGGCTCCAGCCGCTCTTCGTGCGTCACGGCGCGAAGCCCACGTACCTCCTCTCGGCGGAGGTGATGCGCGACGCGGCGAGCGTCGAGGTCTTGCGAAGCCTCTCCGGCGATCACGAGCTCGGCGCGCATCTCCACGGCGAGTACGCCGAACCGGACGCGTTCGAGCCCGAGACGACCGACGCCTTCCAGCGCGACTACCCAAGGGCCGTCGAGGCGGCGAAGCTCGGTTACCTCACCGACCTCTTTACGACGACGTTCGCGCGGCGGCCGACCTCGTTTCGCGCCGGCCGCTTCGGGATAGGCGAAAGCTCACTCGGCATCCTCGAGTCGCTCGGCTACACCGTCGACTCGAGCGTGACGCCCCACATGGATTGGTCGTCGAAAGGGAGCGCTGGCCTGTCGTTCAAGG
>CAXSGV010000522.1:0-4530 GCA_964236615.1 uncultured Polyangiaceae bacterium
CTTACCTCGCGCCGCTGCTGGCGAGCGTGACCGGCTCCCCCGCGAAGGACCTCAAAGACTTCGAGCAGTGGTGCATCGACCAGCAGTTCGGTGTCACGCGCGGCACATTCGGCCGTTGGGAATGGCGCGGTGATCCGAAGGACTGCCAGCGCGTCCACGCGATGCTTTTCACGGGAACGGAGCGAACACCCCCTGCGGGAATCCGGCGACGGCCTGAGAACATCGCCGGGTGGCCTGAGCTCAATCGCATCCTCACGCCGATCGAGCTCGATCCCGAAGAGCGTGCGCTTTACACGGAAGCGTGGACCGAGTTCCGGCGCGCGATGGCGCTGTCTCCGCATGGCCGCGACCCGAAGTCGGGGCTCGCCGCGACGCTCCGCTTTCGCCAGAAGAGCTCGTTGCTGCGCGTCGCCGGAACCGTCGAGCTCGTTCGCGAGCTGCTCGACAACGGACATCAGGTCGCCATCTCGGTCGCGTTCCTCGAGACGCTCACTGCGATCCGCGAGGCGCTCGAATCAGGTGTGCCCCGCGTGCCGTGCGTGGCGATTCACGGCGGCGTCCCTGCCGGCGCACGCGAGTCCGAACGCCTTTCCTTCTAGCGCGACGAAGCCCGCGTTGCGCTCTTCACCGTCGAGGAGGGAATCTCGCTTCACCAAGGCGAGCACGGGAGCGCGCCGCGCTCGGAGGTCATCCACGATCTTCGCTGGTCGGCGATCCAGATGGCGCAGATCGAGGGCCGCTGCCATCGTGATGGACGGTTCGCTCAGGTGTACTGGGCGTACGCCGACGGCACCATCGAGGAGCATGTTGCGCGCGTCGTCGTGCGGCGAATCCAGACGATGAAGGAGATGGTCGGCGACGACGTCGAGACGCTTCGCGAGATCGAGCAACTGCTCCTCGCGTGACGTCCTCCCTTCGATCGGTTCGATCGTCAATCGATCTGTCCGCGTCGAGCTTCGCTCACCGAGGTTCCCGTTCGAGCATCGAGTAGCCGCATCGAGGCGGGCGCTTCGGAGGGCGGCTGTGAGATGCTCGCCGCCCTTGAAGACGAACGCGTCGCTTCGCATCGCTTTCACCGTCGTGGCGACCACGGCTCTCGCGGGCTGCGGCGTGAACCGCGATCTCGCGCGCGCCGCTCTCGATCGCCACGACTTGCAGGAGGCGCGTCGCATCGTCAACGACGGCCTCGACACGCCACAGAGCGAGCTCCCCGTGCGCAGCGACGGGCAAATGGGGCGTGGGCTGCTCGAGCGTGCGATCGTGCGCGCCGCGCAGCAGGACTTCGCGGGTGCGGTCGTGGATCTCGGCGCCGCCGACAAGGGGCTCGATCAGAGCGACATGATCCGGAACACCCGAACGCGCGAGCTCGCAACGCCCGATTCGCTCCGCTACCAGTACCTGCGCGGTTGGGCGCAGGCGATGAACGTCCCGGTCGGTCTCAAGTTCTACGAGCGACTCATGTTGAACCCGCTCGCTGCGCTCTTTCGTATGCAGCTCGGTGACGACGGTGGCGCATGCGTCGAGGCGCGGCGCTTCGGCGTGATGAGCGACTGGACGCGCACGATCGCGCCCGGCAAGGCCGAGTCGGTGCGCCAGTTCGGCGAGCTCGTATCGGCGGTCGCGTGCACCGGACCGTCCGCCGAAGAGCTCGCCTGCTCGTCGCTCGCGAAGAGCGGCTCGCTCGCACCGTTTGCGTCCGACTCGTCGCTCGCGCGTCGTTGCCGCGGCGAGGCTCCGCTAGCGGAGTCGGAGATCTGGGTCGTGGTTCCCTACGGACGCGTGAGCCATCCCTTTCAGGAAAAGGTACAAGGACCCGTCACGCTAGTCGGCTCGAGCGAAACCTCGAACGCCCCCGGCGCGTCCGTGACCGTCGATGGCGTCGCGGCCGTGCCGAAGATCGCGCTCGACGTCGAAGCGGCGGTGCACGAGGACTACGACGAGGCACTCCACGCGCTCAAGGTGACCATGTTCGGGCAAAGCTCGCTGACGGGAAGTTGGTCGCCGTGGGCGTGGGAAGTTCTTCCGGCCCACGTCGCGGTCGCCATCCTTCCGGTTGCCGCCGGCTCGCACGCAGTCGAGATCCGCGCCCGCAGTGAAGTTTTTCGTCGCAAGGTCGAGACGCGCGCGGGCGAGCGCAAAGTCGTCGTGGCCGTGGTGCCCTGGTAATTCTGTAAAAAATCGTCAGGACACGTCGGCCGGACGGCTTTGCTACGCTGCGGTTCCATGGAGGACCCGCCGTCCGATCGCACGACCGCGGACTTCGAACCGCCGGAGCCCGACTCGCTTTCGGAGATCGCGATTCCGGCAAAGGGCACGCTGCTGCACGGGAAGTACCGCGTCGAAGGCGTCATCGGAATCGGCGGCATGGGCCTCGTCGTCGCCGCGCGCCACGAGCTGCTGAAGAAGCGCGTCGCGATCAAGATGCTGCTGCCCGAGTTCGCGCGGAACGTCGACGTGCGGGCGCGGTTCGAGCGCGAAGCGCAGGCGGCGTTCTCGTTGAAGAGCGAGCACATCTGCCGCGTGCTCGATGCTGGCGAGCTCGAGAACGGTCAGCTCTTCATCACGATGGAGTACTTGAAGGGCGAGGACCTCGGCACGATCCTCAAAGAGCGCGGCAAGCTCACCGTGCACGAGGCGGTCGAGTACGTGCTGCAGGCGTGTGAAGGGTTGGCCGAAGCGCACGACAGCGACGTCATTCATCGTGATCTGAAGCCGACGAACCTCCTCATCGTGCAGCGGAAGGACGGCACGCCCTGCCTCAAGATCATCGACTTCGGGATCTCGAAGCTCGAGGGCGACGGCTCGGGTGAGCTCACGCAAACGCACGCGTACATGGGCTCGCCGCAGTATTCGTCGCCGGAGCAAATCGTGTCGGCGCGCGCAGTGACGGCGAAGAGCGACCTCTGGTCACTCGGCGTGATTCTCTACCAGTTGCTCACCGGCGCGCTGCCGTTCCCCATGTCCGAGGACATGTCGCTGCTCGTCAATGCGATCCGCCACAACGAGGCGGTGCCGTTGCTGTCACGCGATCCCTGGCTCGATCCCGCGCTCGAAGGCATCGTTCGGCGCTGCCTTCAAAAGGACCCAGCTGCGCGTTACGCGTCGGCGGCCGATCTCTTCAGCGCGCTTCTTCCACTCGCGGGTCCGCGCCCGGTGCTCTCGCTGACGAGCTCCGGCGGCTACCCGCGGTTCACGGTCACGCCGACGACGGGGCTTCCTGCCGCCGAGCCCTACGCGCCAACGGCGGCGCTCGATCCCGGCTTCCGGCGCGCGCTACCCACCGTCGTTGGTCCGAGCGATCTGGCGACGCGCCACACGCTCGTCACGCGCGGGCGCGACGAAGAGACGGGCAAGAGCAGCTGGGTCTCGCTTCTCGCGCTCGTCGGCGCTGCGGTGATGGTCGGGTTCGTCGGCTGGCGTTCGCAGCGCGCTCACCTTGCGCCTGCGCACGCGGTACCGGCGGAGACGATCGCTGCGCCCTCGATCGCCACCGAGCTCGTGCCGAGCGCGTCGGCGTCGCCCGTCGTCTCCTCACGTCCAGTTCGCATACCGCGCAGCGCCGTGCCCGCTCACGCGTCGACGAAAGTGCCCCCACCGATCACGCCGTCGTTCCGCGACGTCACTGCGCACTGAGCCACCTGTTTGCCGCGGCAAGCCTCAGCGCGCGTCCCGCAGGGCGTTTGCTACGCTTGAAAGGTCATGGGGGGACCGCCGGCTACGAAACCTGCAACGCCCGCGCTCGCGGAGCTTGCGATCCCGCCGGTCGGAACGCTGCTACTCGGGAAGTACCGCGTCGAGGGCACGATTGGCGTCGGCGGTATGGGCTTCGTGGTCGCGGCGTTCCACGAGACGCTGAAGAAGCGCGTCGCGATGAAGATGCTCTTGCCCGAGCTCGCGCGCCGCAAGGACGTGCGCGCGCGTTTCGAGCGTGAAGCACAGGCTGCGTTCTCGCTGAAGAGCGAGCACATCTGCCGCGTGCTCGACGCCGGCGAGCTGCCGAACGGACAGCTCTTCATCACGATGGAGTACTTGAAGGGCGACGATCTTGGCTCGCTCTTGAAGCAACGCGGCAAGCTGCCGCCCGACGAAACGATCGAGTACCTCCTCCAAACGTGCGAGGGGCTTTCGGAGGCGCACGAGCTCGGGATGGTGCATCGCGACCTCAAGCCCGCGAACCTGATTCTCGTGAAGCGGCGCGACGGAACGCCCTGCGTCAAGATCATCGATTTCGGGATTTCCAAGCTTCGCAGCGACGAGGGGGAAGAGGAGCTCACGCAGGCGAGCGCGTACGTCGGGTCGCCGCTTTACTCTTCGCCGGAGCAGATCTTGGCCGCGCACGTCGCCACGGCAAGGAGCGACATCTGGTCGCTCGGCGTCATCCTCTACCGCCTGCTCACCGGCGTGCACCCGTTCCGCGACGACGATGTCCGCAAGCTCGCGAACGCGATTCGCTTCAACGATCCCAAGCCGCTGCTCGAGCTCGACGCATCGCTCAACAGCTACCTGCGCCTCCGCACCCCGGACCATGCG
>CAXSGV010000522.1:4540-4958 GCA_964236615.1 uncultured Polyangiaceae bacterium
GCGCTCGAGACGATCATGAATCGCTGTCTGCACAAGGATCCGTCGCAGCGCTACGCGAACGCGACGGAGCTCTTTGCCGCGCTGCTTCCGCTCGCGGCGCCGCGCCCGACGGCGTCGGGCAGCTTCGCGCACGCGATGTCGACGTCGGGGAGCTTCGCGCGCGCCAACATGTTCACGCCGCCTCTCGGAGCAGGCGTCGCGGACCCGTACACGACGTCGGCGAGCCTTCCATTCGGGCTTCCGGCGCGCGGTCTGACGACCTCGAGTGGGTCGATCGATCTTGGGTCACAGCACTCGGCGGTGCGGCGCTCGGGTGTCGTCTCCGCAGAAGAAGAGAGCGGCGGGACGGGCTGGGTGCCGATCCTCGCGCTCATGGCCGCCGCCGCGACCGTCGCGTACGACGCGTGGCGCTCGCAGC
>CAXSGV010000523.1:0-3743 GCA_964236615.1 uncultured Polyangiaceae bacterium
AATCGTCACCGCGTCGAGCGCGATGCTGATGACCACCCAGTGAATGGCGGTCATGTTGAGGTGGTACGGATACTTGTACCATGCATAGAAGCTCATGAACGACGCGGCGAAGCCAACCAGGCTCGCCCGCCACACGCCGTAGTGGGGCCGCAGGACCGCGGTCACGCCGAGCGCGCCCACGGTCGCGCCGAATGTCAGGTAGGTCTGGATCCACGGGCCCATCCCGAACCACCGGAGCATCAAGGCGTGGAAGAGATCGCGCTCGGCACACCACGACAGGAGGCCGATGTGCGTTCCCTGAGGAAAGGCCACGTCCTTCGTCGCGAAGGAGATCGGCACCAAACCAAAGTGCCAATGGTCGCGCACGTAGTGGCCGAGAAACTCGAAGTAGTTGGCGTCGCCTCGGTAGGATCCGTCGTAGTCGCGAGTTCCGATCAGCGGCCCCGAAAAATCCTTGATCACACACGTGGCGTAGGCGACCGCCCCGAAGAGCAAGAGCGCCGACGCGAAGTACCAGTCGCGCTGGCTCTCCTTCGTCGATGCTTGGATCACCCGCCGCGCTTTCGAAAGACCGCGAGGAGCAAGTTGCCAATCGGTAGATTCCAGCTCCGGTGTGGAACGGCACGCGCGAAGCCGCGCGCGATCTCGTAGGAGATCGACGCCATGAACGGGCTGAGGAGGTGGGTCGTCGTCTTGAGCTCGAGCTCGTACTCGTGGAGCAGGGGCGGATAGATCGCCGCCAGCTGGCGCTCGAGCCCGAAGTAATGGAGCCGCGTGATGTGTTGTTCGACGTAGCTCACCTCGGACACGCGATTGAGCACGGCTTCGAGCAGCGGCCACGTGCTCGTGTAATTGGGTGTCGTGAGGACGAGGAGCCCGCCGGGCCGAAGCGTGCGGCCGAGCTCCTGGAACAGCCCGACGATCTCGTCGGCCCGCAGATGCTCGATGACCTCGATGAGCGTCACCGCATCGAACGGCTCGCCCACGTCCCCAAACCGCGTGATCGACGGCGACACCTGAAACCGGCGGAACTGCGTCCCGTAGTGATGGGACGCGTAATCGATCTGATCGGGGAGGATGTCGATCCCCACCTGACGCTCGAAGCGGTGGCGCGGGACCATCGACAGGAAGGAGCCCGCGAAGCACCCAATGTCGAGGAGCGATCCGCCGTCGGTCTCCGGCAGATAATCGAGCACGCGCTCGAACTTGAGCGTGTGCCACAGCTTCCTGACGCCCCCGCCCCCGCCGCGAAGAATGCGGTCGTAGTAGCCCAGCGGAATCGCCTGGTAGTCGAAAGCGGGTTTTTCAGAGTCCACGGCGACGCTTATAGATCAGAACCCGATCGCGGGGGGCTTCGCGCGAGGTGGCTGGCGCGTTCGGTGCGGGTCGACGAGGCCACGGCCCTCTCGAACGGACATCCCCCGAATGTTAGAGTCAGCCCGTGGCCGATTGAACGGGCCGCGTCGCCTCCGCGAGGTCTGTCCCTGAAGATGCTCGCTCTCCTCCCGCGCGGTGACACGGACGCGGGGAACACATGACCACGCTCACCACGCGCCTCTTCGGCCGCACGCGCCTCACGGATCTCCACACGCATGGCTTCGGCCCTCGCGAGCGGCGCACCGTAGAGATTCTGGAAGAAGCGCGCGCCGATCTGGTTGTGGTGACCGGCGACGTGGTCGACGGAGGAAGCCTCGAGCCGGCGCGCGAGCTATTCACCCGGCTGCACGCACCGCTCGGCGTGTGGGTCGTGCGCGGAAATTGGGAAAACTGGAAGCCGCCGCCCAACGAGCGCGCGTTCTTCGCTTCCGTCGGCGCCACGCTCCTCCTCAACGAAGGACGGCTCGTGCGCAACGACGTGTGGCTCGCGGGCGTCGACGATCCTATGTCGGGAAGCGCCGATATCAGGAGCGCTCTTGACGGAGCCCCCACTCAGACCGTGAAGATCGCGCTCTTCCACTCCCCCGCGTACTTCGATCAAATCGCCCCCACGATCGATCTAGCGTTCGCCGGCCACACCCACGGCGGTCAGGTTCGGGTGCCATTCGCGGGGGCGCTCTGGCTGCCGCCAGGCTCGGGCCGCTTCGTCGAGGGCTGGTACACGAGCGCGAAGGCGAAGCTCTACGTCTCACGCGGCGTCGGCACGTCGATCGCGCCCCTGCGCTTTCTCTGTCGCCCTGAGATCGCGATCGTGACCGTCACGCCACCGTGAGGAACAAGCAAGTCTGACGAGTTGTTCGCGTCGCAGACCATGACGAGCGACTTCGATCACGCGACCGCCCGTGCCTCTCGACGCGGCGCCAGCGAGGATCATGCGGAGGTCATCGAGCTGCACGACAGCCTGGTGATCGTCGTAGCCGACGGCGCGGGCGGCATGCGTGGAGGCGCGACGGCGAGCGATGCATTCGTGACGGCCGTGCAATCCGGCGCTGGCAAAAGCGCGTTCGACCCCTACGATCTTCGCGCATGGCTCGAGATCTTCAAGACGACCGACGCGGAGCTTTCCGGCGCACGGAGCGGTGAAACCACCGCGATCGTCGTCGTCGTGGGTCCGCATGCAATCCTCGGCGTCACGGTTGGCGACAGCGAAGCGTGGATCATCGCGCCCCGACGCATCGACCGACTCACCGACGGCCAAAGCCGGCAGCGTCTCGGAAGCGGTCGAGCGAATCCCATGGCGTTCCACCGCCGCACGCTCGACGGCGCCCTCGTTGTCGCCACCGACGGACTTTTCAAGCACGCGCGCGCAGATCAGATCACTGCAGCATCGAGCCGCGATGGCGTGGCCGCGAAGAGCCTCGCCGAGCGCCTAGTCACATTGCCTCGACTGCCATCGGGTGATTACCCGGACGACGTAGCAATCGTCGTCGTGCACGCGACACGACTCTGATCGCCCACACCGGCGAACAGAGCGGTCGGGTGGCGATTTGCGGGCACCGCCAAGGGCAAAGCGAGGGCCGCCCGTCGCGCGCGGATCAACCGTGCCGGGCGCCCCCTCCAACTTTAGTCCCAAGTGGCCAAACGCCCCTCCCACCGCGCGCGGGGCGGCCCAAGCGGTCACGCCTGCCCCCCATCAAAACCCAATCCCGAGCGTGGCGCCGACGATGGCATAGCCGCGGAGATCGTCCGCCTCACGCTCCGAGGGCCCCGCCATCACGCCGGTGATCCCGCCACCGATGCGCACGTCGGCGTCCTCGAGGCCGAGCGCGTATTCGATCCCGATGCGGACCGTGCCTATCCCCGCGTTGCCGCTGCCGCCGGGCTTGCTCACGTGCGCGACCCCGAAGCCCATGCCGAAGACGGGATGAACAGGGCCGTGCTTGGCGAAGTCGAGCGTGAGCTCGCCCGTGTACTGCGCGAGCCCCTCACCGAGAGGTCGCGTCGCATCATCGCGTGATTCGCCGCGGAGCCAGTTGGCTGCGAGCCGTGCACCGACGGTGCCGGTCCCGAAGTCGGCCGCCATGCCGAGGCCCATTCCGAGGCCGCGCCCGGAGGTCACGGCCGCTGGACCGAGGTGCAAGCGGAAGGGCGCGCGATAGAGCTCGCGCCGCGGTGGCGGGTTGTCTTGGTAGTAGTCGGGCGGATCGTCACGCCGGTCATCGGTCGCGATGGGTGCGATGATCCGCGGCGGCGGCTCGGCGTAGCGCGCGCTGCGAAGCCCATTCGGATCGCCCACCGAAACGGACGCATCGCCCGCCCGCGCCGTCGATGCCGAAAGCACCAGCGCGACCGCACACGCCCCACCG
>CAXSGV010000523.1:3753-4941 GCA_964236615.1 uncultured Polyangiaceae bacterium
AGTCGAATCGAGCCATCCCACGCATCGTTTGCTCCCTCCGCTCTAACGAACGCGGCAACGGTGGCGGGCCTTACATGGGTTATGCTCTTCGTTGGAATGGCAACCCGGCGCACGTCGATCGCGGTAGCGGCGACGCTCTCGCTCGGGCTCATGCTCGGACCGCGCGAAGCTTCCGCGCAAGCGGCGCCCTCCTCTAGTCCTTCCGCGAGTACTCCTTCCGCGAGCGCCTCGGGTGCGGCCACCGTTTCGGCCGAAGCGCACGCCCAGGCGCAGCAGCACTTCCATCGTGCGCGCGAGCTCTACAACGCCGGCTCGTACCGCGAAGCGATCGACGAGCTCGAGCAAGCGCACACGCTCGATCCGACAGCCAAGGACCTCGTCTACAACCTCGCGCTCGTGAACGAGAAGCGAGGTCACATCGACGATGCCTTGAAGTACATGCACCTTTACCTCGATCGGCCCGAGATGAACCTCGAGCCCGCCGAGCGCACGCGCGCCGAAAGCGCGATCCGCCGCCTCGAGGGTGCCAAGCAGCAAACGGCGCCCACGCCCGCACCGACGACCGTTGCGCCCGCGCCGACGGTCACGGCGCCACCGCCGGAGCCCGCGCACGGTCGCATCGACGCGCTCACGATCGGTGCGGCGACGATCGCCGTCGGCGGGTTCGTGATCGGCACCGTCTTCGGCATTCAGGCGACGGGCGACAAGCCGCAATCCGGCTCGGTCACGCAGTCTCCCGGCTCCTACGCCGAGCTCGAACGCCAGGGCAGCGACGCGCACGACAAAGCGATCATCGCCGACATCGGCTTTGGCGTCGGCATCGTCGCGACCATCGGGACGGCGATCTTGTATTTTGCACGTACGAAGCCGGTCGCGAGCACGGCCCCGAAGACTGGCAAGACCGGCGTCACGCTGCGTCCCGGTGCGGGTGCGGTCTTTCTCGGGGGCACGTTCTGATGCGGCGGCACGTCGCCTCTTTCTTTTTCGCGATCACGGTCGTCGTCCTCCTCGTCGGCAGCGGCGGCGGCTGCTCTCTCATCGTTCCGGGCGACGTGCCCGCGTACACCTGCCGTGGCACCGAGCCGGGCGTGTGCCCGAACGGGATGTACTGCAACGGCGCGGGCTGCACCCCGTGCGAGCAGACCGACGTCTGCGACGGGCGCGACAACGACTGCAACGGCAGGATCG
>CAXSGV010000524.1:0-4941 GCA_964236615.1 uncultured Polyangiaceae bacterium
ATCGTCGCGTTCCACGGCATGATGCGCGCGGAGAAGGCATGCGCGCCCGAGTCGCGCGTCGGGATCTCGCCCGTGTAACGGAAGGTGCCGTCGCCGTTCTTCGTGGCGAGCGTCATGCGCACGACCTCACCCTTCTCGAGCGCGTGACCGCCGGCTGTGGGCCCGTGGTAGAGCTCGACCACGACGTCCTCGGGGGTCAGCGTGCCGAGCTGCACGTGGGCCTCGACCTGCATCTTCTCGCCGACGTGAAGCTGCTCGGGTGACTTGAGCTCGAGGTTCTTGATCGCGACCTTCGGCCACTCCTTCTGCACGGACTCCTTCCAGCGCACGAGCTTCTGCGCGCCATCGAGGTCGTGGTCGAGCATCTGCGCGGAGAGACGGATGGCCGGAAGGTAGAAGTCCTCGGTGTACTCACGGACCATGCGCGCCGTGTTGAACATGGGCACGAGCTTCGCGATCGCGCTCTTCATCCGCTTGATCCAGCCGCGCGGAAGCTGACCCTTCTCCTTGTCGCGATCGAAGAAGAGCGGAACGACCTCACGTTCGAGCAGATCGTAGAGCGCCTCGGCCTCGAGCGCGTCGCCCGAGCCCGACTCGTACTCTTCGCCGCGACCGATCGCCCAGCCGACCTCCCAGCCGTGGGCGTCCCAGGCCTCGGCCCACCAGCCGTCGAGCACGCTCAGGTTGAGCGCGCCGTTGGCCGCGGCCTTCATGCCGCTCGTGCCACTCGCTTCGAGCGGACGCCGTGGCGTGTTGAGCCACACGTCGACGCCCGACACGAGCGCGCGAGCGATGCGCATGTCGTAGTCCTCGATGAAGACGACTTTGCCTTTGAGCTCGGGATCGCGGCTCGCGTGGACGATCTGGCGAATGAGCTCCTTACCGCCCTTGTCCTGCGGGTGCGCCTTGCCGGCAAAGACGAGCTGCACCGGGCGTTCGGGGTTGTTGAGCAGGCGCTTCACGCGATCCATGTCGCTGAAGAGCAGCGCCGCGCGCTTGTAGGTCGCGAAGCGGCGCGCGAAGCCAATCGTGAGCGCGCGCGGATCGAGAACCTCGTCGGCCTCGTGCACGACGCTCGCGTCCTGACCGCGGCGCTCGGCTGCGCGGCGAAGCCACTTCCGGCAAAGCGTGACGAGGCGGTGGCGACGGTGCTCGTGGGTTTGCCACAGCTCCGCGTCCGGTATGTCCTGCGCGCGCGCCCACAGCGTGGCGTCGTCGGTTTGGTCGGCCCAGCTAGGCCCGAGGTAACGCGTGTAGAGTGCACCATGTTCGGCGCTGACCCACGACGCGATGTGCGTGCCGTTGGTGACTGATCCGATGGGCACCTCGTGCACGGGAAGATCGGGCCATACCGCGCGCCACATCTTGCGCGACACCTCGCCGTGAAGCGCGCTGACACCGTTGTAATGGTCGCATGCGTGGAGGGCGAGCACCGGCATCGAGAAGAGGCCGGTCTTGTCCTTGGGATCGACGCGGCCGAGCGAGAGCAGCTGCTCTTCGGTGAGGCCGAGTGCGGCGCGGTAAGGCTCGAGGTACTTCTTCACGAGCTCGGGCGCGAAGGCGTCGTTGCCCGCAGGCACCGGCGTGTGGCTTGTGAAGATACTAACCACCGAGCATGCCTCGCTCGCGACTGCGAACGTCACCTTTCGATCGCGCATCAAGCGACCGATGCGCTCGAGGGCAAGGAAGGCCGAGTGGCCTTCGTTCATGTGGCAGACGGTGGGGCTCATGCCGACGGCTTCGAGCGCGTGGACGCCGCCGATGCCGAGCATGATTTCCTGTCGGACGCGGAACTCCTGATCGCCGCCGTAGAGGGGGCCCGTGATCGCGCGATCGACCGGCGCGTTGCGCTCGAGGTTCGCGTCGAGCAAAAAGAGCGGAACGCGGCCGACGTTCACGCGCCAGACCTGCGCGTGCACGACGCGATCGGGGTACGCGACCTGGATGACGAGCCGTGCGCCAGTGCCATCGACGACCGGCTGCACGGGAAGGCGATGCCAGTCGTTGATCGGGTAGTGCTCGCCTTGCCAGCCGTCGTCGTTCAACACCTGACGGAAGTAGCCTTCGGCGTACGCGAGCCCGACGCCGACGAGCGGCAGACCGAGATCGCTCGCCGTCTTCAGGTGATCGCCGGCGAGGACGCCGAGACCGCCCGAGTAAACCGGCAGTGATTCGTGTAGCCCGTACTCCATCGAAAAGTAGGCGATGCGCGCGTCCTTCGCCTCCGGGAAGCGCTTCTTGAACCAGCCATCGCGCGACATGTACGCCTGGAACGTGGTCCACGCGGCTTCGAGGTGGCTGAGAAAGGCGTCGTCGTTCGCGAGCTCGTCGAGACGTCGCTGCGGCACTTGCGTGAGCAGCTCGATCGGATTGCCGTGCACCTGCTCCCAGAGGTCGGAGTCGATGCGGAGAAAGAGCTCGCGGCCGACCGGCGACCAGCACCACCAAAGGTTGTGCGCGATGTCGCGAAGACGTTCGAGGGACGGCGGAAGACGGGGGATGACGAGGAAGCGTCGAAGGGTCGGCATGCGGCGCGCGAGGATAGTGTAAGAGGAGCGCGATGGCTTCACTGAAGCGCGAGGACTTCGCGCCGCGCGCCTGGCTGCGCAGCGCGCACCTCCAGACGCTCGGCGCTTCGCTCGCATGGTGGTCGCCGCCCCGCGCGTTCGGGGCGGTCGCAGCCCGTGTCGAGCACCTGCGTTTCGCGCTCGGCCAAAACCGTGAAGACGGAGCGCTTCACGCCGAGGCGTGGTGGCACCCGGAGGGGGCGGGCCCCTGCTCGACCGCGATCGTGGTGCACGGCGTCGGCGGTAGCATCGCGTCGCCTTACATGCAGCGGGCCGGCGTCTCGCTCTACCGAGCGGGCTTTCATGTCGTGCGGTTGAACCTGCGCGGTGCGGGCTCGTCGATTGTCGATGCGCCGGCGCTCTACCACGCGGGGCTCACCGACGACGTTCGCGTCGCGATCGACGCGTTGCTCCTCGATACGCGCGTGAAGGACGTTTCGGTGCTCGGGTTCTCGCTGGGCGGGAACGCGGCGCTCAAGCTCGCTGGCGAGTGGGGGACGTCGAGGCCGGCGCGCGTGCGGGCGGTCGCCGCCGTTTCACCGCCGCTCGATCTCGCCGCGACCTCGGCGATGCTTCATCGGCTGCGCAGCTACCCCTACAAGGCGTACGTTTTGAATGGGCTCGTCGTTCAGGCGACCGAGTTCGCACGCCTGCACCCGGCCCGCGCCCCTTACGATGTAAAGCGCCTCGCCAAGCTACGCTCGATCAAGGAGTACGACGGCATGGTGATCGCGCCCATGCACGGCTTCGACAGCGCCGACACCTACTACCGTGAGATGAGCTCGGGGCTCTTCCTGCCGAAGATCGGCGCGCCGACGCTGCTCGTGCACGCCGGCGACGACCCGATGATTCCCGCGAGCACGATGCGCCCGTGGTTGAAGCAGGCGTCCCCCTTGCTCGAAGTCGCGTGGAGCGATCGCGGCGGGCACGTCGGGTTCTTCGGCGCGCTCGGCGAAGACGCCTTCATCGACACCTGGGCGATGAAGAAGGTGGTCGCGTTTTTCAGGCGCTGAGAGTCACGCGATGAAGGTCGACTCTTCTTCGACGACGACCTTGTTCTCGAGGCGGCCGAGCGCGTCGACCTCGAGCGCGACGACGTCGCCCGCGCGTAGCCACTGGTTGTCGGTGATCTTGGAGCCGTTGAGCTCGAGGAAGCAGCCGGTGCCGCACGTGCCGGAGCCGATGACGTCGCCTGGGTAGAGCGTCACGCCGTAGCTCGCGCGCTCGAGGATCTGCGCGAAGGTCCAGGTCATGTCCTTCACGTTGCCGGTCGAGACCTGCTTGCCGTTGACGAAGGCGCGCATGCCGAGATCGAACGACGCGCCCGCCGGCGTCTTCTTCATGCGCGGCGCGAGCTCGTCGGTGGTGACGAGCCACGGCCCGAGCGCGGTCGCGAAGTCCTTGCCCTTGGCGGGTCCCAGCGAGAGCTTCATCTCCTCCATCTGGAGAGCGCGCGCCGAAAAGTCGTTCATGATGGTCAGCCCGAACACGAGCTCGTCTGCGCGCGCGGCGGGTACGTTTCGGCCGCGCTTACCGACGACGATCGCGGCCTCGAGCTCGAAGTCCAGGCGATCCATGTGCTGCTTTTGCACACGAAGATCGCCGGGGCCGATCACCGCCTGGTGGTTCGTGAAATAGAAGACGGGGAACTGATCGAACTCGGGGATCATCTCGAGCCCCCGGTTCTTGCGCGCGGTCTCGACGTGCTGACGGAACGCGTAGCCGTCGCGCATCGAAGGCGGGCGGGGCAGGGGCGAGAGCAGTGTGATCTCGTTCGACGCGTACGATGTGGGCGCGCCACCGAACTCGTTCGGGACCTTGCCGTCGGCGTGCGCGCGCACGATCTGATCGGCGGCCGGACGCGCGACGTCGGCGTTCTCGATGAACCCGAGCAGCCCACTGCCGTAGCTCGCGGGCGTGCGACCCGCTCCGCTTTCGGCGTCGTACCAAGCAAAGGCGGTGTCGAGGTTCACGACGCGGTCGCCCAGAACGATCCCCGGGAGGGGCGAGGCGACAGAGCCGGAGCGAGGCGTAAAGGTCACGAGCTTCATCGGTCGCGAGGGTAGATCGATTTAGGATGGGCACCATGGACTTCGCACCGCTGCGCTCGCTGCCCAAGGGGGCCGCCACTTTGATCTACGAGGTGGCGCGTCACGTTCTTCGTCGTCCCGTCGTCGGGATCTGCGCCGCCGTGCGCACACCCGAAGGCGCGTGGGTCCTGATCCGTCGCGCCGACACCGGGACCTGGTGCCTGCCGGGCGGCACGCTGGAGTGGGGCGAGACTCTGACCGAAGGCCTGAAGCGAGAGCTCGAAGAAGAGGCGGGGATCGTGAACGCCAAGCTCGTTCGCGTCGTCGGGATCTTCTCGCGGCCG
>CAXSGV010000525.1:0-1006 GCA_964236615.1 uncultured Polyangiaceae bacterium
GGCTGCACCGAGCTCGACGGGATCGGAACCCACGGCGTGAGAACGAGCGCACGCGCGTCGCGGTAAGGGGTCTTCGGGTCGTCCTCGCGGGCGACCGTCGGCCCAGGAATGTCACCCGCACCACGCAAGGCGGCCCACGTCGCAAGCACGACGGCGAGGCACGCCACGATGGGCACGAGCTGATCGCGTAACCCGGCGTCCGGTCGCGCGAGATCGACGGCGATCGCCCGCACGGCCTCGACACTGGCAAGAAGCACGAAGCCGTTCACGAGACCATGACGCGTGATCAGCTTCGCCCCGAGGAACGAAATCGCAAAGCCTGCGACGAGCGACACCGTCGCGAGCGGCGTGGAGATCTCGGCGTCGGCTAGGCGGCCGAGGTCCATGTTCTGGATCGCGTAGGCGAGGCCGTACGCCTGGAAGACTGCGAGGAGGAGCATGAGGATGCGCGCCGCGCGCTCGAGCGGTGCACGCCGCGCGGGGCCGGCGTGACGAAGGCGCGACCAAGCCGGCACGAGGAACGCGACCACTTCGACCAGCACGTACGCCGTGATCGCAGGCGTGACGCCGAGGGCGAACGCGCCGATGTTCGTGGGCGCGCCGCCCCCCTCCTGGGCAATGTCGAAGAGCTCGAGCGGCACGCCCGGAAGCGGCACGTAGTGTCGGAGAGCGAGGAGCGCGCCGGGAACGGCGACGGTGATGGCGGCGCGGCGCGCGAAGGAGCTCATGAAAACGCGAACTACGGTATCGTCTTTCGTCATGCGCGGTACCCGCCCCTCCTTCGTCCTCCTCTCCTACGGTCTGATTGCCTCGACCTTCCCCCTTTTCGCCGGGTGCGGTGGCGCCCCCAACAAAGGCGCCGAGAGCCCTGCGTCGCGCGCCGCAGACAGCGCGCCCGCCGAGCCCGAGCCGACGACGGTCGAAGAGGCGCAAGCCCAGATCGATCGCGCGAAGCAGCAGCTCGGTGGCGCCGGCGCCGCAATGCCCTCGTCGGCCACCGGAGCCA
>CAXSGV010000525.1:1016-4906 GCA_964236615.1 uncultured Polyangiaceae bacterium
ACCGCGCCCACGACGATGAGCCAATCGCCTGCCGACGACTCGCACCGTCAAGAAACGTCCGCTGACAAGCCCGAGCCTTCGCCGTGCGCGTCGCCGTGCCGCGCGATTGCGTCGATGCGACGAGCGGTCACCGCCATTTGCCGGATCGCGGGCGACACCGACGCCCGATGCGAAGGCGCGAAGCAAACGCTGGTCGACAACGAATCACGGGTGAAGACCTGCGGCTGCTGAACCACGACTTACCTTCCCCTCGACGCATGCTCTCCCCTTCGTCGATCTGGTCGAGCTTCGAGCAGACCCCGCGCACGCTTCGACTCGTGTGGGCCTCGTCGAAGCGGAGCACGCTCGCTCTCGGCTTCCTCACGCTGATCGCCGCGCTCCTTCCGCTCGGCATCGCGCTCGTCGGCAAGGGCATCATCGACGCCGTCGTCGCCAAGGACGCGGCGCGCACCGTCCGCTGGGTGCTCCTCGAGCTCGGGCTCATCGCCGGCCAATCCGCGGTCATGCAGACGCTCGGGCTCGTGCGCACGATCACGGGCGCGCGCATGGCGCTCGACATCAACGTGAGCATTCTCGAAAAGGCGCTGACACTCGAGCTCCGCCACTTCGAGGACGCCGACTTTTACGACCAGCTCACGAAGGCACGGCGCGAGGCCTCGTCGCGGCCACTGTCGGTCGTCACGCGCAGCTTCCAGATGGGGCAAAGCCTCATCACGCTCGTGGGGTACATCGGGCTGCTCATTCACTTCAGCCCGTGGACCGTGCTCGGTCTCGTGGTCGCGGCCATTCCGGCGACGGTCACGGAGATGCGGTTCTCGAACCAAGCCTTCCGGTTGAAGAGCTGGCGCTCACCCGAGTCGCGCAAGCTGATGTACCTCGAGTACGTCCTCGCGAACGACGACCACGCCAAAGAGGTGAAGCTGTTCGGCCTCGGCCCGATGTTGCTCGGTCGCTACAAGGAGCTCGGCGAGACGTTCGTGAAGGACGATCGCGATCTCGTCGTGAAGCGCACGGGCTGGGGCTACGGCCTCTCACTCCTCGCGACCGCTGCGTTCTACGGCTTCTACGTGCTCATGGCGCTCGGCGCCGCGCGCGGGAAGATCTCGATCGGCGAGATGACGCTCTACATGGTCGCGTTCCGCCAGGGCCAGCAGTCGTTCCAGTCGCTCTTGTCCGCGCTCGGCGGCATGTACGAGGACAACCTCTACATGTCGAATCTGTTCAAGTACCTCGCGATCCCTACCTCGAGCGACGTCGCGCTCTTGCCCAAGGCCACACGCGCCGAGGGCGAGGTCGTCGAGCGCGGCATTCGCTTCGAGGACGTCGGCTTCAAGTACCCCGGCCGCGACGAGTTCGCGCTTCGCCACGTCGACATCTTCATCCCCGCCGGTCAGAGCATCGCGCTCGTCGGTCAGAACGGCGCCGGCAAGACCACGTTCATCAAGCTGCTCGCGCGCCTCTACGAGCCGACCGAAGGCCGCATCCTGATCGACGGTGAAGATCTCCGCGCGTGGGAGCCCGACATGCTCCGCAAGCGCATCGGCGTCATCTTCCAGGACTTCAACCAGTACCAGTTGAAGGTGAAAGAGAACGTCGGCGTCGGCAGCGTCGCCGAGATCGAGCAAACCGAGCAGATCAAGCGCGCGATCGATCGCGGCGGCGCGGAGCCCGTGATCGCCTCGCTCAAGGAAGGCCTCGAGACGCCGCTCGGCCACTGGTTCAAGGACGGAGTCGAGCTGTCCGGCGGGCAGTGGCAGAAGATCGCGCTCGCCCGCGCGTTCATGCGCGAGGGGGCGGACATCTTGGTGCTCGACGAGCCGACGTCGGCACTCGACGCCGAGGCCGAGCACTCGGTGTTCGAGCGCTTCAAGAAGCTCACTGAAGGGCGCACGAGCATCCTCATCTCGCACCGCTTTCCGACGGTGCGCATGGCCGATCGCATCCTCGTCATCGAGGGCGGCAAGATCGTCGAGCAGGGCACGCACCACGAGCTCGTCGAGCGCGACGGTCGCTACGCCCACCTCTTTGCGCTGCAGGCCCGCGGCTACCTCTGAGCGCTTCGCCAGCGCGGGCGCGCGCGGCGAACGCTCGTGCTACGAGCAGGCCATGCTGGCGCTGATCGCGATCGTCCTTCCCTTCGTGATGGCGGCAGTCTCCGTGGTCGGCATGCCACGGCGCGCGTCGATCAAGGCGGCGGTCGTCGCGCTCGCGCTCATCGCGGCCTTTGGCATGTCGTTCGTCGCGCGACGACAAGCGTTGCTCGGGTTCAGCCTCGACGCCTCCGTCGCGCTGGTCCCGGTCGTCGTCGCTTGTGCGGCGGCGTACGTCGTTCTCGTCCGACGAAGGTTCGCTCGAGCGACGACACGCCCGCTACCGGTCGAAGGCGTGATCGGGGCCATCGTCACGGGCGCGGTGCTGCTCGCCGGAGCTCTCTCCGGGCGAGGCCGGCCGGACCCGGGCGAATACGTTCCATCCTGCACGCAGCAGCACTTCGAGGGCGGAGAGACGCAGTCGATCACGGTGCGTCACGGCGGTACCGTTGTCGAAGGCCCACGCATGGAGTGGAATCCGGCTACCAGCCGCGCATTCCGATGCAGCTTGAACCTGACGACGTCAGGCGGTGACGTGACCTCGATCGTCCTCGCGCCGCCGTTCGGCCTCTCGGGGAGCTTTCATTGCGGCACGGGCGACGTCTTTCTATGCGACGACGCGCTGCTCGTACGCGAGACGCCTGCGGAGCCGTTCTCGATCGAGACGGTGGTTGCCTACCGACTGGATTCCCATCACGCGACACCCTTCGAGGCGACCGCGTCGACCCTTCGCCTCGCGCCGCCGCGCGCGCAAGCGCTCGTCGCGTTCGGCGGCCTGATCACGACCCTCGTCGGCTTGGTCGTGGCGCGACGACGCGCGACTCCGGCGCACGCCGCAAGCCCACCGCACCCGTACCGAAATGCGATCCCGGAGGCCGCACCGAACGATGGCGTTGCGGCGAAGAGCGCGTTTGCGGTGACGCCGACGACCGCCGCCGCGCTCATTCTGTGCGCACCGTTGGCCGCGTCGCTGATCTGACCTTTGCGGCACGCCAAGAGGTCACCAACCGCGCGGGATGGTTCCTTGCAGGCAGTGAATCGTGTGGGGTCGCAGTGGCGATGAGCCGAGCGCGACCTCGGTTTCATCGTGAGCGTCGCGTAGGCCTTCGGTCACGGACCACGATGGCGCCTCGCCTGGACGCACCGTGTGGAGTCCGCTCTGCCAGAAGCCGATGACGTGCGTGTGGCCCGCGACGCGCTGATCGAGCAGGTCGCTCCACGCGCGCGCAAACGCATGTCCGGCCGTTCCGCCGACGGTCTCGCAGGTGCGGAACCACCAACCACGCGACTCGCTTGCGAAGCACGCTCGCAGCGCGCGCACCCGTTCGAGGTGGGTGCCACGGAGCGACGCCAGATCGAGGACGTCGTTTGCGATGAGCGCGCCCCCGCGGCGGCCGTGACCCCAATACTGCACCTCTTCGAGGGGACGCCCTGTCGCCTGCGCATGTTCGACGACCCACTCGAGCGCCTCGGCCCAGCTCGAGACGCCACGCGCCGCGTCGATCCGACCTAGACCCGCGTACACGAAGCCACCAACACTCCATACATTACTCAACCCCAAAAAACTACCACAACCAACACAAATACAATCAAACACGAGGAGACGAAGCGGTGCAGACGCAGCGGCCACGCTTCCAATGTAATCGAAACCGAACGGCACGCGCGGCTCAGCTATGCTCTACACGTGCCTCGCTACTGGGTCTTTGCGTTCGCTCTCGCGGGCTGTGCCGACGAGCAGTTCACGTCCGTTCAAATCGCCGACGCCTCGGCCGAGGGCGCGACGGGCGCGGACGGCGGCAC
>CAXSGV010000526.1:0-4878 GCA_964236615.1 uncultured Polyangiaceae bacterium
ATCCGGGGACGATGTGCGCTGCCCCGGACGTCGCCTGTACCAGGCGCCGATCAGGCCGCGTCAGGACAGAGCGGGCGCCGGATCGTTTCCAGCGGGTGGGACGGGCGGACGAGCGGCGCCACCACGCACCACGAGCTCGCCGTCGATGTACTCCATCGTCTCGCGCTGCGGACCGAAGACGGCGTCGGGATCGGGCAGGCAGAGCGCCTCACGAAGGACCTCATCCATGTGCTCGACGAGCACGACGCGCGTCGCCTTGAGCACGCGGCGTGGGACCTCGCGGAGATCCTTGCGGTTCTCTTTCGGGACGATGACGGTGGTGATGCCGCTGCGGTGCGCGGCGAGCAGCTTCTCCTTGAGCCCGCCGATCGGCATCACGCGACCGCGCAGCGTGATCTCGCCGGTCATCGCGAGATCCTTCTTCACCGGGATCTTGATGAGCGCGCTCGCGAGCGAGGTCGCCATCGTGACGCCGGCCGAGGGTCCGTCCTTCCGGATGAACTCCGGGAAGTGAACGTGCACGTCGACCTTTTGGTAGAAATCCGGCTCGAGGCCGAGGATGGCGGCGCGCGATCGCACGTAGCTCATGGCCGCGTGCGCGCTCTCCTCCATGCCCTTTTCGAGGAGGCCGGTGATCGCGAGCTTGCCCTTGCCGGCGACGACCGCGACCTCGCACGCGAGGAGCTCGCCACCGCCGTTGCTCGTGACCGAGAGGCCGTTGGTGAGGCCGATCTCGTCGTGCTCTTCCTTCTTGCCGAGCCGGAACTTCGGCACCCCGAGGTACTTCGGGATGTTCTTCGCCTCGACGTGGATCTGGGTCTCTTTGCCTTCGGCGACGACCTGACGCGCGACCTTGCGGCACACGCTGGCGAGCTCGCGCTCGAGCGAACGTACGCCGGCCTCGCGCGTGTAGTGGTGGATGATCGTGCGGATCGCGTTCTCGCTGATCGTGAAGGGCACGTCGTCGAGACCGCACTCCTTCTTCTGGCGCGGCACGAGGTACTTCACGGCGATGTTGAGCTTCTCGAACTCGGTGTAGCCACTGAGCTGGATGATCTCCATGCGGTCCTGGAGAGGCACCGGGATCGAGCTGAGCGTGTTCGCCGTCGTGATGAACATCACGTCGGAGAGATCGTAGTCGAGGTCGAGGTAGTGATCGTTGAACGTGTCGTTCTGCTCGGAGTCGAGGACCTCGAGCAGCGCCGCTGCGGGATCGCCACGGAAGTCGGTCGACATCTTGTCGACCTCGTCGAGCAGGAAGACCGGGTTGTTCGTGCCCGCCTTCTTGAGCGACTGAATGAGCTTGCCCGGCATCGCGCCGATGTACGTGCGCCGGTGGCCGCGGATCTCGGCCTCGTCGCGCACGCCGCCGAGCGACAGCCGAACGAATTTGCGGCCGGTCGAGCGCGCGATGCTCTTGCAGAGTGAGGTCTTGCCGACGCCGGGCGGGCCCACGAAGCAGAGCACCGGGCCTTTGAGCTTCTTCGTGAGCGCCTGCACCGCGAGGTACTCGAGGATGCGCTCCTTGATCCGCTTCAAGCCGTAGTGGTCCTCGTCGAGGATGTCCTCGGCGGCTTTGAGATCGTGGGTCTCGTCACTCTTGTCGTACCAAGGCAGGCCGACGATCCAGTCGATGTAGTTGCGCACGACGGTCGCCTCGGCGCTCGTCGGGTGCATCATCTTGAGCTTCTTGAGCTCCTTCTTGACCTTGGCCGAGGCCTCCTTGCTCATCTTCTTGGCTTTGAGCTGGTCCTCGATCTCTTGAATCTCGTTCTTGAACTCATCGCGCTCGCCGCCACCCAGCTCCTTCTGGATCGCCTGCATTTGCTCGTTGAGGTAGTATTCCTTCTGCGTCTTCTCCATCTGCTTCTTGACGCGCGATCGGATCTTCTTCTCGACCTGGAGGATCTCGATCTCGGCCTGCATCAATTCATGCAGACGCTCGAGGCGCTTCGCAGCGTCGTCGTTCTCCAGCAGTGCTTGGCGGTCCGACAGCTTGATTGTCGGCAGATTTGCCACGATGGTGTCCGACAGCCGCGACGGATCGTCGATCGTCTGGACCTGCATCAGGACTTCGGGTTGAACTTTCTTGTTCAACTTCACGTACATCTCGAAGGCTGCCTGCACGCTGCGCATCAAGGCTTCGACCTCGACCGAGCGCACCGCCGTCTCTGGGATCTCTTCGACCTCGACGAGGAAGAACTCGTCGGTCTGCGCGTAGCGCTTCGTGCGCGCGCGGCGCTTGCCCTCGACCAGCACCTTGACGGTGCCGTCGGGCAAGCGAAGCAGCTGCATCACCGTGCCGAGGGTGCCCGTCGTGAAGATGTCGTCGGGCGAGGGCTCGTTGGTCTTCGCGTTCTTCTGCGCGGCGAGGAAGATCTCCTTGTCGCGCGTCATGGCGGCGTCGAGCGCGTTGATGGAACGCTCGCGCCCCACGAAGAGCTGACTCACCATGTGGGGGAACACGATGATGTCGCGGAGCGGCAAGAGCGGGACGACGCGCTTCTTCGATCGGTCCACGGGCTTGCCGTCGTTGTCGTTCTTGAAGAACATGGGCCCACGTTTTGCCACTACGGGCCGTAGAGGGCAATGTTGGCCCACGATTAACGGACTGGCCGACACGTTCTCTTCGATTTCACCGACGGATTCGCGATCTCCGAGCCGTGTGCAAGCCAACCTCCCGTAGACGAAGCCGGATTTGGCGCTAGTCTGCGCCCCGCCCCACGGAGGTCTCCACCGATGAAGCTTCACCGCGACGTTCTCGGTCTCACGGTCCTTTCCCTCGTCGTCGCCACGTCGTTCGCGGCTTGCGGCAGCACCACGGCCGATCGCACCTTCGCCACCGAAGACGGCGGCGATCCCGACGCGGCCTTTGCGGACGACGGCGCGATCGTCAACTCGGACGGCGGCTTCACCACGACCGACGAAGCGGGCCTTCCGATCGGCGAGACACGCGATCCCAAGGACTGCGCCGAGGCCAAGACCAGTAAATCGTACGTCGGCTGCGACTACTGGCCGACGGTCACCGCGAACAACGTGTGGTCGATCTTCGACTTCGCGGTCGTCGTCGCCAACACCGGCACCACGCCTGCGAGCGTGACCATCACCGGGCCGAACGCGACGAACAAGCAGGTCACGGTGCCGCCGGGTGAGCTTCGCAAGATCCCGCTCAAGTGGGTCCCCGCCTTGAAAGGGGCTGACTGGGACGAGTGCACCTCCGCCGTGCCGATGCCAGGCTCCGTGCTCGCGGCGGGCGGCGCGTACCACCTCGTCAGCTCGACACCGGTGATCGTCTACCAATTCAACGCGCTCGAATACAAAAACGTCGGCGGCGAAGCCCCCTCGGGCGGACCCAAGGACTGGAGCTCGTGCCCCGGCACCGCGACCTCGTGTGCCGGCTCCGGTGCGCCGGTCGGTTGCTTCTCGTACTCGAACGACGCGTCGCTGCTCTTGCCGTCGACGGCCATGACGGGGAACTACCGCGTGCTCGGTCAGCACGGCTGGACCGAAGCCGGCCTCTTCGGCGCGAGCACCGCCGTCATGGGCTCTTACATCACGGTGACGGCGACACAGGCCGATACGCACGTCACGGTGTCGCTCGGGGCCACGGGCAAGGTGCTTGGCGGCGGCGGCGTGACCGCAGCCGCAGGCGGCGGCAAGGTGACGCTCACGCTGCAAGCGGGCGACGTCGCCGAGCTCGTCGCCGACAAGGGCAAGCAGTTCGATCTCAGCGGATCGCTCGTGCAGGCCGACAAACCGGTGCAGGTTCTCTCCGGCATCCCCTGCATCAACCTCCCTGCGGGCGCGGGCGCGTGCGACCACATAGAGGAGTCGATCCTCCCCGCGGAGACCCTCGGCAAGCACTACGCGGTGCCTGTTGCCACGGCGCCGAAGGGCAACGCCGTCGCGCACAACGTTCGCCTGTACGGCAACGTCGACGGCACGACGCTGACCTACAACCCTTCGAAGCCCGCGAAGTGTCCGGCCGCGCTGAACGCCGGTGAGGTCGTCGACTGCGAGACCGTCACCACCGATTTCGAGGTCACGGGCAACCACGAGTTCGGCGTCTCGACCTTCACGCTCGGCGCGAGCGTGGTCGATCCCGATCCGAACCCGAGCCCGTTCTCGACCTACCGCAGCAAGGGCGATCCGGCGCAAAGCATGGCCGTCGCCGTCGAGCAGTTCCGCACGAAGTATCTCTTCCTCGCGCCTGACGACTACACCACCAGCTACGTCGACGTCGTGGGCACGAGCGACGCGGACGTCGTCATCGACGGTGCACCCATGACTGCCCCATTCAAGGTCATCGGCAGCGGTCCGCTCGGGATCTTTCGTGTGAAGCTCGGCGCAGGCCAAGGCGGTGCGCACACGCTCACCTCGAAAAAGCCGGTCGGCATCCAGGTCCTCGGCTACGGCGAGTACACGAGCTACCAGTACCCGGGTGGCTTGAACCTGCAGCTCATCGCCCCGCCCCCGCCGCCGCCGAAGTGATCCGACCTCCGACCTGAGTCAGTCGCACCGGTGCAGGCACTGCTCGTAGTCCGCGCAGTCGTTGTCGTCTGCGCAAGCAACCCAGTCGCGGCAGCAGTACGCTTCGACGCATTGGTCGCACCCGACGGCGCCGGTGATGGCGTTCGTCCCACACACCAGACCGCCGCCGCTGTCACTCCAATCGGTCGCATCCACATCGCGTCCCGCGTCGAAGCTCGTCGCCTTGTCGGTGCATGGGCGCGCGCAGAGCTCCGTCACACACCGCTTGGCGGCGTCGAGCTCGGGTACGGCGCGCGGATGTTGCTGCTGGCAACTCTCACGGCACGCGGCGCTCGCGTCGGCGACTGCGGGTGCAGCATCTGCGGCGTCGCCGCGCTCGATCGCGCC
>CAXSGV010000527.1:0-4876 GCA_964236615.1 uncultured Polyangiaceae bacterium
GCTCCCCCCCGAATTTCCGGGGCGGTTGGAGAGATTCTGATGCCGAGTGATGCGATTCAGTGCAAGCCGCTCGAGGTCGTCGTAAGCGACCGCGGGATCGAGCGTGCGATCAAGATGCTCAAGCGGAAGCTCGCTTCCGAGGGCGTCCTGCGCGAGCTCAAGATGCGCCGCCACTACATGAAGCCGAGCGTCAAGCGCCGTAAGAAGCAGGCCGAGGCCGCCCGTCGTCGCCGCAAGCGCGCGAAGATGGACGCCGCCCCGCCGAAGCCGACCAACACGGGGTGAGCCGCGCTGTCGATGACGCGTTGTCGATGACGTGTTGAGCCCGCGTTGTTGATGACGCGCTGACAGCCACAACGAGAGAGCGCCGCCTGATGCATTTGCGTCAGGCGGCTTTTCTCGTTTTGTCTTCGTCCGGTGAAACGCGGGTGAGCACGCGGTAGAGAAGGAGCGCGAGAGCGCACCCGACGCCGAGCGCGGCATAGATCGTCCACGCGGTCTGCGGGTCGCGCGGACCCTCTTTTGGAAGATAGCGCGCGACCATCTTGCCGGAGACCTGGCCACCGATGAAGCCGCCGATGGCGGGCGGGACAAACGCGAGACCCATGTACATCCCCGCGCGTCCCGGTGGCGCGAAGCTCGCGACGTATCCATAGAAGCGAGGCGAGCATGTCATCTCGGCGACAGCGAAAATCGCGCCCGAGAGGCAGGCGCCCGCGAGGCCGGGCAAGTTCCCCATCACGAGCATCGAGGTCGAGGCGATGAAGAGGCCACACACCATCGTCGTCAGCGGGTGCACGCGGGCAAAGACGCGCGTGACGCCTGCAGCAAGGCAATCAGGAGCGGGTTGATGAGCGTGATGAGCTCGAGTGGCGCCTTGGGATCGATATGCCGCGTCACGTACTTGGGAAAGGTGAAATAGAACTGGTCGGACATGAAATAAAAGCCGGAGAACAAAACGAGAAAGAGCGTAAAGCGCAGGTTCTTCAGCGCGGTCCCATACCCGCGCAGCATCTTGGCGAGGTCGACGCGTGGTGCCGCCCCCCGCTCCGGCTCCGTGTAAGCGAAAGCAGCAAGGCCGAGCGCGGCGAGGCTCGCGGCGACCGAGTTGATCATCACGTAGCGGAGCGACACGAGGATGCGCACGCCGTAGGCGAGGGTCTTTCCGACCACGCTTCCCGAGTTCACCATGCGGTAGAAGACGGCGAAGCCCTCTTGCTCGCGGCCCTCGGGCGCCGTGCGGATCACCGTGCCGGTGATGACGGGCTTCATGAACCCGCCGCCGACCGCGATGCACATGAGCGAGACGATGGCCATGACCGGGGTAGGGAAGGCGAAGAGGGAGAGGTACCCCAGCGCGTAGAGCGAAAACGCGATCACGAGCGAGCGCTTGAACGTGATGCGGTCGGCAACGGCTCCGCACACGATGGGCGAGAGCGACGCGACCAGCCGGAAGTTTCCGAGCAGCGAGCCCGACGCCTGATCGCTGAGACCGACGACGTTCGACAGGTAGAGCGAGAGCCCCACGAACATGCCGTAGAACGCCATCCGCTCGAACAGCTCGATGCCGTTGGCGACGTAGAACGTGCGCGGGAACTTCTCCTTCATGAAGTGGCAAGAACCTATGCCCGAAGGTGCCCGCGGGCTCCAGTCTTCCGTGAGCGCGTGGTAGCCTCCTCCCCCGTGACCCTGCCCACGCGTTCGGACTCGTCGCGCGCCCATTTCTTTCCCCTCTTCATGCCGCCGCCTCCGCCGGTGGATCAGGTCAGCATCGAGGAGCGCGTCTCTGCGCTCGCGAAGCGCTCGATCAAGAAGGGGGCGAAGGTCTTTGGCCTGAAGCTCGCCGTACGGATGATGGACCTCACCACGCTCGAGGGGAAAGACACCCCAGGCAAGGTGCGCCAGCTCTGTATCAAGGCGATGCAGCCACTCGACTCCAACGGCGACATCGGGCCGTGCGCGGCCATCTGCGTCTACCCGAACATGGTTCCAGTCGCGAAGCGCGCGCTGCAAGGCAGCACCGTGAAGGTCGCGAGCGTCGCCACCGCATTCCCCAGCGGGCAATCGCCGCTCGACATCAAGCTCGACGACGTGCGCCGAGCCGTCGAGTTCGGCGCCGACGAGATCGACATGGTCATCGACCGCGGCGCCATGCTCCAGGGCGACTACGGAAAAGTGTTCGACGAGATCGCCGCCACGAAAGAGGCCTGCGGCGAAGCACACCTCAAGGTGATCCTCGAGACCGGCGAGCTCGGCTCCTACGACATGGTCCGCAAGGCGAGCGAGATTGGCATCGCGGCGGGCGGCGACTTCATCAAGACATCGACCGGCAAGATCCAACCGGCTGCGACGCCCGCGGTCACGCTCGTGATGCTCGAGGCGATTCGCGACCACTACCACGCGACCGGCCGCAAAATCGGCATGAAGCCCGCGGGCGGCGTGCGTACCGCGAAGCAGTCACTGCACTACCTCGTGCTCGTGAAAGAGACCCTGGGCGACGCGTGGCTCACGCCTGATCTCTTCCGCTTTGGCGCGAGTGCCCTGTTGAACGACGTTCTGATGCAGCTCGAGAAGGAACGGACTGGCAATTACCAGGCGAGCGAAGACTTCTCGAAAGACTGAGACGAATCGACACGTGATGGAGACCGCATGAGCCAAACGAAGAAGAACGCGCTCGCTCGCCGCAACGGGCACAGCAACGAAGCGCGCCGCGTGGCCGCCGTCGACGATGCGCCGAAGAGCCGCACCATCTTGGGTGAGGTTCCGGCGCTCGACTTCGGGCACGCCTGGGACTACGCGCCCGCGCCCGAGTCGATCGATCACATCAAGCTGCAGCCGCGGTACGACCTCTTCATCGGGGGCAAGTGGAAGGCTCCGCGAAGCGGCAAGTACTTCGGCACCTTCAGCCCGAGCACCGAACAGAAGCTCGCCGAGGTCGCCGAGGCGAACAAGCGCGACGTCGACGACGCCGTCAAAGCCGCCCGCTTCGCTTACGACAAGTACTGGTCGAAGATGCGCGGTGCAGAGCGTGCGAAATACATATTTCGCATTGCGCGCGCGATTCAGGAAAAGGCGCGCGAGCTCGCCATCGTCGAATCGATGGATGGCGGAAAACCCATCAAGGAAGCGCGTGACGTCGATCTGCCCATCGCGGCGGCGCACTTTTTCTACCACGCAGGGTGGGCCGACAAGCTCGACTACGCCTTCCACGGGCGCAAGTTCCGCCCACTCGGCGTCGCGGGGCAGATCATCCCCTGGAATTTCCCGCTGCTCATGGCGGCGTGGAAGATCGCTCCGGCGATCGCATGCGGCAACACGGTGGTGCTCAAGCCCGCCGAGACCACACCGCTGACGGCGCTGCTCCTCGCGCAAATCATCGAAGAAGCGGAGCTCCCGCCGGGCGTCGTCAACATCATCACCGGCGCTGGCGAAACCGGCGCCGCGCTGGCGGGCCATCCCGACATCGACAAGGTCGCCTTCACGGGCTCGACCGACGTCGGTCGGCGCATCCAAAAGGCGATCGCGGGCACGAAGAAGCGCCTCACGCTCGAGCTCGGCGGCAAGGCGGCGAACATCATCTTCGCCGACGCGCCGCTCGATCAGGCGGTCGAAGGCATCATCAACGGCATCTACTTCAACCAGGGCCACGTGTGCTGCGCCGGCTCGCGGCTCCTCGTCGAAGAGAGCGCGCACGACACCGTCGTTCGCAAGCTCACCGATCGTCTAGCGACGCTTCGCATGGGCGACCCGCTCGACAAGAACACCGACGTCGGCGCCATCAACTCGAAGATGCAGCTCGATCGCATCCACGAGATGGTCGAGGCCGGCACGAAGGAGGGCGCGCTTCGCTACTCGGCGCCGTGCCCCATTCCGAGCAAGGGGTACTGGTTCCCGCCGACCTTCTTCACCGGCGCCAGCCAGTCGAGCCGCATCGCCCGCGAAGAGATCTTCGGCCCGGTGCTCACCATCCTCACGTTCCGCACGCCCGACGAGGCGCTCGAGAAGGCGAACAACACGATGTACGGACTCTCGGCCGGCGTGTGGACGGACAAGGGTGCCAAAATCTTCTGGATGGCGCAGCGCCTGAAGGCCGGCGTCGTCTGGGGAAACACCTTCAACAAGTTCGATCCTTCGTCGCCGTTCGGTGGCTACAAAGAGAGCGGATTTGGACGCGAGGGCGGCCGCCAGGGTCTCTCCGCCTACGTGGAGCTCGAGGGATGAGCAACGCACGCACGAAGACCAAGACGAAGACCCAGACGAAGACGAAGACGAAGTCCCGCATGAGCGCGGCGCTCTCGGAGCTTGCGCGCTCACTCGTTGGCGGCACCGCGCCGCTTGCCCGCACGAGCGGAGCAGTCGCCACCCGGGGCGCACCGCGCGCTCGCCTCCGCGTCGCGAAGGCTTACAAGATGTACGTCGGCGGCGCGTTCGTCCGCTCCGAGTCGGGGAGGTATTTTCAGGTGACGAGCGCCGCTCCCGAAGCCGATTCCGATCCGGAAGTGATCAACCTCCCCCTCGGCTCGCGCAAGGACGCACGCGACGCCGTGCTCGCCGCGAAGAACGCGTCCGAGCCCTGGGCCGCGCGGACCGCCTACAACCGCGGGCAGATTCTCTACCGTCTCGCCGAGGTGATGGAGTCGCGTCGCGACGAGCTCACGCTCTCGCTCGTGCGCGGCGGGGTGAGCCAGAGGAACGCCGCGGCCGAGGTCGACGCCACCATCGATCGCGCCATCTTCTACGCGGGCTTTTGCGACAAGGTGAACGCGCTCGTTGCATCGTCCAACCCGGTGAGCGGACCCCACTTCGGCTTCAGCGTTCCCGAGCCCATGGGCGTCATTGGCGTCGTCGCGCCCGAGTCGCCGGCGAGCACCGCGTC
>CAXSGV010000528.1:0-4867 GCA_964236615.1 uncultured Polyangiaceae bacterium
AGCTGCATCCGAGCCTCGGGCGTGAAGTGCGAGCTGGGGAACCGGCGAATGAGCGATCGCCAGCTGTTTTTGGCGTCGTTCCACGCCTGGATGTCCATCTGGCACCAGGCGAGCTGGTAGAGCGCGTCGTCCTGGATCTCCTTGTCCGGTGAGCTCTCCGCGAGCAGCGTGAGGAGCGGAATCGCATCGCGCTGGCGATTCAAATGCCGGTAGGCATCGGAGAGACCGAGCCGAACGCTCGGCGACAGCGCCGAGTCTTCCTTGTACTTGAGCGCGTCCTCGTAGGCGCTGGCCGCCTCTTGCCAGCGCTGCACGCGCGCTTTGTCGTTGGCTTGTTGGAACGCGACCATCGCGAGCTCGTTCCTGTACTTCTCGACGGCGTCGGCGAAGAACGCCTGCTCGGCCTTCGTGAGCGGCTCCTTCCGTAGCGCGTCGTACTGCTCGACCACCTCGGTGCGCTTGCCCTGCCGCACGAGCTCGTAGAAGGCCGCGGCCTTCATCTCGGCGCGGGCGCGATCCTCGTCACGCTTCTGGATCTCGCGCGTGTCCTTCCGCAGGCGCTCGTTCTCCGCGGTTCGCTGCTCGGTCTCTGACTTGATGGCGTCGACGCGTGCATCCCACGCGAACTTCAAGACGACGAACACGACCAGAACGAAGACGATGTACGCGGTCGCGCTGTTCCACGAGAGCCGGCGCTCGTAGGTCTGCTGGCGCTTGGCAATCGACTTGATGTCGGCGCTGAGAGCGTTCGTGAGGTTGTTCGTCTTGATGACGAGACCCCGCGATTCGATGATCTCGCGCTTGATCTCGCGGAGCTCCTCGTCGGTCTCGTGCATGCGGCCGGATTTACCACGCGTGCGTGCGGGTCGGCCAGGCGCCTGCGAGGTCGCCACAGGGCGGCGGTGCGACCGCGGCAGCGAGACGACAGCGGCGAGCCCGCGGGAATTTGTGTCCCAGAGAGCGACATGCGCGTGAGTCGACTGACGATCTCGGAGCCAGAGCGCGCCGGCCACGCCGGTCGTCACGCTACCGCTGCTCGAATGAAGCGACGCTGCGTTCAGGAACCCCTCGTTTCTCGCGACCTTGCCGAAATCGGGGCATTCGTGCTACGAGCCGCGGCACCGATGGCCACGACGACCGACATCCGCAAAGGCTTGAAAATTCAGATCGACGGCGTGCCGTACCACGTCGTGGACCACACGTTCGTGAAGCCGGGCAAAGGCCAGGCTTTCACGCGCGCCCGTGTGCGCAACCTCGTGAACGGCAACGTGATCGAGCGCACCTGGAAGAGCGGTGAGTCGGTCGAGCTCGCCGACGTCGAAGAGCGCAAGATGACCTACTCCTGGCAGGAGACGGACACGTTCGTCTTCATGGAAAACGCCACGGGCGAGCAGATTCACGTCGAGAAGATCAAGGTCGGCGACGAGTCGCGCTTCCTCACCGAGGGGCTCGACGTCAACGTCACGCTCTTCAACGGCAACGCGATCGGCATCAGTCTGCCGGCGAACGTCGTCGTGAAGATCATTTCGAGCGAGCCCGGCATCAAGGGCGACACGGCGAGCGGCGCCACCAAGCCCGCCACGATCGAGGCCGGCGCCACGGTCAACGTCCCCCTCTTCATCAAAGAGGGCGAGTGGATCAAGGTCGACACCGAGACCGGCAGCTACCTCGAGCGCGTCAACAAGTAGCGCGTCACTTCGCGGACGGCAGGCGCGTCACTTCGCGAGGTCTTCTTTCGACGTCACGATGTGCACCGAGCAATTGTGCTCGGCGGTGCATCCGCGTGCGGCCAACGATTTCAGCGCCTCGTCGGTCGCCTTGCCGCTGACGGTCCACTCGTCGTCGAGCATGTTGGCGGTCTTGCGCGTGACGATGAAGCCATCCATCGCACCGAGGTTGAGCGCCTGCACGACCTGTCGCGGTCCCGTGACGTCGACGAGCTGAAGCGGGATGAAGGCTTTGGGCTCCTCGGCGTGCCCGCACCCTGACGCGACCAAACCGAAGAAGACGATGGCAACGAGGCGCATGTGGCCCCACTCTAGCGTGACGTACGAGATGTGTTACTCGTTCACCGTGTAAGGGCAATCCCATCGAGATCTACGGAAACAAGGCGGGCCTTCCGCCGTCGGCCGTCAAAACGCTCGAGCGTCTGTACCGCCGCCGCGTCCCGCCGGACAGCATCACGACCCCCGAGCTCGTGCGGACGCTCGTCGAGGCGTCGGTCGAGACGGGTCGCCAGGTCGGCGTGCTCATCCATCGATCGGGCCAGATCGACTACGTGATCGTCGGCGACGCGGGTCGCTTGATGCTGCCGGACATCGGTCGCCTTCGCGCGGCCGAGGGGCGTTTCCGCGGCCTGCGTCTCGTGCACACGCATCCGCGCGGCGAGCCGCTGACGAAGGACGACATCGTCGACCTCGTGCGCCTCCGCCTCGATCTCGTCGCCGCGATCCAGATGGCGCCGACGGGTGAGCCGCGCGGTCTCGTCTACGCGCACAACACGCCAGGCGAGCCGGCCTACCGCGAGATCGGTCCTCTCCCTCTCACGCGCGTCGACGTCCACGTCGGCGAGCTGATGCAGGGTCTCGAAGCGGAGTTCGCGCGTCTCTCGAAGAGCCGCGCCGTTCGCGCAAAGGACGGCCGCGCGATCCTCATCCACGTCTTCGACAAGACACGAAGGCAAGGAAACCCCGAAGAGTCGGTACGCGAGCTGCGTGAGCTGGCGCGCACGGCCGGCACCGAGGTCTGCGACGTCGTCATTCAGGGACGTGACCGGATCGATCCGCGCTTCGTGATGGGGCGCGGGAAGCTCGACGACATCATCGTTCGCGCGGCCGAGCTCGACGCCGAGACGCTCATCTTCGATCGCGAGCTCACGCCGGCGCAGGCCTCGGCCATCGCCGCGGTCGCCGATCTCAAGGTGATCGATCGTACGCAGCTGATTCTCGACATCTTCGCGCAGCGCGCCGAGGGCCGCGACGGCAAGCTCCAGGTCGAGCTCGCGCAGCTCAAATACAGCCTTCCGCGCCTCGGTCAGAAAGACGATTCGCTGTCGCGGCTCACCGGCGGAATCGGTGGGCGCGGTCCCGGCGAGACCAAGCTCGAGATCGGCCGCCGTCGCGCCAAGGACCGCGTCACGCACCTCGAGGAGCAGCTCAAGAAGCTCGGCAAGCAGCGCGCGCAACGACGTCACAAGCGCACGCGCGACGGCGTGCCTACGGTCGCGATCGTCGGCTACACGAACGCGGGCAAGAGCACGCTGCTCAACGCGCTGACGGGCGCCGACGTGCTCACCGAGGACAAGCTATTCGCCACGCTCGACACCCGCTCGCGCACTCTCGCCGTGGGGTGGGCGGGCTACGGCGATCGCGAGGTCGTGCTCACCGACACGGTGGGCTTCATCCGCGATTTGCCGAAGGATCTCTTCTCCGCGTTCCGCGCCACCTTCGAGGAGGCGGCCGACGCCGACCTCCTTCTTCACGTCGTCGACACGAGCGATCCGGCGTGGGAGGACCACGTGCGCACGACCGAAGCGCTGCTCGAGGAGCTCGAGCTCGATGCGATCCCGCGCCTTCGCGTCTACAACAAATCGGACCTCCTTCCCGAGGGCGAGGGCGAGGCGCTCGTGCGTCCGTGGCGCGATCGCGTCCTCGTCAGCGCCGTCGATCGCGAGACGACGCGGACCTTGCTCGAAGCGATCGCGCGCAAGCTCGCCGATCGCTGGGACGCGAGCGCGAAGGTGCCGCCTTATGCGGCGACGGTCGAATGACGGTCGAATGAAGGTCGTGCTAAGCCCGGAGGCATGAGCAGCGAGCCGCGGGTCGTGCGTTCCCCTCGGGGTACCGAGCTTTCGTGCAAGGGTTGGGTGCAGGAGGCGGTCTTCCGCATGCTCCACAACAACCTCGATCCCGACGTGGCCGAGCGCCCCGATGATCTCGTGGTCTACGGCGGCACCGGCAAGGCCGCGCGATCGTGGGAGGCGTTCGATGTCCTCGTTCGTGAGCTCAAGGCGCTCGGCAACGACGAGACGCTGCTCGTGCAATCGGGCAAGGCCGTCGGCCGATTCAAGACGACGCCCGACTCACCGCGCGTCCTCATCGCCAACTCGAACCTCGTCCCCAAGTGGGCCACGTGGGACGAGTTCCGCCGGCTCGAGGCGCTTGGCCTCACGATGTACGGACAGATGACGGCGGGCTCGTGGATCTACATCGGCACGCAAGGGATCCTTCAGGGCACGTACGAGACTTTCGTCGCCGCGCGCAAGGCGTACATCGCGCGTAAGGGCAAGGCTGGCGACGAGCTCGTCAGCGAAGGCGCGCTCTGGGTTCTCACCGCCGGCCTCGGCGGCATGGGCGGCGCGCAGCCTCTTGCGGCCACGATGGCCGGCATGTCGTGCCTCACCGTCGAGGTCGATCCTGCGCGCATCGAGAAGCGTCTCGAGACGCGCTACCTCGACGAGCGCATCGACGATCTCGATCAGGCGCTCGCGCGCATCGAGCGTGCGAAAAAGGAAGGCCACGCCGTCAGCATCGGCCTCTGCGGAAACGCGGCCGAGCTTTACCCCGAGCTCGTAAAGCGTGGGGTTGTCCCGCCGCTCGTCACCGAGCAAACGAGCGCGCATGATCCACTCAATGGCTACGTCCCTGCGGGCTTCACGCTCGCAGAGGCCGCCGCGCTCCGCGTGGAAGATGCAGAGGGCTACGTCGAGCGCGCAAAGGCAGGCATGCGCGACGAGGTCGAAGCGATGCTCGCGTTCCAGAAGTCGGGGGCCGAGGTCTTCGACTACGGGAACAACATCCGCGCCGGCGCCCAGGAAGCGGGCCTCGCGAATGCGTTCGACGTCGTCGGCTTCGTGCCGCTCTACTTG
>CAXSGV010000529.1:0-4855 GCA_964236615.1 uncultured Polyangiaceae bacterium
CCGTCTCGCCTTCGGCGAATCGTGCTTCGCACGAGTTGATGCAGAATCGTGCTCGGTCCTTTAGCCTTCGCATCCCCATGCGCATTCTCCACACGATGCTCCGCGTCGGCGACCTCGAGGCTTCGAAGCGTTTCTACTGCGAGGCACTCGGCATGCGCGTGCTTCGCGAGAAGGAGTACCCCGCGGGCAAGTTCACGCTCTGCTTCGTCGGCTACGACGACGAGAGCGCGAGCGCCGTCATCGAGCTGACGCACAACTGGGGCACGACCTCGTACGAGATTGGCACGGCGTTCGGCCATATCGCGGTCGGCACGACCGACATCGAAGCCATGTGCGCGCGCGTTCGCGCCGCGGGCGGGAAGGTCACGCGCGAGCCTGGGCCGATGAAGCACGGCACGACGGTCATCGCGTTCGTCGAAGATCCGACCGGGTACAAGATCGAGCTGATCGAGAAGTCCGAGCCGGCAGCGGCAACCAAGGGAGGTTCGTGATGGGTTTCGTCGCATTCGAGAAGGGCGAGTCACGTACGCAGAACGGCGGACCGCACGCCGAGACTTCGATCCGCAGCTACGCGCCCGCGAGCGGCGAGCTCCTCGGCGAGATCCCGATCATGACGACCGACGAGATCCGCGCCGTCGTCGCACGCGCCCACAAGGCGCAGGCCGCGTGGGGTGTTCTCCCGCTCGCCGAGCGCTGCGATCGCCTGCTCCGTCTGCGCGATGCGTTCGTCGATCGCGCCGACGAGCTCGTCGAGATCATCACGAAGGAGTGCGGCAAACCGCGCCACGAGGCGCTTGCGCACGAGGTCTTGATCGTCTGCGATCTGCTCACCTGGTACTGCAAGCACGCGCCGCGCATCCTCGCGCCGCGCGAGATCGAGCTGCACCTCCTCAAGCACCGTAAGAGCTACGTTCACCACACGCCGCGCGGTGTGATCGGCATCATCTCGCCCTGGAACTACCCGTTGTCGATCCCGATGGGTGAGGTCGTCACGGCGCTCATCACCGGGAGCGCCGCGGTCGTCAAGCCGAGCGAGGTCACGTCGCTGACCATGCTGAAGGCCAAGGCGATCTTCGACTCGACGGGCTTACCCGAGGATCTCCTCGGCCTCGCGATCGGCTTCGGCCCCGCGGGCCAGGCGCTCATCGAGAGCGACATCCAGAAGCTCGTCTTCACCGGTGGCGTCGAGACCGGTCGCCGCGTCGCTGCAGCTTGCGGCGCGCGCCTGATCCCGTGCGTGATGGAGCTCGGCGGCAAGGCGCCGCTCATCGCTTGTGCGGACGCCGACGTGGAGCGCGCCGCGCGCGCGATCGTGTTCGGCGGCTTCTCGAACTCGGGCCAGGCCTGCATCTCGGTCGAGCGTGTCTATGCGCACGAAAAAATCCACGACGAGCTCGTCGGCCGGGTGAAGGATCTCGTCGGCCAGCTGCGCCAGGGCGATCCCTCGAAGGACTACGTCGACGTCGGCGCGATCATCTTTCCGAAGCAGATGGAGATCGCGGAGAAGCACATCGACAACGCGATCGCGCACGGCGCCGAGCTCGTCATCGGCGGTCACCGCAAGCCCGGGCCGGGGCAGTTCTTCGAGCCCACGGTGCTTGCAAATTGCAACCATCAGATGACCGTGATGACGCAGGAGATCTTCGGCCCCATCGTCCCGATCCAACGCGTCACGAGCGACGACGAAGCCGTGGACTACGCCAACCAGTCGCACCTCGGCCTGAATGCCTACGTCTTCACGAAAGACCGCGAGCGCGGCCAGCGGCTCGCCGAGCGCATCGAGGCGGGCAGCGTGGTCATCAACGATGTCCTCGTGAACTACGCTGCGATCGATACGCCGTTCGGCGGCATGAAGCAGTCCGGCTTCGGCCGCGTCCATGGCGAAGATGCGCTGCGCGACATGGCGGAGGCGCGGCACGTGAACTACGACCGCATCGCGCCGCCCAGCAAAGATCCGCTTTGGTTCCCGTACAGCGCGCAGAGCTTTCATTGGATGATGCGCGGATTCCGCGTGGTCTTCAGCGGGCGAGGAATCGTCCAGCGGCTCAACGAGCTCTTTTAGAGCGTCGCGGACGAGCGGTCAGCGAAGGATGGAGTCGCGAGCCAACCGCGCTTCCACGGCGAAGGCATAAGCCTCGAGCGCCTCGGCGGGCGCGAGCGTCTCTTCGCCCCGCGCCGCGCGCACGATGGCTCGGAAGTGGAGATAACGGCGTCCGTCGAGATCGAGCAGAAGACACACGAGACCTGGATCGCGAGGCGCATCCATCGCGCCTGCAAGCCCCCCAGCCGAGGCGAGGACGCGCGTGAGAAGGCGATCGCACGCGAGAACGGCGTTCGCGATGTCGCCGATCGCGAGCAGGTGCTCGGCGTTGCGCGCGGCTTCGCGCTCCCCTTCGGCGAACAGTGGCGCGAGCGAGAAGCTCGGCGCGACCTCGCGCGACGGGCTGACCGTGGGGACGAGCGACGCGACCGCGCCCGTCGCCATCGAAACGACCGCGGGCGCTTTACGCGAGAACGCTGCGGCATCGAGGGCGTGCGATTCCGGCGAGGGTTGCGTGCGCGGTCGTGCGCCCGGCGCGGGGTCGAGCGATCCCTCTCCAGCCACGGCGGGGCGCTTCGAAGCGCGCGCCGCATCGGTGCGCTCGGCGAGGTCGCGAATCGCTTCGGCGATTCCAGCATCGTCGGGCTCGAGGATCATGGGCTCGTGATTGCCCTTCGGTAGCTCGGCGCGGTAGGCCTCGAGCACGAGGCGCGTGATCTGCTCGAGGCCCTCGAAAATGCCTTCGCCCGTCGTCGCCTTGGTGGCGACCGAGGGGGCGCTGAACAGGTTGAAGCGGCGATCGAGCTCGCCTTCGGAGGCGACGTCGTCGAGATCGCGCTTGTTCCACTGGAACACGTGGGGGAGCTGGGAGAGCGCGCCGCCGTGATCGGCGAGGTTCGTGTTGAGGTCCTCGAGCGACTCCTGGTTGGCGTCGACCCGGGCACTCTGCGAGTCCGCCACGAAGACGACGCCGTCGGCCCCCGTCAGAACGAGCTTCCGCGTCGCGCTGTAATAGACCTGGCCGGGCACCGTGAAGAGCTGAAGACGGACGCCCATGTTGCGGATCCGCTGGAGGCGAATCGGCAGAAAGTCGAAGTACAACGTGCGGTCCGTGGGCGTCGCGAGCGACACCAATTTGCCGCGGTTTTCCGGCTTCGTTGCGCCGTGGATGTACTGCAACGTCGTTGTCTTCCCGCCGAGCCCAGGGCCGTAGAAGACGATCTTGAAGAGCAGCTCGCGTGTGAGGGGATTGAGCGATGCCATCGGTCGGTGCGCAATCTCGCGCGGGGTCCGCGCATCAGAGGGAGCGTCGCCCATCTTAAGCGCCCCACTGAAAAATGCGTACGACCTCAGCCGTAAAAAGATCGAACCTTCATGGGCCCCGACCGGTAAGACCTGCGACGTGTCCCGAGGCTTCGTCGACCTTCACTCGCACTGGATTGCGGCGATCGACGACGGTGTCCGCACACCCACGGACGGTGTGCTCCTCCTCGAGCGACTTCACGCGGCCGGTTTCGACACCGTCTTCGCGACGCCGCACATGCGGCCGGGCATGTTCGAAAACGATCGCGGCGCGCTCGAACGGGCGTACGCGGCGATGATGCCGCACCTCGACGCGGCGCGCGCCGCAGGCAAGGCGCTCCCCGAGGTCGGGTTGTCGAGCGAGCACTTCTTCGACGACATCGTCTTCGGTCGCCTCTCCCGTGGCGAGGGTCTCCCCTACTCCGTCGCGAATGCGGACAACGCACGGGGCTACGCGCTCATCGAATTCCCCCAAGGCGCCTTCCCCACGCGGGTGCAGGCCCGCCTCTTCGATCTGCGCCGAATGCAAAAGCTCACCAGTGTCATCGCACACCCCGAGCGCTACCAGCCGGTCTGGAAAGACACGGCGTGCCTCGAGCCGCTCATCGACGCCGGCGCCTTCTTGCAGATGGACCTGTGCTCGCTTGTGGGTAAATACGGCTCCAAAGCGAAGCGTGCCGCCGAAGATCTTCTCGACGAAGAGGCCTACGAGATTGCATGCTCGGACGCGCACAAGGCCGACGACGTCGACGACGTCGTGAAGAGCATCGAACGTTTGGAATCGCTCGTCGGTAAAGACGAGACACATCGCTTGCTCGCGGAAGGTCCGCGCGCTCTCATCGGCAAAGCAACACGTAGCGGAGGCATCGAGGAGTCATGAAAGAGCGGATTGCGGTCATCGGGCTCGGGTACGTAGGGCTTCCCGTCGCGCTCGCATTCGCGCGCAAGTTTCCGGACTGCGTGGGTTTCGACATCCACAAGGACAAGGTCAACGAGCTTTGTCGCGGCTACGACCGCAACCACGAGGTTCCGGAGGACGTTCTCAAGTCGACCACCTTGAAGATGACCGCCGATCCGAAGGATCTCGAGGGGGTCACGTTCTACGTGGTCGCCGTCCCCACGCCGGTCGACGAGAACAACGTCCCCGACCTCACGCCGGTCATCAAGGCTTCGGAGTTCGTCGGCAAGCACCTGCAAAAAGGCGCATGCGTCGTCTACGAGTCGACGGTCTACCCCGGCGTCACCGAGGACATCTGCGGCCCCATCCTCGAGAAGACCAGCGGCCTCGCCCGCACGGATTTCAAGCTTGGCTACTCGCCCGAGCGGATCAACCCGGGCGACAAGGAGCACACGCTCGAGCGCATCGTGAAGGTCGTGTCCGGTGAGGATCCGGAGACCCTCGACCGCGTCGCGCACGTCTACGGCACCGTCATCGAGGCCGGCGTCCACCGCGCCCAGTCGATCAAGGTCGCCGAGGCCGCGAAGGTCATCGAGAACACGCAGCGCGACATC
>CAXSGV010000530.1:0-4841 GCA_964236615.1 uncultured Polyangiaceae bacterium
GGCGCGAGCCCGAGCAGGAAATCCGCCGCCGTTCCGCGTGTACGAGAGATACGCGTAGCCGTTGGTTGCGAACTTCGGGTGGAACGCGAAACCGAGTAGGCCGCCTTCGCCGCCTTGGTTCAGTGTCTCGGGCCCGGTCTTGCCGGCGTTGATGTCGAAGACCGTCGTCACCGGCCCTGCCGTCGCGGCGGTGGGGAACGAGACGACGAGGCCGTTCCGTTGTGCGAGGAACATGCGCGAGCTGTCGCCGGGGATCTGGAGCATGCGCATCGGCTGCTGCCACCCCACGCCTGCGTAGACCTCGGTCCACTTCACGGCCGTCGTGTTCGGCGGGCGGCCTGGCGCTTTGCAGGTCGGGTTCGCTGGACGCGTGTCGATTCCAAACGGCGAGTCGACCGGCGGCACGTCGCCATCGGGGACTGTGCCGTCGCCGGTGCCCGGGCCGCCGTCGGGCGTGTCGACGCCTGTCGCGTCGTCGTCGCCGCAGGCCGCAGCGAGGGTGCCGCCCAAGAGCGCGACGCCGAGCGTGAGAGGTGCAAACGAGCGGGCCAAGGCAAAGGAGGGAGCGCGCATTCGGCGAAGCGTAGCATCGAGAGCCGGCTACGCTTTCGGCCTCAGCGCCGCCGTACACGCGGCCTCCGCGTTGCCGTGGTAAAAGGCGAAACGATGCTGCACGGGGCGGCGATGTGGATGCTCGGTGCGCTCGCGGTTCTCGCGATTGCGTACCGCTACTACTCGGCCTTCCTCGCGGCGAAAGTCCTGTGCTTGGATGCGACGCGCACCACGCCCGCGCACACTCTCGACGACGGCCAGAACTTCCACCCGACGAACCGCTGGGTGCTCTTCGGACACCACTTCGCGGCCATCACCGGCGCGGGCCCGCTCATAGGTCCAGTCCTCGCCGCGCAGTTCGGCTTCTACCCCGGCTTCTTGTGGATCCTCTTCGGCGTGGTGATGGCGGGCGGCGTGCACGACTTCGTGATCCTCGTCACGAGCACACGCCGCAACGGTCGCTCCCTCGCCGAGATCGCGCGCGACGAGCTCGGGCCCACGCTCGGCACCGTCACCGCGGTCGCGATCCTCTTCATCGTCGTGATCGCGCTCGCGGGCCTCGGCAATGTCGTCGTCGGTGCGCTCGCCGAAAGCGCGTGGGGCGTGTTCACCGTCGGCAGCTCGATCCCGATCGCGCTCCTGATGGGCCTCTACATCCAGCGCGTACGAGGCGGCTCGGTGGCGGGGATCCGCGAGGCCACGCTGTTCGGCGTCGCGCTCCTCCTCCTCGCGCTCGTCGCGGGCAAGTGGGTCGCCGACTCCCCCTGGGCCGAGCACTTGAAGCTCTCGCGCACGGTGCTCACGCTCGCCATGGCGGCTTACGGCTTCATCGCGAGCGTCCTCCCGGTGTGGATGCTCCTCTGCCCGCGCGACTACCTCTCGAGCTACCTCAAGATCGGAACCATCGCGCTCCTCGTCGTGGGCGTGATCATCGTGAACCCGCCGATCCAGATGCCCGGCATCACTCAGTGGGCACATGGCGGCGGGCCTATCTTGAAAGGGCCGCTTTTCCCCTTCGTGTTCATCACGATCGCCTGCGGCGCGATCAGCGGCTTTCACGCGCTCGTCGCGAGCGGGACCACGCCGAAGATGGTCGACCGCGAGACCGACTGCCGCTCCATCGGCTACGGCGCGATGCTCATGGAAGGCCTCGTCGGGATCACCGCGCTCATCGCCGCGTGCGTGCTGCCGCCCGACGACTACGTGACGATCAACACGAACCCCAAGATAGCGATCGTCGCCAGCGATGCCTCGCATGGCGCGGGTCTCGCGCGATCACGCGCGGAGCTCGAGGTCGCAGGGGCGTCGTTCTCGCGCCACGATCGCGAGCTCCTTGGCCTCGACGAGCCAGCGACGCCCCTCACGAGCCTCGAAGGCACGAGCGCGCCCGCGTCGAAGGTCCTCGCGCTGTCGAACCCAGCGCTGGCTGCGCTGGGCTACCACGTCGACCCAGCTGCGCCGCGCGCGACCACCCTCGACGACGCTGACTTCGCGCGCCTCGGTCTTCACGTGAAAGAGATCCCCGCGCTCTCGGAGTCCGCAGGCGAGGTCGTCGCCGCGCGTACCGGCGGCGGTGTGTCGCTTGCGGTCGGCATGGCGCGCGTGTTCAGCGGCCTCCCCGGCATGAGCACACTGCTGTCGTACTGGTACCACTTCGCGATCATGTTCGAGGCGCTGTTCATCCTCACGACGATCGACACCGGCACGCGCATCGGACGCTTCTTGATGCAGGAATTCCTCGGCCGCGTGGTGCCCGAGCTCGGTCGCTCCACGAGCAAGCCGGGCGCCTTCGTCGCGACCGGGCTCATCGTGGCCGGCTGGACCTACTTCATCCTGAGCGGCAGCATCGACACCATTTGGCCCATGTTCGGCATCGCGAACCAGCTCCTTGCCTGCGCCGCTCTCGCGGTTGCCACGACCGTGATTCTTCGCGAAGGCAAGCGGCGCGCGTACGCCTGGGTGACGCTCGCCCCGTTGATCTTCGTGAGCGGCACGACCATTACTGCCGGAATCGAGAGCATCTCTTGCTCTACCTACCGATGGCGCGCGACGCATCGACGCGCTTCAAAGGCATCGTCAACGTCGGCGTCACGTGCACGCTCCTCGTGCTCGTGACCACGATCATCGTCGGCAGCGTCCTCCGCTGGCGCACGCTGCTGCAGGGCCCGACCGGTCTGACGAGGGCGGAAGCGTGACGACCTTCCTGACCGTGCTCCTCGTGGCGTCGCTCGCCGTGCTCGTCGTCGCGCACGTCGCGCTCGTCGTCGGCCTCGCGCAGCTGAAACCGCGCGTCTGGTGGCGCCCGCTGCTCGCGATCCTGCTCCCACCGCTCGCACCCTATTGGGGCCTCCGCCACGGCTTCCGGATGCGCACGTACGCGTGGGTCGCGGCGATCGCGCTCTACGCCTTGGGCGTTGCGATCATCTGAGCGCTAAAAATGCCGCACAAAAAGCAAGAGGTGCCCGTCCCGTAAGACGGCCACCTCAATCCTTCGTGAGAAGCCTTCGTGATGAAGGCTGTCCTGATGAAGGCTGTCCTGGAAGGATGGGTCAGGCTTTGACGGGCTTCGCGTCGGCGGCCGTCGTGTCGTAGCCCACGGGGTGGACGGCGAACTTCGGCGTGCCGAGCGCGCGGCGCTCGCGCTTGTTGCGCTTACCGTTGGTGGTGGCCTTGCGCTTGCGAATGCGATCGAACTGCTGCGTCGACGAAACCATGGTGCTCTCCTGAAAAAGCGAAACGGGGCGCGGAATCTCTCTCGCGCGCCCCGTTCTGTCAAGGCCCGTCAAGGCCGGTGCCTGGAAGTGGAACGACTAGGGGCGGACGGTGATGGCGGTGGTGAAGGTCGCCTCGGCAAACGGGGGGACCTTCGCCTTGCTGAGCGCCGTCTTGATGCACGCTTCGGCAGGCTTGCCCGCAGCGCCACCCGAGACGTTGACGCTTTGCACGCTACCCACCGACTGGAACGTGATCGTGGCGCGCGAAACCGGATCGTCCGGGCCGAGGCACGCGCGCGCGTTCGGAAGCACGGCGCCGATGGCGCCCATCACGGTGCCGTTGGCGGGCTTCTGCGGAACCGAGCCTGCCGCGAACTGCGGGCCGGTCGGCTTTTCTTCGGCTTGCACGGAATCGAGCGGGCCGGCGGCTTGCGACATGGCCTTGCCGAGCTCGGTGGTCGAGGTCGGTGCCGCGGCAGCGGTCTTCGTGTCGGGCTTCTTCGGCGCGGCGGTGGCGGCGGCCGTGGCGGGGGCTTCGGGCTTCACCGCAACGACTGCGGTCTTGCTGCCGCCGGTGCTGTGCTTCGAGCCCTTCGTCATCGCCTTCGGATCGTCCTTCGATTCGCCGAGGCTGCCCGGATCGACGACGTTGTCGACCGGTGCGGTGTCGTTCGCGGCAACCGCGGTTTCGGTTGGAGCGACGACCGGAGGCGCGGTGACGGCGGGCGCAGCCACGGTCTCGATGACGGCGGTCTCGACGGCGGGGGCCGCCTTGGGGTGCGTCTTCACATAGAAGACGCCGGCGGCAGCGACGGCAGCGAGCGACACGACGCCGCCGACGACGAGGAGGAGGCCGCCTGCACCCTTCTTCTTCGGAAGCACGGGGCTCGAGCCCATCATGGCGCGAGCCGAGACCGGCGCGGGCGGATGCGAGATGCTGAGCGGCGCAGACTCTTGCGCCGAGGCCTGCACGACCATCGGAGGACGCTCCGACGGAATGCTCGCGCGGCCGAGAGCGCTGCTGCTGCTCATCGACGCGGGCGGCGGCGGCGCGCTGTGACCCGACACGTGACCCGACACGCGGCCCGACAAGGGCGGCTGCGAAGCCGGCGACGGCTCGTCATCGAAGAGACCCGAGGCCGCGAGCGGCGTCGTCTTCGCGCGCTCGGCGCCACGCGGATCGAGTGTGGCGATCATCTTGAGATCGACCATGCCCGAGTCGTTCGGATCGAGACGACCCGCTTGCGACGGGGGGCCCGAGCTCGCATCCGGCATTCCCCACGCGCTGCTGGGGGCGCCGGATCCCGATGCGCCGGATGCACCCGGTACGATGGAGGAAGGGGGCGGGGTCGCCGCGAGCTTCGCGAGGTCCTTGAAGCTTGTTCGCTCTCTCTGGCGCTGTTCCGACTGGGTCGTCATTTTTACGCTCTCCCTCACAATTCCGGACGAGGGCGGAGATATACTCTCGGGACCTCGACCAGGCACGTCACTCACGGTCGATTTTTGACTGGGCGGAGCACTTTGTCGCGAGCCAGTGCTCATGGTGCCTTCTCCAGGCTCTTCGGGGAAACGCGG
>CAXSGV010000531.1:0-4794 GCA_964236615.1 uncultured Polyangiaceae bacterium
GCCGAGGAACACGTCCGACGGCAGGTCGATGAACTCGACGCGCGCCTCGTTCTCTTCGACGCAGTGCCTGCGAAAGACGACGACCTCCTCCTCGTCCACTCCGCCGCGCACGTCGAACGCGTACGCCGGTTGTGTGCGCTCGATGTGGGCGCGCTCGACCACGGGCCCACCTTCGCGCGCGCATCGGTGGAGCGCGCGGCCACGCATGTCGTCGGCTCGGTCGCCGACGCGACGCGGCGCATCCTCGCAGGCGAGCTGACGAGAGCGTTCGTCCCCATCGCCGGCTTTCACCACGCGTTCCGTGACGAGGCGCGGAGCTACTGCCTCTACAACGACGCCGCGATTGCGGTGAAGCTCGTGCGCGAAAGCGGTATCTCCCCGGTCGGCTACGTCGACGTCGACGTTCACCAGGGCGACGGCGTCTACCGGGCCTTCGCAGAGGACGCCGGCGTCGTCATCGCCGACCTTCACGAGGACTGGAGCACGCTCTTTCCCAACACGCCGGAGAAGCCGTCGGACAAGGCAGTGCCGGGCGGTCGTGAGGACACCGGCGACGGCGACGCGCGCGGCACGAAGCTCAACATCCCACTCGCGCCCGGCACCACCGACGCCGAGTTCCGCGTGGCCTGGGCCGAGGCGGAGGGGTTTCTCGAAGCGAAGAAACCCGCGTTCATCGTCTACGTCGCGGGCGCCGACGGTCTCGACGGGGATCCGATGGCGCACTGCAAGCTCTCCGTCGACACTCTCCGCTTCGCCACCGAGCGCGTCATCGGGCTCGCCGAGCGCCACGCCGGCGGACGTCTGCTCGTCCTAGGCGGTGGTGGCTACGAGATGCGCAACATGGTGAACGGCTGGTGCGCCGTCGTCGAAGCGCTCCTCGAATAAAGCCGAATCAAGACTACGAGCTCAAAGCCACGCTTCGCGCATGCGTGCGTAGGAGGTCTCGTTGGTGCGGCAGAGGGCTGCGAGCTGCGTGACGCGCGGGAGCTCGGTCGCGAGGAAGTAGTCGGCGGTGCAGAGCTTTCCCTCGTAGAAGTCGCGATCGGATTCCGAGGGGGAGCGCGCGAGAGCCTCTTTCGCGATGGCCGCCTGCCAGAGGAGGAGCCACGAGACGACCGTGATGGCGAACAGCGACAAGAAATCGGTCGCGTGACGGAGCATCGCGTCGACATCGCCGCCGAGCCCGATGGAGCCGAGGTGCGCCGTGAGCGCGTTGACCGTCGCGACCGCCTCACGCAGCCGCTGAGTCGACGCCGCGTCGAGACCCGCGCGCTCGGCACGCGCGATCGTCTGGTTGGTCTCCTCGAGCAAGACGAGGAGCGCCGCGCCGCCGCGCGCGACGACCTTGCGGCCGAGGAGATCGAGCGCCTGGATGCCCGTCGTGCCTTCGTGGATCGAGTTGAGCTTCTGCTCGCGCAGCCACGCCTCGGGGAGCTGCTCGCTCGAGTAGCCGTAGCCGCCGTGGATCTGGACGGCGAGCGCGTTCGACTCGAAGCCCCACTCCGCCGGAAATGTCTTCGCGATGGGCGTGAGCACGCCGAGGAGTAGTGCCGCGCGCTCGCGGACCGCGGGATCGGTCGCGTGCTCCGAAAGATCGGCCTGCTTGGCGGTGAAAGCAACGAGCGCAAGCCCACCTTCGACGATCGCCTTCTGGCGAAGGAGCATTCGGCGAACGTCGGCGTGCTCGACCAGCGGCACCTGCGGGAGGCTCGCGCTCTTGCGCGCGAGCGTGCGCCCTTGGGTGCGCGTGCGCGCGTAGGCGAGCGACTCGTGGTACGCGACCGACGCGGTGGCCACGCCGTTGAGGCCGACCATGATCCGCGCCTCGTTCATCATCTGGAACATGTACGAGATGCCCTTGTTCTCCTCGCCGACGAGCCAGCCGCGGCAGTCGCCTTCGTCGCCGAACGACAGCGCGAGGCTCGGAAGACCACGCCACCCGATCTTGTGAATCACGCCCGCCACGTGAACGTCGTTACTGACGAGCTCGCCCTTCTCGAAGCGACGCTTCGGCACGCAGAAGAGCGAGACGCCCTTGATCCCCGGCGATGCGCCAAGGACGCGCGCCAGCACCATGTGCACGACGTTCGGTGTGAGATCGTGGTCGCCGCCCGAGATGAAGATCTTCGAGCCCGTGATCGACCACGTGCCATCGTCGCGGCGGCACGCCTTCGTGGTGACGTCGGCGAGGCTGGAGCCCGCCTGGGGCTCGGTGAGCGCCATCGTGCCGGTCCACTCGCCGGAGTAGAGCCGGCTCATGACGTCCTTCTTGGTCGCCTCATCGCCGAATGCCTCGAGTAAGTGCGCGGCGCCGGTGGTGAGGCCCGCGTAGCCGTACGCGCTCGCGTTTGCCGCCATCAGGTACGCGTGGGCAAGCGTCGAGACCGTGAGTGGAAGTTGGTGGCCCCCGACCGAGGTCGGGCGGGTCGCGCTGATCACACCGAGGTCGACGAGCTGCCGCCAGAGCGGCTTCATTTTCTCGTGCGTCACCATGCCGCCCTTTTCGAGATACGCGGGCGCTTCATCCATCGGCTTGTAGGCCGGGTAGAGCGCCGTGCGCGCGAGGCGGCGGTTGCTGTCGACGTAGAGATCGAACGTCTCGCGCGCGTGCTCGGAGAACGCCGGAAGCGTGCACAGCGACTCGGCGTCGAGCATCTCGTAGAGGACGTGCTCGACCTCGCGGTCGTAAAAGAGCGGGTTGGTCGTGCTCATCGCACGGACGATACGTCAGCGGGCGAGGAAGGGGCGGCTCACGTGATCGAGGAACGTCGCTGCCGAAACGATGAAGAAGAACATCCCGGCAAGGTGGTTTGCGCGATCGGCGCGCCCGAGGAGCTCGGGATCCTCGGCGCCGCTTGCGCTCCTCGCCGCCCCGAAGAGGCGCGCGTAGAGCACGATCATGTGACGGTCACGGCGCCGACGATCGCCACGTAGACCACGCCGAGTGAGCCGAGCACGAAGAGCGACACCGAGAACGCGGTCGCGAGGACGAACCCGATCGAAGAGACGACGAGCGTCGAGCGCGGGCCTATCGCAAGCGCGAAGGTGCGAACGTTGCCCGCGCGGTCGCCAGCCTGGTCGTGAATTCCGCCGAGCAAGTCCTGCGAGAAGTCGGCGAGGTAGATGTAGCCCACGACGCCGGCGACGACGCGCAGATCGTTGCATTCTGCAACTTGCAGCGCGTAGAGCGGGAAGAGGGCCGAGACGATCGGCGTGAGAATCTCGGAGGAGCCGGGAACGTCGAGACCACCCTTGGCCCAGCCGTAGAAGAAGAGTGCGTACACCGTCATGCCGGCCGCGACCGCGAGGCTGCGCACGTTCACGAAGGCGCTGACAGCGCACGCGACGAGCAAGAGCCCCACCGCCGTGATGTAGATGTGCTTCCACGAAGCGAGCCCGCGCGGAATTGGCCGATCGGGGTGCACGCGCGCGTCGACGAGGCGATCGGCGGCGTCGTTGAGGAGGAAGATGCCGAACAAGAGCGACGTGGCTGCGATCGCGCCGAGACCGATGTGAAGCTTGCTCGCGCCAAGGCCCCCGCCGACCGCGACCCAGCCGAGGTACATGAGCAGGTAGAGAAAGACCGTTCCGAAAAACGGGTAACGCCACCCACGGAAGTAGGCGACCAAGCTCTCGGTGAAGGTCGGACCGTTCGCGTTCATCGGAGGAACTACGCGCGGCCGTTCATCGTCGGATCTGACCTCGCGGGTGATGCGTACCTCCTCTCGACATGGCGAGCGCGCGGCACGGCAAGGACACGTACACCGTAAAGCTCGCGAGCACGGCGGTTGAGCGCGCAGCGGCGTACGCCCTGCGAGCGGTCACTTACGAGGAAAAGCAGCGCTATCTGCTCAGCGGAACGGGCGCGGGCGCGGGCGCGGGGTCGGCCGCCGACGTGTACGACGATCGCTCGTACGTCTTTGCGTGTGAGCGCGCAGACGTGGTCGTCGGCACCTGCCGCTTCACGCCGCCACAGGACGGCCGCTACGAGCTCGACGATCTCGCGCCGAGCTGGACGCGACCGCCCGTGCGTCCGTCCGCTCTCATCGAGACCAGCCGCGTCGTCATCGATCGCGGCGAGCGCGCTACCGGCCTCGTCGAGGCGATGCTGCTCCTTGCCGGCACGTGGCTGCTCGAACGCACCCCTTACCGCTACAACTTCGCCGTCTGCGTTCGCCCCCTCGTGCGCATTTACGCGCGCCTCGGCATGAAGCTCATTGCCCCCGAAGAGCTCACGCTGCGCGGGCGACCAACCGATCGAAAATACGTCGTCATCTACGGCGACATGCGGGCGGAGCAGCCCGGCGTCGTCGCGCGCCTCGAAGCACGCGGCTGGCAGCTCGATCTCGGACCACGCTCGGTCGCACCCCTCGCGGACGAGCCTCGCCAAAGGAAAGCAGGAACCTGATGACGACAACGGAGACATTCTTCGACCGCCTAGCGACCGCGGAGCGCGACTCGTGGCGGAAGATCCACGCGAGCCCGTCGTGGCAACGCATCAAGCGCGGGATCGATCGCGATTTTTACGTGACCTTGATGAAGCAGGTGTTCCATTACACGCGCTACAACGCGCAGAACCAGGCGTTGATGGCGGTGCGCCTCACGTCCGATCGTCTGCCCCTTTTGAAGTACTGCCTGCACCACGCGTACACGGAGGCCGGTCACGACTTGATGGTCGTGAAAGATCTCGAGACGATCGGCGTGCCCGCGGACGACGTGAAGAACGTGCGTCCACTGCCCGAGACAGACGCGTTCGTCGGCTACCTCTTTCGCCTCGCCGAGCGCGATGCGACG